>NZ_CP076723.1:2881388-3181944 GCF_018986915.1 Geomonas oryzisoli
ATGGACATCGCTATCCTCCAGAAGTTCCTGCATCTCCTCGAGCAGCGTGAAGTGGATCTCGTCCTCGTCGGCCATGGTCTGGAACATCTCGCGCTCCCAGGGGTGCAGCGCCTCGCGGGCCAGTTCGGAGCAGGCACGCGCCGAAAGCGCCTCGAACTGCATGGCGTTCCGATACAGGCTGAGATCGCCCCGGTAGCGGGAGAGTTCGCGAACCGAGAGCCGACGCAGGATGCTCTTCGCCCCCTCCAGCGTGGCCGAGTGGGGCAGGTCCACCCTGCCGCCGTCCCGCAGCGCACGCAGCGCCCCCGCGTGACGCAGCTCGTCGTCGCTGAACATCCTGAAGATGGTGGAGAGCCCCACGACCCCCGACTCCGCGCTGCAACGCTGGTAATACCCTATGCCGTCCCCTTCCTTCCGGAGCACCATGTCCCTGGAATCCATATCTCCCTCCCGAGGTCTCTTTTTCTGGCTGGAAAACATTAACAGGAAATCTCTATATTTCAAAAGGGTAGGCGATTTTTTTGTGGCGGGAGGGGACTGGCTCCGCCAGGTGCCTGTCCCCTTAGTGGTTGTGAAAGCCCGCTCAGTCGAATGAAGCGTTCCGCCAGAGGGACAGGCACCTGACGGAGCCAGTCCCTTCCGCCGCGCCCCCTCCCTCCGGAACCAACACTGTTCGCTGCTTGGGCAAAAAGAAAAGGGGGACCTTGCGGTCCCCCCCTCTCGTTGCGGGTAGTGCAGTCTGAGCTAGTTGTAAGCGGTCTCGGAGTGCTGGGTCTGGTCGAGGCCCATGATCTCCTCTTCCTTCTCGACGCGCAGCCCGATGGTCTTGTGCAGGACGAAGGCGATGACCAGGGTCACCACCACCGCGTAGACGGCTGCGGCGCCGACGGCGACCAGCTGGGTGACGAACTGCTTCATGTTGCCGGAGGTGAGGCCGGTAGCGCCGACGGTGGCGAAGACGCCGGTCAGGATGGCGCCGGTGGTGCCGCCCACGCCGTGCACGCCAAAGGCATCCAGGGAGTCGTCGTACTTAAGCTTCGCCTTGAGCAGCACGCCGCCGTAGCAGACCAGGCCGCCGGCAACGCCCATCAAGAGGGCGGCACCCGGCTGTACGAAGCCGGCTGCGGGGGTGATCACGACCAGGCCCGCCACCACGCCGGAGCCGAAGCCCAGGGCGGAAGGTTTGCCGGCATGGATCCACTCGGCGATCATCCAGGTGAGGCCGGCAGCGGCCGGTGCGATGGTGGTGGTCATGAAGGCCAGGCCGGCCAAGCCGCCAGCCGCGTCGGAGCAGCCGGCGCCCACGATGGCGGAACCCGCGTTGAAGCCGAACCAGCCGAACCAGAGCAGACCGACGCCGAGCAGGGTCAGCGGGAGGCTGTGCGGAGCCATGCGCTCGTTGGGGAAGCCGTGACGCTTGCCGAGGAAGAAGAGTACCACCAGGGCCGAGATACCGGAGGAGAGGTGAACGACGGTGCCGCCTGCGAAGTCAAGTGCGCCCATCTTGAAGAGCCAGCCGTCGGACATCCAGACCCAGTGCGCCAGCGGATCGTAGACCAGGGTGGTCCAGAGCAGCACGAACAGGCAGTAGGCGGAGAACTTGATCCTCTCGGCCAGTGCACCCGAAATCAGGGCCACGGTGATGATGGCGAACATGGCCTGGTACATGGCGAACACGTACTCGGGAATCGCGCCCGGCTCGGTCGGGACGTTCTGGAACAGCGCGTAGATCGCGTTGCCGTCCTTGAAGGTGATCAGCCCGTTCAAAAGGGCCTTGCTGAAGTCGCCCACCAGGCCGTGCCCCATGTCGGGGCCGAAGGCCAGGGAGTAGCCGATGATGGCCCACTGCACGCCGACGATGCCCATGGCCACCAGGGAGTGCATCATGGTCGAGAGGACGTTCTTCTGACGGACCATGCCGCCGTAGAACAGGGCGAGGCCCGGGGTCATGAAGAGGACCATGGCGGCGGAGACCAGCATCCATGCGGTGTCGCCGGTGTTGAGAACCGGGGCGACGTTCTTGGCAGCCGGCGCCGCGGCAGGGGCGGCGGCCGGTGCGGCTGCGGCCGGAGCAGGTGCGGCGGCGGGGGCGGCAGCGGCGGCGGGGGCTGCGGTGGCGGTGGCGGCAGCCGGCGCCGCGGCGGAATCGGCCGCCTTCTCCTCGGCGATGGCGAGGACCGGTACCAGCATCAGGCTGGCCAGGAGGGCCAGCTTCCCGAGTTTCATTGTGAGGCAGCTGGAAGCGGGCTTAGCTGCATCCTTTACCTTTTTAATGTCACGCATCATAACACTCTCCATTGATCGTATTTATGGGTTGGATTGAAAGATCCTGAAGTCCTAGATCGCCTCGTCGCCCTTCTCGCCGGTCCTGATGCGGACCGCGTCGTCCAGCGGAAGGATGAAGATCTTGCCGTCGCCGATCCTGCCGGTTTTGGCGGTATCCTCGATGGTGGCGACGGCCTTGACTGCCAGTTCGTCGGCCACGACGATTTCCAATTTCACCTTGGGTATGAAGTCCACGACGTACTCGGCGCCGCGGTACAGTTCCGTGTGTCCCTTCTGGCGCCCGTACCCCTTCACCTCGCTCACGGTGATCCCCTCGATTCCGATCTCGTTGAGGGCGTCCTTCACCTCATCCAGTTTGAACGGCTTGATGATTGCTTCGATCAGCTTCATCGCTTGCCTCCTTTGTTAGTAATGGCGGTGGATTTGTCGTTTGCACACTGCGTGCATCACAGGTCTTGCAGAACATTCAGCAGGCCGATCAGCCGGCTTGCAGACATAGCATCCATCGGTTCCAGGTTTCACCCTCTTTTCAGGCCCCTGAAGGCTTCGATGCCCTTGCCTTTTGTTCAACTTTGAATAAACAGCTTTGCAGCCTTGAAAACAGTCCCCCTTTCCCAATAATGATGCCCTCCACCACGACCTGCACCATTGCCTAAACGGGCGGGAAAGCCTTCTGCGGCACACCCTCGTGCCGTGTAACCATCCTTTAGCACAGGCTGTGCCAGCTCGCATCAACGCTTGCAACACATTGAAACATTGACGTTTTTAGCCTTCGTCGCGTAAACGCGGCCATATACAGGTCACTTATTGCGGCAGGTATGATGATTTTTTAGGCAAGGACGGAAACGAAGGGCATGACCGGTTAACCGGGGCTGCAGGTCAGCAGCCGGAGTCACTGGGGGCGGGATCTGTGGCCGGATCTGTGGCCGGATCTGTCGCCGGATCTGTGGCCGGTTCTGAAACGGCGGCATCAGTCGTAGCTGGATCAGTCGCGGCGGCATCAATGCCGGCCGGAGCTGTCGTAGCAGGATCGTTCACAGCGGGAGCTGTCATAGCGGGATCAGTCGCTGTGGGCAGGAACAGGCGGGGATACTCCTCCGGACGCATCGGCTTGCTGAAGAGGTACCCCTGGTACATATCGCAGCGGTTCCTGGTGAGGAATTCAAGCTGTGCCGGGGTCTCCACCCCTTCCGCGATCACCTGCAGCTTCAGGGTGTGCGCCATTTCGATGGTGGCCAGTGTGATGGCGGCGTCGTCGGGGTCGTTGGTGATGTCGTTGATGAAGGTCCGGTCGATCTTCAGCACGTCGAGCGGAAACCGCTTCAGGTAGGAAAGCGAGGAGAAGCCGGTGCCGAAGTCGTCGATCGCCAGGCGCACCCCCATCCCCTTGAGGGCCTGGAGCGTCTTCACGGTTCGCTCGGTGTGCGCCATGAGCACCCCTTCGGTGAGTTCCAGCTCCAAAAGGCCGGGGTCGAGACCACTGCGCTCCAGGACGGCGGTAACCGTGTCCAGCAACTCGTTCTTCAGAAACTGCTGCCCCGAGATGTTGACGGCGATGGTTACCGGCGGCAGCCCCTGGTCGATCCAGAGCTTGTGCTGGCGGCAGGCCTCCCTCATCACCCACTGGTCGATCTGGATCACCAGCCCGATCTCCTCGGCCAGCGGCAGGAAACGGCCGGGCTCCACCACCCCCAGTTCCTTGCTGTTCCACCGCACCAGGGCCTCGATGCCAACCACCTCGCCGGTCCGGCAGCTCACCTGGGGCTGGTAGTAGACCTGGAACTCCTCCTCCTTGAGCGCCTTATGGAGCTGGCTTTCCAGGATGATCCGTTCCAGCGCCTTGGCGTTCATCGACTCGTCGTAGATCTGGTAGCCGTTTCTCCCCTGCTCCTTGGCCTGGTACATGGCGCCGTCCGCGTTTCTGATCAGGTCGCTGGCGGTGGTCGCATCGAAGGGATAGAGACTGATGCCGATGCTGGTCGAGACGAATACCTCCTGCCCTTCCAGTGAATACGGTACCGATACCGCATCCAGGATGCGCCGGGCCACCTTGGCCACGTCCTGGAAGTGCTCTATGTCCGAGAGCATGATGGTGAACTCGTCGCCGCCCAACCGCGACACCAGCGAGGGGGGACAGTCGTCTTCGGCGCGGGCGAGGCAATCGCTTCTGCGCACGCAGCGCAGCAGGCGGTCGGCCACGTCCTGCAGCAACCGGTCGCCCACCCCGTGTCCCAGCGTGTCGTTCACCAGCTTGAAGCGGTCCAGGTCGAGGAACAGTACGGCCAGCATGCGGTCGTTGCGGTTGGCGAAGACCAGCGCCTGCTCCAGCTGCTGCTGGAAGAAGCGGCGGTTGGGGAGCCCGGTCAGGGCGTCGTAGTAGGCCAGCAGGCGGATCTGCTCCTCTGCCCGCTTGCGCTCGGTGATGTCCTGGATGGTGCCGGTCAGGCAGACGGCCTCCCCCTCCTCGTCCAGCACGGTCACCAGCTCGGCGTGCAGGGTCCGATCCCCACCGTCCAGGGTGACGCGGTAATCGAAGCTCAAGGGGGCGCGCTTGGCTATGGCGTCGTCGATGGAGCCCTGCACGAAGGCGCGGTCCTGGTGGTGCACCGGGTCGAGGATGGGGTTGCCGTCGCGGTGGCCGGGGTCGATGCAGCAGATGCTGTACACCTCTTCCGAGCAGCGGATCTCTCCGCTGGTGAGGTCCCATTCCCAGGAGCCTATGTGGGCGAGGCTCTGGGCGTGGGCGAGGCCGGCGCGGCTTTCCCTGAGCTGCTCGAGCGCGCTGCTTGCCCGCAGCATGTAACTCACCCGGTAGCCCAGGATGTGCCAGTTGATCGGCTTGGTGATGAAGTCGGTGGCGCCGACCTCGTAGGCGCAGTCGATGGACTCCAGGTCGTCCAGGCCGGTCATCATCAGGACCGGCGTGTCGCGCCCCCCCTCGGTGCGCCGGATGGCGCTGCAGACGGAGAAGCCGTCCACGCCGGGGAGCATGACGTCCAGGAGCACGAGATCCGGCGCGTAAGCGTGGAATTCTTCCAGCGCCTGCTCTCCGGTCTCGGCGTCGCGCACCGCGAACCCGGAGTTCTCCAGGGTCTCCCGGGCCAGCAGACGCACGGCCTGGTCGTCGTCCACCACCATGACCAGCGCGGTGGCGCGTTTGGACTTCCTGGTCAGCATAGCGGCCCTCCCCTCAAGGCATCCCGCACCAGCCGGTACTCCTCCTCGACCTGGTGTAAAAGCGGCAGCGCCCCTTCCGTTGAGCCCGCCCGGCCGAGGCTTTCCAGTTCCATGCAGACCCCGGCCAGGCGCAGGGCGCCCAGGTTGGCGCTGCTGGATTTGAAGCTGTGCGCGGCCGCCTTGAGCTTCTCCGCGTCTCCACCGGATTCGGCCTCGCGCATGGTCTGCAGCAGCGCCGGGGTGCTGGCCAAGTACAGGTCCACCACCTTGCGCAGGATCTCCACCCCGCGGTTGCCGGGAAGGGTGCGGATCATCTCCAGGGCGCCGCTCATCTTGTCGTGGGAGATCACCTCCAGAGCCTCGTCGGGAACGCCCTCCTCTGCCGCCGGGACAGTTGCGCCGTCCAGCAGCCGGTCCATCGCCTTGGCGATCTGCTCGCACGTGAAAGGCTTGGAGAGGTAGTCGTCGGCACCCGCCTCCAGGCAGGCGACCCGGTCCCCGGGCATGGCGTATGCGGTGAGCGCTATGATGGGTACGCGCCCCTCGCCGTCCTGCTCCCAGGCCCTGATCCGCCTGGTGGCCTCCAACCCGTCCAGGACCGGCATCTGGCAGTCCATGAAGACCACGTCGTAGCGGTTACGCTGGACCTCGCTCACGGCAGCGGCGCCGTCCTCCACCACCCGGACCCGGCAACCGAGGCTTTCCAGCATCCCCCTCCCCACCTCCTGGTTCACCACGTTATCCTCCACCAGGAGCACCTGGCGCTGACTCGGGACGGCGGCGCCGCAGCACCCAAGTGCCAGCCGCTCTTCGTCATCCATCCCCAGTGCCGCCATCACGGCCCGGTAGAGCCCCTCCTGGTGCAGCAGCCGCCGCGGGAAGGTCGCAATCTCCAGCTCCGCCAGGCGCGGGGCGCCCCCCTGCTCCTCCCGCTCGGTCAGGAGCAGGATCCGCAGCGAGCGTCCCGGCGGGACGGTGCGCATGGTGGCGGCTAGCTCGATCCCGTCGGTCCCCGCCAGGCGGTGGTCCAGGATAGCGACGTCGAACGGGGCGGTCACGATGCGGCAAAAGGCGTCCGGGGCATCGCCCACGCATTCCAGGTCCATCCCCCACGAACGGAGCTGTTCCCCGATCCCGTCCCGGGTCTGCTCATCGTCGCTCGCCAGGAGCACCCGCTTGTCGCGCAGGGCGCTGCAGCAGCGCTCGTGACGTGGGGCCTCCTCGTGGGGCTCGAGCCGTGCGGTGAAACTGAAGCGTGAGCCGCGCCCAGGCTCGCTCTCCAGCTCCAGCCCCCCCCCCATCAGCTCGGTCAGCTGCCGGGCGATGGCCAGCCCCAGGCCGGTGCCGCCGTACTTGCGGGTCATGGATTCATCCCCCTGGGTGAAGAGGTTGAAGATGCGTTGCTGCGCATCGGGGGCGATGCCGATGCCGGTATCCTCGACGCTGAAACGGACCAGGGCTGGAGGCTCGGCGACCGCCACGGAAAGGCACACCGACCCCTTCAAGGTGAATTTCACCGCGTTGCCCAGCAGGTTCACCATCACCTGGCGCAGCCTCCCCGGATCTCCGAGGAAGGTGTGCGGCAAGCCCGGTTCCAGTGCCAGGGTGAGCTCCAGCCCCTTCCTGGCCGCGTCCTCGGCACAGATGGCGACCGCATCGGCGGCCACCTGGTGCAGGTCGAACGGGATCTGTTCCAGCTCCATGCGCCCCGCCTCGATCTTGGAGAAGTCGAGGATGTTGTTGATGATGGAGAGAAGCGCCTCACCCGAGCGCCGCACCGTGTCCACGTAGCGGGCCTGCTCCTTGGTCAGGTCGGTGCCCAAAAGGAGCTCGGTCATGCCGAGCACGCCGTACATCGGGGTTCTGATCTCATGGCTCATCTGCGCGAGGAAATCCGATTTGGCCCGGTTGGCCGACTGCGCGCTCTGCATCGCTTCCCGCACGCTCTCCAGGCTCGTCTCGAGCTGCCGGTTCACCTGTGACAGTTCCTGGGTCCGTTCCGCCACCTCGAGCTCCAGCTCCTCGGAATGCAGCGCCAGGCGTTCGTCCCGGATCGAGATCTCCGCGAGCATGTTGTTGAAGCAGGCGAACAGGACCGCCAGTTCGTCCGCACCGGTGCGCTCCACCCTGACCCGGTAGTCCTGGTTTTGGGTGACGATTTCCATCTTCCGGCTCAGGTCCCGGATCGGCTCCGTGATGATCCAGTCGATGCGGCGGGAGAGCAGTACGGCCAGTACCGCCGATCCGAGCAGGGTCAGGGTGATCTGGAAGGAGGCGAAGAGCAGCGGCCGGGTGTTCCAGGGTGCGGTGGGTGAGGCGAGCGGATGGTAGCTGACGAAACTGAGGGTGAGACAAAGAAGCAGCAGCGTGTTGCAGCCGAGGAGAAGCGTGATCAGTCTGGATTTGAGTGAGCTCTTTCCCGGCCACGAAAGCTTCACGGCACCTCCTTCGTCGCATTCCGAGGGGGGAATTGACCGGCCGGAGCCCCCGCAGGGGCGCGGTCTCGTGATGCCCGGAAGGCAAACGTTAGAACTTTACAATATAAGGTCGGGATTTCAAGAAAGGCGGGCGGCTGCTGCGAGGGAGATGAAGTTGGCCAGGATGGCGTGGGAAGCGGAGTTGAACGCGGTCTCGGCGGCGATGAAGCCGGAGAGGTAGTCGGCGCGGGGGGTGAACAGGGCGTCCCAGCCGTCGACGATGGCGCGGTCCACCTCGGGGTGGAACTGTACGCCGTAGACGCAGCCGGGGAGCCGGAAGGCCTGGGCCGGGCAGGCGTCGGAGGAGGCGAGCAGCGCGCCGCCGGGGGGGACGGTGAAGCTGTCGTTATGGAGCTGGAAGGTAACGAAGGGACTGGGCACCCCGGCGAAGATAGGATCGGCGCTCCCCTCCCCGTTCAGATCGACGCGGCAGATCCCCATCTCGCGGTGCGGCGACGGCGAGCTCACCACGCCGCCGGCCGCGTGGGCGAGGAGCTGTCCCCCGAGGCAAATGCCCAAGAGCGGCGTCCCCGCCTTGATGGCGGCGGCGATGAACTCCAGCACCAGGGCCAGGTGCGGATGCTCGACCGTGTCGTGCGCCCCCATTTCCCCTCCCAGGACCACCACGCCGGTAAGCGCCGCCGGGTCGGGAAAGGCCTCGCCCGCGTAAGCGGCCAGGCACCGGTAGGGATGCCCGGAGTCTTCCAGCAGATGCAGCAGCCCCCCTGCCGGGCAGTGCGGGTCGTTTTGCACGATCAGAAACATCCTGCCTCCTCTTTATTTATCTCCCCGCTCGCTCCCCTCATTTCTTAACTGCGATCCGCCCACCGTCCCCGATCACCAGCGGCGAATCCGGGAAATCCTCGGAGGAAAGCCTGCGCATCAGGCGCAGGGCCCGGCGCTTGGGGTCGGGCTGCGGCCCGGTGTAACGGGACTGCCTGAAGGAGTCGATATTCCCCCCGAGAAAAGCGCCGTCGGCGGCTAGCTCAACGGTCAGCAGCGGCGCGTAACCGCTCTCACCGGCGACGCTCACCCCGCCGTAGGTGGCGAAGTTCCCCAGGCTGTAGGCGATCAGCCGCCCCCGGTACAGCTCCAGTGCGCGCGGCACGTGCGGGCCGTGGGCGAGCACCAGGTCGGCGCCCCGCTCGATGGCGTCGTGGGCGAAGCGGACCAGGTCGCCGCGAGGCTCGTCAAGGAAACGCTCCTCCCCGGGGGCCACGTGCAGCGCCCCCCTACCCTCGGCACCGGCGTGGATGGAGAGGATGACCAGGTCGTAGTCGCGGGCGGCACGCTCGATCTCCTGCAGGGGCTGTGCCGGGAAAACGATGGAGCGCGGCGGCGGGCCAAAGGAGAGCGCGATGACGGCGACGCGCACGCCGTGCAGGTCGAAGCGGGCGATCTCACCTTTCTTGCTGGAAAACTGCAGGCCCGCCCCGGAGAGCGCCTTCCTGGTCGCCTCCAGCCCGGCCGGGCCGAAGTCGCGGGCGTGGTTGTTGGCCAGGGAAAGGACCGAGAAGCCCGCCTCTTTCAGGTTCCGGGCGTATGTGGGGGGCGTGCGGAAAAGGTAACGGCGCCCGGGCAGGGGTTCCTTGGCCGGCGCTTCCTCGCTGCACAGGGGCCCCTCCAGGTTCCCCAGCGCGATGTCGGCGCGGCGCAGGTAAGATGTGACCGCGGCGAAGAGGTCCCCGCCGTCGCGGGGCGGCAGCTTGGGCGTCGGGAAGTCGCTTCCCATCATGATGTCCCCCACGGCCGCGACGGTGACGGTCGGCGCGCCGTAGGCGTTGAACGGCAGCAGGAGTAAAAAAAAGATGACGGCGCCCCGGATCGGGCGGAGGCTGGCGGTTATGCGGGTGAAATGGGACAGGGCGAGGTTCCTTTCGTGCCTGTTTAGGGTGCAGTGCGCCCGCTTTTTACGCTATGGCAGCGCGCTTGGTATGGCGTTGCTGTTCCCGTCTCCCCCCTGCGGAGGAGCCCAGGTGCGGGTGTCAGGATAGGGCGAATGATTATTCGCCCCAACAGGGACGGTGATCGCTCCCCCTCCCTCGACGGGAGGGGGTCGGGGGGGTGGGTGACGCTGCCATCAGTTCCTCTTTTGGCGCCATCCCACCCCCGTCCCACTACGCGTTCTTTCTCAACAGCCCCTCGGCGAGCACCTCAACCACGTCCCTGACCCGGACCTGGCCCGCCCCCTTGTCCTTGAGGCCGTCCTCCACCATGGTCATGCAGTACGGGCAGGCGACGCAGATGGTGTCCGGCTTCTGTGCCAAAAGCTCGTCGACGCGGGCGTGGTTCACCCTCTCGCCGGTGAACTCCTCCATCCACATGCGCCCGCCGCCGGCGCCGCAACAGAACGAGTTCCTGCCGTTGCGTTCCGCCTCGACGGCGGCGGTGCCGGTCGCCGCCTGGACCAGGGTGCGCGGCGCGTCGAAGATGTCGTTGTGGCGCCCGAGGTAGCAGGGGTCGTGGTAGGCGATCCGCCCCAGGCTGTCGTCCTTCTTGTCCAGCTTGATGCGCCCGCTCCGGATCAACTCGGCGATCAGCTCGCTCTGGTGCACCACCTCGAGCTCGAGGCCGTACTGGCGGTAGTCGTTCTTCAGCGTGGTGAGGCAGTGCGGGCAGAGGGTGATTACCTTTTTCACCCCTCGCTCGCGGAACAGCTCCACGTTCTCCAGGGCCATCTTCTCAAACAGGTACTCGTTGCCGAGCCTCCTCAACGAATCGCCGCAGCACTTCTCGTCCTTGCCCAGGATCCCCCACGAAACACCCGCCGCGTTCAGGACGGTGGCAAGCGCCACGGTGACCTGTTTCGCACGGGAATCGAAGGAACCGGCGCAGCCGACATAGAGGAGGTACTCGGTCTCGCCGGCCGCGAACGGCTTGACCGGAAGGGTCGAAACCCACTTGGCGCGCTCGCCCGGAGCGATGCCCCAGGGATTGGAGCGCTGCTCCATGTTCTCGAACAGGTTGAGCAGTTCCTCGGGGAAGCGCGACTCCGTCTCCACCAGGTGGCGCCGCATCTTGACGATCTTGGGCATCTGCTCGATCAGCACCGGGCAGGCCTCCATGCAGGCGCCGCAGGTGGTGCATGCCCAGATCGCCTCCTCGGTGTTGGTCCCCTCACCCTCGTCGCCGATGAGCGGCAGGGTGCCGCTTCTCCCCTCCCGGAGCGCGTGGCTGTTCTCCAGCAGGTTGGTCTTGATGGCATGCACGATCTGGCGCGGGTTCAATGGTTTGCCCGTAATCGCGGCAGGGCAGGCGGCCTGGCAGCGGCCACACTCGGTGCAGGAGAAGGAATCGAACAGGTCCTTCCAAGTGAAGCGCTCCACGCTCCCCACCCCGTAGACCGCCCCCTTCTCAAATTTCTCGCGCGGCTGGGTCGCGGGCCAGGTGAGCGCCCCGAAGTAGCAGTTAGGAATCGCGGTCAGGATGTGCATGTGCTTCGAATGCGGCAAAAAGCAGATGAAGGCGAAGAGCACGAAGGCGTGCAGCCACCAGGAGACGGAATATACCGTAGAGACCAGGGACGGATGCGCCGCGAGCGCGCCCCCGACCAGGCTGGAGATCGGCATGGCCGCGGTATCGTTCTCCGTGCCAAGGGCGACCATGGCGCCGTGCAGCCCGAAGTAGGCAAGCATCAAAAGCGCGATGAAGGAAAGGATCAGGAACGCCTCCGGGCTTTTCCCCTTCACGTAGAGGCTGTCCAGGTAGGGAGGCTTGACCACCAGGCGCCTGATGAAGGAGAAGGCGATGGCGAACAGCGTCAAAAGCGACACCACGTCGAAGGCGAACAGGAGCACCCGATGCATCCCCTCCGGCAGCAGGGCGAGGCTCACCGACGGGAATACGCCGTTCACCAGGAACTCGCCGTTGGCAAGCGCCAGGATCATGAAGGACCAGAAGATCACGAAGTGGTTCAGGCCGAAGGGCTTTCTCAGCACGCGCAACTGGCCGAAGGCGTACAGGAACATCTCCGAGAGACGACGCGCCGGCTGGTCCAGACGATCCTCGGGCTGGCCGTAGCAGACCAGCGAGAAGCGACGGTACACGCTCCAGCAGAAGAACAGGAGCGAGGCGACCAGGAGCGTCGTGAAGATAACGGTTTGCGGCATCATAGGTGTACCTCGTTATGGAATGCGGCGCTGCCGCGCAACTAATCGTTTCGGTTGATCACGCCTTGGAACGGGCAGCCTTGAGCGCCCTCAGCTTGTTGGTCAGCGCCGGGATGATCTTGAACAGGTCACCCACGAGGCCGTAGCTCGCCACCTCGAAGATCGGGGCCTCGGCGTCGCGGTTGATGGCGATCACCACGTCGGAGTCCTGCATGCCGACCAGGTGCTGGATGGCACCGGAGATGCCACAGGCGATGTAGACCTTGGGGCGCACCGTCTTTCCGGTCTGCCCCACCTGACGGTCCGGCGGCATCCAGCCGGCGTCCACAGCACTTCTGGAGGCGCCCACGACGCCCCCCAACACCTCGGCCAGCTCCTCGAGCATGGCAAAATTCTCCTTGGCCATCATGCCGCGCCCGCCGGAGACGATGAACTCGGCCCCGGCGATGTCGACCTTGGAGCCGCCGCCGTCCATGAGGATGTCCAGCACCTTGACCATCACCTGGTCCTCGGCCACCGGGACCGGCTCACGGACGATCTCCCCCCTGGCCTGCGCGTCGAAGTCGGGCATGGGCATCACGTGCGGGCGCACGGTCGACATCTGGGGGCGGAACTTGTCGCAGACGATGGTGGCCATGATGTTGCCGCCGAAGGCCGGACGGGTCTGCATCAGGTTTCCCTTGTCGTCGATGGAGAGCCCGGTGCAGTCCGCGGTGAGCCCGGTGGCGAGCACGGTGGCGACCACGCCGGCGAGATCGCGGCCAAGACCGGTGGCGCCCATCAGGATCACCTCCGGCTTGTACTTCTCGACCAAGGCGCACAGGCTCTTCTGGTACGCCTCGGTGCGGTAGTGGCGCAGTACCGGCGCGTCCATGAGGTAGACCTTCTCCGCGCCGTAGCCGAAGGCTTGGTCGCAGAGCTTCTCCACCCCCTCCCCCATCACCACGGCGCACAGCGGGCACTTCCTCGCCTGCGCCAGTTCCCTTCCTTTGCCCAGGAGTTCCCAGGAGACCTTGGCGGCCTCCCCCTCGGTCTGCTCCACGAAGACCCATACCCCGGAATAGGCGGCGAGCTTCTTCCTGAGGGCGGCCTCCTCGGCGTCTTCCTCCGAGGGCTCCGCACCGGCGGAAGAGGCGGCCATCTCCTGCAGGATGCGCAGCTCCTCCGGGGTGAAAGCCATCTCCAGCGCCTGTACCGGGCAGACCTTCACGCACTTGACGCAACCGATGCATCGGGAAGCATCGATGATCGGCTCGCCCGCATCGTTCATCTGGATCGCGTCGACCGGGCAGGCGCTCTGGCAGCGGGCTCCGCAGGCGATGCACTTGTTTTCCAGCAGCCTTGCCTTGCCGCGCGGTTTCTTGGGTGGTTTCACAGCATCGGTCATTGCTTTTCCCTTGGTAATTGGATTAAAGAGCCAGGAGATCCTTCTCCAGCATCTTGTCGATCAGCAGCTGTGCCGCCCCTTCCGGGTCGTGCACCCCGTCGCCCAGCATCTCCCCCTTGGCCCGCTCGGGCGAGAAGATGCGGCTTACCCAGGTGGGGGAGCCCTTGAGACCGATCGTGTTCACGTCGAGCTGCAGCACCTTGTTGTCCCAGACCTCGACCTGGGCGTCGGCGGATTCCAGGCGCATGGCCACGGTTGGGTAACGCGGCCGGTTCAGCTCGCGCACCACGGTGAGAAGCACAGGCAGCGGAGCCTCCACGTGTTCGTGGCGCCCTTCCAGCTTGCGGCTCACCCGGATCTTCTTGCCGGAGAGGTCGAGCTCGTCGACCCTGTCCACCAGGGTGAGCTGGGAGAAACTGAGCCGGGTGGCGATGCCGGGGCCGACCTGGGCGGTGTCGCCGTCGATGGTCTGCTTGCCGCAGATCACCACCCCGACCTCCTCTTCCTGGGCCAGTTTCTCGATCGCCGCGGCCAGCACCTTGCTGGTGGCGAGCGTGTCGGCGCCGCCGAAGCTGCGGTCGGAGAGGAGCACGGCGCGGTCCACCCCCTGGGCCAGCGCCTTTCTCAGCGTCGCCTCGGCATTGGGGGGGCCCATGGAGATGGCGGCCACGCGGCAGCCGAAGCGGTCCTTGAAGCGGAGCGCCTGCTCCACTGCGTGGGTATCGTAGGGGTTGACGATGAAGGGGACACCCTCACGGATCAGGGTGTTGGTGACGGGATCGATCTGTACCTGCGTTGTGTCGGGAACCTGCTTTACGCAGACAACTACGAGCATGGTGACCTCGGATGTTTTGATGCCTTCACGTTACTAGGAGAATTGGGAAAAAAAGTTGACTTAGGTCAAGGAGCGGATGTTTACAGAAAGGATCAGGGGAATCAGATACTGTACGGCGCCCGGTCGGCCCCCAAACCCCTTGCAATTTGCCGGATGATCTTCTACCATCACGCGAGTTCAGGTGGCCACTAAACACCCGAATCAGCGGGTGGAGATACATGTCCGACAGATATATCGAAAAAAACTTCCTCTACCTGCTGGCGCTGTCACTGCTGTTCCACGTAGCGGTATATGTAGTTATCATGATAATCCCCCCGGGACAACCCAAAACGGCACCGGAACCGACCATGGTGGACCTCACCGACCTGCCGGACCTGACGCCGCAGCCACAGCCCCAGCCCAAGGAGAAACCGGAGCCCAAGCCCGAGATCAAGCGGTATTCGGAAAAAGCGCAGCGTGTTGTCAAGGAGACGGCGCCGAAGGGGCGTGACGAGGTGGATCGGATGCTGCCCAGGACGAAGCCGCTGCCGCAAGTGAGCCGTCCGGTACTGGTGCCGAGACAGCCGGTCCCGCCTCAGGCGGTGCAGCCCTCCCAGGAAGCGGTCCAGCCGGGCCAGGGGATCTTCAAGCCCAAGGCGGCCCCCCTTCCGGAGCGCGCCCAGCTGTTTCCCAGCGCGACCAAGATGGCGCGCCTGGAGGAGAGCTACCGGGAAAAGTACCGCAGCGAAGTCGAGGAAGGCGACACCCGCTTCCTCAACACCGAAGACATCGTGTTCGGCTCGTTTTTACGCCGCCTGGAGACGGCGATCTACGGCGTGTGGCACTACCCGCAGGCGGCGCTTCTGCGCGGCATCGAGGGGACCACGCCGGTCCGGATCACCTTCAACCGCAAGGGCGAAATCGTCCGGGTCGACATGCTGGAAAGTTCGGGGAGCAAGATCCTCGACGACGAAGTGCTGCGTACCCTGAACGCCCTGGGGCCGATCGGCTCATTCCCCAAGGGTTACACCGGCGAAAACTTCAAACTGATTGCCTTCTTCCACTACGGCAGCGGCAGCGGCAGGCTGCACTAGCTGCCCCCACCGCCGCCTCGCGAAGTGCCTGCAACTAGCAGCCCAGCCGCTGCCTCAGAAACGCCTCGAAATCCCCGTTGAACTCACCGCGCTTGAGCGCCATGTCCACCGTCGCCTTCAGAAAGCCCAGCTTATCGCCGCAGTCGTGGCGAATGCCGTCGAAACGGCAGCCGTAGATCGGCTCCCTGCGCGACAGCGTCTTGATGGCGTCGGTCAACTGGATCTCGCCCCCCTTGCCCGGCTCCTGGTTTTCCAGGATTGGGAAGATCCCCGGGGTCAGGATGTAGCGGCCGATGATGGCGAGGTCCGAAGGCGCCTCCGCGACCGGCGGCTTCTCCACCAGGTCCAGCACCTCGAAGGCGCGTTTGGCAAGATGGTTCGCCTTGACGCAGCCATAGAAAGAGATTGTCTCGATGGGGACCTGCTCCAGGGCGAGCACCGGCGAACGGTAGGTCTCGTAGGTCTCCAGGAGCTGACCGAGACAGGGCTGCTGTGCGTCGATGATATCGTCTCCCAGAAGTACCGCGAAAGGCTCGTCGCCTACGAAGTCCTTGGCGCAGAGGATGGCGTGGCCGAGGCCCAGCGCCTCCTTCTGTCTCACGAAGAAGATGTTGGCCATCTCAGCGATCCGGCGCACCTGCTGCAGCTCGTGATCCTTCCCCTTCTCGTAGAGGAGCGACTCGAGCTCGAAGGAGATATCGAAGTGGTCCTCGATCGCCCTCTTGCCGCGCCCGGTGACGAAGAGGATCTGTTCGATTCCCGATGCTACCGCCTCCTCCACCACGTACTGCACCAGCGGCTTATCGATGAGCGGCAGCATCTCCTTGGGGGTGGACTTGGTAGCCGGCAGGAACCTGGTACCCAGGCCCGCGACCGGAAAGACCGCCTTTTTAACGCGCATAGCGACACTCCTTGCTCATATTGAATAAAAAATTGCAACAGCGTCCGCCTCGGCACCAGCGGCGCGCCTTGTATGGGTGCCGCCCGTGCCCAGGCGTCCCGTGCCCAGCGTCCCTTGCCACACACCGCCGCCCGAGCCCAGGCGTCCCCCCCTTGTCAAAGGGGGGACAGGGGGGATTTGTTTTACATCCCTCTTTTCGCCGACTCCAGCGTATTCTGCAGCAGCATGGTAATAGTCATCGGCCCCACGCCACCCGGCACCGGGGTGATGGCCGAAGCGCGCTCGCTGGCCGCCGCGAACTCGACGTCGCCGACAAGCTTCTTCTCCCCCACGCGGTTCACGCCGACGTCGATGACAACAGCCCCCTCCTTGATCCAGGCCCCCTTGATCATCTCCGGAACGCCCACCGCCGCGATCACCACGTCCGCCTGGGCCACCTTGCCGGCGAGATCGCGGGTCTTCGAATGGCACAGGGTCACCGTTGCGTTTTGCTGCAGGCACATGAAGGCGACCGGCTTACCCACGATGTTGGAGCGCCCCACCACGACCACTTCCTTGCCGGAGAGCTCGACTCCCGCTTCCTTGAGCATCACCATGACGCCGTAGGGGGTGCAGGGCTGGAACAGCGGCTTGCCGATCACCAGGCGCCCCACGTTGTAGGGATGGAAACCGTCGGCGTCCTTCTCCGGCGAGATCGCCTCCAGGATGCGCTCGGTGTTGATCTGCTTGGGGAGCGGCAACTGCACCAGGATGCCGTGGATCTTCGGGTCCGCGTTCAGCTTCTCGATCAGGGCCAAGAGCTCCGCCTCGCCGGTCTCGGCCGGCAGCTTGTACTCGTCCGAAAAGATCCCCACATCAGCGCATGCCTTCTCCTTCATGGAGACGTAGACCTTGCTGGCCGGGTCTTCCCCCACCAGTACCACGGCCAGACCGGGGACGATCCCCTGCTCCTTGAGTCGAGCCGCCTCTGCGCTGATCTCTGCGCGGATTTTCGCCGCGATGGCCTTTCCGTCGATGATTTTCGCCATTAACGTGCACCCCTCTTTTCACTGTAATATGCAGGCGCGGTGCGGGCGCGCGGGCCCCACCGACGTCAGGATTTAAGCTGTCGATAATAAGTAATGAGGAGGTTTTTGTAAAGGATTTTGCCGGGAAACGGGGCAAAAAAAGCCCCCCGCGAACGGGGGGCTGGTGGGTTGTGTGATCAGGAGGCCGAGGGGCAGCCGGCGCAGCTCCCGCCCGAAGGGCAGGAAGGCGCCGCCTTGGAGCTGCCGTAACCGTCTCCGTACCACCCTCCCCCTTTCAGCGAAAAGCCGGACTGGGAGATCAGCTTCTCGACCGGTCCGCCGCACTGGGGGCACTCGGAAGCGGGCGCGTCGGAGAACTTCTGGCGCAACTCAAAGGTATTATTGCAGCTTTTGCATTGATACTCGTAAAGTGGCATTTTTCTACTACCTCCTAATAAACTGTGACACCGGCCAAAAGACGGCTAAGGGCAGAATTAATATAAGGACCCGGCACCATCTTTGTCAAGGGGCAAGCTGGAGGCTCTGGGAAATCGCGAAGAGCAGGCGCGAGCGGTAGATGATGCCGACCACCTTCTTGCCGTCCACGACCGGCACCCTCTGGAAGCGGTGGGTGAGGAAGAGACGGGCCACGTCGCTGACGCTGGCGTCCTGGGTGACGGAGATGGGCTGGTGTTCCATGATGGCGGAGATGGGAAGATCCTTGATGCGATCGCACAGGGAGCCGAAGAAGGCGGGGTCGGATTTTCCCTCCGGCGCGCCGTCCATGATGGCCGTGATGATGCTGAGGGGCGTCAGGATCCCCGCAAGCCCTCCCCTTTCGTTGATCACGATCAGGCCCGGCGCCGCGTTCAGGAAACTCTCGTCGCCGAAGTTGCTCTTCATGATCCGGACCGCCTCTGCCACCGTGGTCTTGGTGGTGATGGACGGCACGTCCGTTACCATAATGTCTTTCGCCTTCATGGATGCTCCTTGTTTATTTTAAATAAGCGGAGAAGTTCATCCTGTTCCACCCCCTCCACCCTTACCACCTTGTGCCGGGATTTCGCCCCGGACTTGATGCTCACCTTGGACTTGGCGATGCCAAGGCTCTTGGCGATCAGCTCGACGCACTGCTTGTTGGCCGCGTCGTCCACCGGCGGCGAGGTGAGCCTGACGCGCAGCTCGCCGTCTTTGGGTCCGCAGATTTCGCTGCGCGAGGCGCGCGGCTGCACGTGCACCGTGAAGAGATGCCCCTCCGGTGTCTGCGTTACCCTGACCTCCTCGCTCATTTGTCCAGGGCGAGCAGCTTGTAGTAGGTATCCAGGAGGTTCTTGAAGCCGGACTCGAACTGGAGCTTGTCCCGTTTGAGATCCTGGATCTGGTTGTTCAACTGCACCAGCTTGTTCTCGGCGTCGGCGACGATGCGCTCACCCTTGAGCTCCGCCTCGGAGATCATGAGGTGCGCCTCCTTCTGGGCGTTGGCCTTCATCTCCTCGGTGATGCGCTGGGCCGCCAGCATGGTCTCGCGCAGCTGCGCCTCACGGGCCTCCATCTCGGTCATGGCGGTGGCGTTGCGGTTGAGGCGCTCCTTCAGGTCGTTGTTCTCCCTGATCAGTTCCTCCATCTCGCCGGCGACCACCTGCAGGAAGGCATCGACGTCCTCGGGGTCGAGTCCGCCTAGCATCTTCCCCTTGAACTGCTGCTGCTGGATGTCCATCGGGGTGATTTTCACAGGGTGCCCCCTCCTTTGAGTTGGTTGCTGAAGATCATCAGGTAGGTGTAGGCCGTATCGAAGACGATGATCTGCACCAGGTAGATGAGGGCGAAGAGGACCAGCGGCGAGAGATCGAGCATGCCGGTGTCGGGCATGTAGCGGCGGATGCGGCGCAGGGCGGGCTCGGTCACGCGGTAGATGAAGCTGACGATGGGGTTGTAGGGATCGGCATTGACCCAGGAGATGATGACGCTGGCCAGCAGGATGTACTTGTAGATCGTTAACAGACCACTGGCCAACTCGACTATCTTCGCAAGGGCCAAGAGGATGTTGGCAAGCAGGATCATTTTTCCCCCTCAGAGATTGGGTGGTTAAGCATGCCATGCTATACAGAAATCACGATGGTTTGTCAAGGGCGACCGGGGTGGTAACAAAGCGGTAACTATCAGCAAAGACGGATACAATTAACTCCGGGCAACAAATTAAAGAGAGGTTGCGGAGAACCGGCGAGATCGAGTCGGAGAGATTACATTCCAATTTACATATTGACTAAACGTTGGAGATGTTTTAAACAGGTGCGACAGAAACGAATGGAAGCACCACCGTCGCTGGTGGGCGGCCCGGTCTTCAAAACCGGTGTGGGGGGTGAGAAACTTCCCAGGTGGGTTCGATTCCCATGTGCTTCCGCCAATTACCGTTTCACCACGTTTCAACGTGATTCTAAACCCGCTAAATCAGCGGGTTTTTTATTTTTCAAGGTCCGATATGGTGCTATACTGATCGACAGAATGCGGGTAACTGTACGTATAACTTTGAGGGTAACAGGCAAAACGGTGTGTATAACTTTGGGTTTTACGTGCGTATAACTGGAGGCACGTTATGGGACTCACGGACCTTAAGATCAGGAAAGCACAGCCGAAAGATAAGGACTACAGACTGACGGATGGCGAGGGGCTCTTTCTGCAGGTGAACGCCAAGGGAGGCAAATGGTGGCGCTTCAGGTACCGCTTCGAAGGAAAGGAGCGGTTGCTGTCGCTCGGTACCTACCCGGATGTTTCCCTTGCGGACGCGCGGGAGCGCAGGCACCAGGCGAGGGCAATGGTCGCCAACGGACTGGACCCCTCCGGAGAACGGAAGAGGACCAAGGAAATCAAGGCCGAGCTGAAGGCCAACTGCTTCGAGAACATCGCCCGGGAATGGCATAAACACATGGTGGGCAACAAGGTGTGGTCGGCGGACCACGCAGCCACTATCTTGACCCGGCTGGAAAAGGACGTCTTCCCGTGGATCGGCCATAAACCTATCAGCGAGGTTGCCGCAAAGGACATCAGGGCCATCCTGGACCGGGTACGCTCGCGCGGCGTGATCGAGACGGCGCGCCGGGTCCGCACCATCCTTGGGCAGATCTACACCTTCGCCATCGCCACCGACCGGGCAAACTACGACATCTCGGCCGGCTTCAAGGGATATCTCCCCCCGACCAGCAAGACCCGCAAACACATGGCGTCGGTCACCGACCCGAAAGAACTCGCCCCGCTTCTGCGCGCGATCGACGCCTATCAGGGGGGACTGGTGGCCCAGTCCGCCCTGAAGCTTCTCCCGATGCTCTTCGTCCGGCCGGGGGAACTGAGGCACATGGAGTGGGCCGAGATCGACTTCGAAACCGCCGAGTGGAATATCCCGGGGGCAAAAATGAAGATGGGCCAGCCGCACCTGGTCCCCCTGTCCCAACAGGCAATCGACGTCCTGAAGGAGATCAAGCCCCTTACCGGCCATGGCAGGTACGTCTTCCCCTCCACCAGGTCCTTCTTCCGCTGCATGTCGGACAACACCATAAACGCCTCATTCAGGCGCATGGGCTTCGACAGCGGTACCATCGTCGGCCACGGCTTCCGGGCCACCGCTCGCACTATCCTGGACGAAATCCTCGGCTTCAGGCCCGACCTCATCGAGCACCAACTGGCCCATGCGGTACGGGACCCGAACGGCCGAGCCTACAACCGGACGGCCTTCCTCGCCCAGCGCAAAGAGATGATGCAGGTCTGGTCCGACTACCTGGACGGCTTGAAGGCAGGGGCGAAAATACTCCCGTTCCGGAAAACCAGCAAGGAATGATACACATGGGGGCGCCGCGAGTTTAGTGGCGCCCCCTACCCCCTCCCCCCCTCCCCCATGGCGGAAAAATGACAATATGCTACCCTTGCACAGTCTAAGAGGCCCCACCTGCACAACGAAAAAAACGCATGCGAACGGCGCTCGGCGCCGGGGAGGCTGGGATGGGAGGCGAGATCCCGGAGTACGGACTGTTGCGACTTTCGAAGGTCCTGCAATTGATTCCCGTCAGCAAGACCACCTGGTGGGCCGGAGTGAGGAGCGGCCGGTTTCCAAAGCCGGTGAAGCTCGGGCCGCACACGACCTGCTGGTACTGGCAGGACATCCTGCCCCTGATCGAGAAGCCACCGCCTAGATCCTGACAGCGGAGAGCAAGCTCCTTATCCGTTAATAGCAAACCTTCTTATTTACGTTTATGACCTTATGTGTTAATAGTGGCAAAAACTATTAACGGATAAGCCATGCGTAAAACCGACCTAAGCCCTAACCGTCAACAACTGCTGGTCCCCCTGGACTCGCACCCGGGCGCGCTCGCCCTGGTGCCTCCCCCTACCCCCACGCACCTGCAGCTTCCGAATCTGAGAGGTGAGATCGCCAAGGCCCACGAGGCGCTCGGACGCCTCCAGGCCTCGGCCGCCTCCCTCCCCAATCCGAACCTGATAACCAGGACCCTGGACCGCCGGGAAGCGGTGCGAAGCAGTCAGATCGAAGGGACAAGTTCCGACCTCGATGACGTCCTCACCTTCGAGGCAACCGGCAGCGACGAAGGGCTTCCCCCCGACGTCGTGGTCACCCTGAATTACGTGAAGGCCTTAGAGTACGGGCTGGCAAAAGTAAGCCAAAACGGGGTCGGCGCGCTCAACATCGAGCTGATAAAGGAACTGCATGCCCGGCTCATGGATGGCGTCCGTGGTTACGGCGACAAGCCGGGTGAACTGCGCACCCGCCAGAACTGGATCGGGGGCCTCAGGATCTACGACGCGAAGTTCGTCCCCCCTCCTGCCGACCGCGTCAAGGAGTGCCTGGAGGACCTGGTGCGCGTGCTCCAATACGCTCCCGCCGAGGAGGATTTCTTCGAGGTACCGCTCGTCATGCGCATGGCGATCGTGCACGCGCAGTTCGAAACCATCCACCCCTTCATCGACGGCAACGGCCGCGTCGGGCGCATCATCCTCCCCCTCATGCTCGCCGCAGAAGGGTATCCCCCCGTCTACCTCGCCGGGTTCATGAAGGCCAACCAGGCCGCCTATTACGAGACCCTTGGGGCCGTGCAGCTCAAGGGGGAGTGGACCGAATGGGTCAGGTTCGTCGCCACCGGCGTCGAGGTCGCCTGCCGGGAGTCGATGCAGACCGCGCAGGAACTCACCGCCCTTCTTGCCCAGTGGCAGGAGCGGATCACAAACCTGAAACTTCGCGCCGACGCCGCCGCCTACCGGCTCCCGGAACTCCTGATGGGAACCCCGGTGGTGACGGCGACCCGCGCCGCCGAGGCCCTTGGTATCGCCTTCCCTGCAGCCAACCGGGCCCTGGCGCAACTGCAGGAGGTCGGCATCGTGGCACCGCTTGACGAGCGGAAAAGAAACCGGGTCTTCGTGGCCAAAGAGGTGTTGGAACTCCTGAGTCGCCCGACGTTACCGGAGCGATACTGACGCACCGCCGCCTTAAGATGGGACAGGTGAACTACTCCTTGCACCTTTTGGGTATTTGCGGGTATATTTACGGGTGGAGGGGGCGGATGATTAGACAGGAAACCATAACCATCGACGCGACGGTACTGAACCTGGTTGCGGAACTGGATGAGTTCAAGGGGCGCTGGGAGCTGCTGGGAAAACTCGCTCCGGACGTGTTGCAGTCGCTGCGCCGTGTAGCCACTATCGAATCGGTCGGGTCCTCGACCAGGCTCGAAGGGGCGAAGCTTTCAGACCACCAGGTGGAGCTTCTGCTCGCCAACCTCGACGTCAATTCCTTCCGCTCGCGTGACGAGGAGGAGGTCGCAGGCTATGCCGAGGCCATGGGAGTGGTCTTTGATTCCTGGGAGCAAATCACGCTCACCGAAAATCACGTGAAGCAACTGCACGGGATCCTCCTCAAGTACAGCGGCAAGGACCTTACCCACCGCGGAGAATACAAGAAGTTCCCCAACAACGTCGAGGCCTTCGACCCCGACGGAAAAAGCCTGGGCGTCATCTTCGAAACCGCCTCCCCCTTCGATACTTCCAGGCTCATGGCGGAGCTCATCGACGCTACCCGCCGCGCACTCTCGGAGCGGGAACTCCACCCGCTGCTGGTCGTTGCGGCCTTCACGGTGCACTTCCTCGCCATCCACCCTTTTCAGGACGGCAACGGCCGGCTCTCCCGGGTGCTCACCACGCTCCTCTTGACTCGGAGCGGCTACCGCTACGTCCCCTATAGCTCACTTGAGCGGGTGATCGAGGAAAACAAGGACGCCTATTACCGCGCGCTTCGGCAAGCGCAGCGGGAGATCCGCAGCGAGAAAGAGAACCTGGACCCTTGGGTGCGCTTCTTCCTGCAGAGCCTGAAAAGGCAGAAGGACGCACTCCTTTACAAGGTGGAACGGGAAAATCTCCTGGAAAGAATGTCGCCGGTAGCGGAGCGGATGGTGGCACTTGCCAGGGAGCGCGGGAGGGTCACCATTTCCGATGCGGTCGAGCTGCTCGGTCTGAACCGAAACACGGCCAAGCTTCACTTCCGCCAGCTAGTACAAGAGGGGCACCTTCTGCAGCACGGCAGCGGCAGGGGGACCTGGTACTCGCCCGGACGTTAGGCACTTCTGCCCGGATCTTATCGGCATAACTCACGCGATGAAGGAAAGGAGGCCGGTCCGGAAACCGCGAGCCAGTCGCGGCTTCCGGACTGGCCGCGACCGTCAAAGCGGCCGGTACGAAGTGCCGGCGGCTTTGGTCCAAGCACCCCGCCTTGGCAGTTGCAGAAAAGTCGTCGACGGATCAGTAATAGGTCCCTTCAGGCCGCGGGAAGACGTTTTGAAAACGCCCCACCTCGGCCTTGTCGTGCTCGACGATCTTCTTCTCCAGAAGAGCGTAAAGGTACTCCAGGCGCTCTTTCTCGTTTATGCTTGCCTCGCTGAATTTTCCGTCCATCCTCTCCCCGAAAACGGCAATGAGGTCGTAGAGTGCGAGCATGTTTTTCTCCAGCACGGCGACTCGGTCCAGCAGTGAATCCGCCTCCCGATTCTGCATTTCGACAAGGCCGATTGCATGGTCAATCAGGTCGTTAACGGAGACGTCTTTCTGCCGGGCCATGCGGCTGATTTTCTCCACAAGCTCCCGCTCCAGGCGGGCCGTCAGCATCACCTTCGAGGACATGATCCACCTCCTTGTTCCCGCCCAACAGCCGCAGGCGGAAAGCTTGCGATCTGGCGCCAGCCAAGTACCCGGCTTTCGACGCTTCAAGTAAAGCTGGCGCCATGCTGCTAGCAAAAGGATAGCAAACCGCAGCCGTGATAACGGCAGGTTGCGATTTGGCAGGGCCGAAGGCACTGCGTGAGGTGTGAAAGGAAAAAAGCGCCGAGCGCAGCGAGGCCCGCCGTCTTCTCTCAACTCACCTCTCGAGCTTCCATCCGCCCTTCTTGGTAAGGGAAAGTTCCAGCTGCCGCCCGACCTCCTTCACCGCCGGAGCCGAGACGTTCGGTGAGCGCGGCAAAACCGGAGCCGGCGTCACCTTCGCCGCCTCGTTCTCCAACGTGAGCTTCACCTGCAGGCGCCCGATTTTCTCCCCCAGGCTTCTTAGCTGCTCCACCCGTTCCGGCCCGTTCAACTGAGGGCTCTTCGTCCTCGCCCTGTCGACCTCGATCTTGGGATTCAAGGTGGAACTCTTCACGTCCACCTGCTGCACCGCCTGGGAAAACTTTTCCATGGAATTGGTGAAGACCCTCGTCTCGAACCGGGCGCGGGTGAGTGCGACGTTGAGCTCGTTGTACGTCGAGCGCCCCGGCGGTTCCACCGCGACCTTCTCCCCCTCCCCGTCCATGCCACGACTCTCAGGCGTTAGCCGCATGGGCGCATACATGATGCTCTGGTCAACTGTCGCGCCCTGGCTCTTGTAGATAGTGACCGCGTAGGCGTGGTCAACGAAGCGATATTTACTGAGATCGATCTCCACATCCCGCCCGTCCAGGTCGAGGCGCATGCGCCCCGATTCCACCTCCCTGACCACTCCAATGGTGCCGTTCTGAAGCTTCAGCTTCGAATCGTTCCTGAGCAGCACCACCCGGTCGCCGGCGGCGAAATTACGCTCCTCTTCACGAAAGACGGTGGTGCGCCCGGACATCTCTGCGGCAGAGAACCTCCTGGAGATTGTTTTAGAGACGCCTCTATCCTCCCCTTTCGAGGAGACAAAACTGTAGCTCACCTCCACCTGATTGTTGTTTCGGTCCAGAGCGGTCACCATCCCCCTGGTGTTCAGGCGCGCCCCCCAGGGCTCCACCCCGCCATCCTCCCGCACCCTGCCGCTGAAGAGCACCGTGTCCCCCATGCGGTATGCCTCCACCGTCACCCCCTGGCGTACCGGCGCGAGGACGGCAAAGGTGTTCCCTTCCCCGATCTCCCCGGCCTTCACCCGGGCCTCGCGGATCTCACGGTTCAGAAGCTTCCGGGACGCGTTGGTCGTTGTTACCAGGATTAGTTCCTGCGGCTCGCCGGCACGCTCCGACATAGGCGACGGCTTGCGGCTCTCCGCGAGGTAGTAGTCGACCACCTCGCGGTGCAAATCCGCAGGGTCCTCCCTGACCACGATACGCCCCCCCTTCTCGAGGAGGGTCATCGCCTCCCGCGCGTTCTCGGCAAGCGGCCGGTCCTCCCGGTTCAACACCTTTGCGATCTGCAAAAGTTCCGGGTCGCGCTGCCTAAGGATCTCGGACAGGGAGACCCGGTCCACCTCCCCTGCCTCCTGCAGCTGGGGCATCAGGTTCCCCGCTTGGATCCCCTGCATCTGCTTGGCGTCCCCGAGCAGGTGCAGCTTCACCCGGACCCCGGACGCCTGCAGCTCATCGATGACGGTCAAGAGCGAGTCCGTCTGCCTGACTCCCAGGAACCCCGCCTCGTCCACCCGGAACACCACCTGCCCGGACGCCCCCTGCGGCATGAGGATTTTTTCACCCGCGACCACTACCATGGGCGGCTCGCCGTTCGCCCTCTGTAGGGCAAATTTGGAAGCCGGATTGGCCTTCTCGAAACTGTGGAGGGTGCAGGCGGGCCTCCCGGTGGCGTCGGCGAGCTCCTTGGCAGCCTTCGCCGTGTAGGCGAGGTCCACCGAGACGTGCTCCTCTCCACGGGGACGCAGTACCTCCTCGTTGAAGCGCTCCGCGTACCTGAGCGTCGAGGTCTTGGCGGTGCCGGGGTCCCCCCGGGTCAACAGGCAGCCGCGCTCCCCGGCGATCTCGAGCCGCACCTCGCTCTTCTGCCCTTCGGTGAGCTTTCGCTCCCCCTCGAGAAAGCGCTCCACCTCTTCCGCTGCAGCAATGCTCTTGAACTCGGGGAGCGCCTTGATCCGCTCCAGGTTCCTCGCCTCGAGCTCGACCATCTCGGCGGTGGTGCAGAACTCCCGCCCCCTGTGGTCCTGCCCGAGCCGTAGCAGCCCCGGCGTACCGCCGTCGATGGCGCTGTTCAGCTCCTCGACACCGTGTTCTCCCCCCGAGATGCGAACGGCCTGGTCCAGAAGCCGGGCCCGCTGCAAGACTGCCTCGTGCTCTGTCATCTCCCGCATGGCAAGATCCACCACCCGCTCGGCGGGGACCGGTTCCGGTTGGGGAATAGACACCGCACGTGCCTGCTCCACCTCCCCCTTCACCCCCCTCATGGTGGTGCCGCAGGCCGTAAAGCCGTTCTCGAAGAGCCGGTCCACGTCCTCCTTCAGGATCTCCCGTTTGGGATCGCGGGTCTCGAGCGCAGCCATCTGCCAGAGTCTTCCGTGCGAGACGCCGGGAAACTGCCCAGAGGCGGTCCAGGCCTTCACCTGCTCCTTGATCTCTTCCCGCCGTGACGAAAAGTGCTCAACCAGCGTGCGCGGCACCCCGGAAAGATGCAGGTACATCCTGTCACGGTCCTCAACCTCGACCCCGAAACCGCGCGCCCTCAACTCCACGGCCAGCGCCTGCCGGTACAAGAGCCCCAGCGAGAGCTGGTCCTTGTAGATCCGGTCCGGCTCGTTAGCCCGCCACTCCCCGTTGGAAACCCTGACCGCGTTGATGATGAAAACGTGCGAGTGAAGCTGCGGGTCGATGTTGCGGGAGGTGGCGTGGTCGAATTTCGCCGCCACCATCATCTCCCCGCTCCTTACCACCCCTGAGGGGCGGCAGTGGCAGTAGTGCTTCTCCAAGTGGCTCACGACCGAGGACACCGCCGCGTCGTGCGCCTCCTTCATCCCCTCCACCCCGGCGACGTAGGCGATGGAAACCGACTTGGGGGCCGAGAAGGTGCAATCGTTCCCGGCCCTGCGCGTCTCCACGACCTCCCCAGTCGCAGGGTCACGCATAGGCCTGCAGCGAACCAACACGCTGCCGTCTGGTGCTTTCCCTGAACAGAGGGCTCGGAACTCCTCCTCCCGGACCGTGCCGGAAAGCCCCAAGGCCGACGCCCCCGAACCGCACCAAGAACTGCAGCAATCCTCCGTCCCGTGGATGTAGTAGTCCTCTCTGGAGAAATAACCCGTTGCCTGGCTGGCAGCCATCCCTTCGGAAAGTGACATCATGAGGAACCTCCCCCGGCTGCTCTGTTAGGGCTTTCGCCACCGCAAAGGTTACCAGAGGTCATCAGGTTGAGAACCGGGAGGGCCATGCAATCAAAATTAGCTTGATCGGAAGATCTTTTTAATTTAGATTTCCAGGTCATCACTGAAAGAATTAAAGCCTCCTTCGACACCCACCCTGCAGAACCGAGGGCCTTCCCCGATGCCGCCCTTGCACCTCCCCGGTCTTAGATCGAACTGGAAGAGAAGCATTAGAAACCTTTGTTTATTGTTTTAATACTTCTTTGGTTGAACTTTATAAAGGATGACGAGTATGCCGCTCAGCGCTAACACACTAATTCACTTTACAGATGAAAAGGAAAATCTTAAGGCAATCCTCCAAGAGAACTTTAGAGTTTTCAATTGCCGTGAGGAAGTTAATTTTACAAAGGGCCCGGTTCGTTATTTTGTTCCAATGGTCAGTTTTTGCGACATTCCCCTTTCAGAGATAAAAGCACACATTTCCAAGTACGGTCGCTATGGCATTGGACTTACTAAGGAATGGGCAGTTAGAAACCGACTCAATCCGGTACTCTACATTGCAAAGGGATCACATCTTGCTGAAAGCTATAGGGATGCGTTTATACATTACACTGCCCGATCCAAAAGAAGAGACGGGAAATTGACTGACGAGCAAAAATCAGTTGCAGATATAGTGAGGTACATAAAGAATTATGAAGCAGACCTCACAAGAAAAGGCACTACAATAAAAAATTATAGATTCTCAGATGAGCGAGAATGGCGCTACGTTCCGCCCTTCAAAATAGTATATGATATGTTTGTCCCACAGGACCAGTACGAGAAAGAAGGACAGCATTTTGACGATTTGTTAACAGATCTTCGACTCACATTCGAGCCCAATGACATTAAATACATCATAATTAATGATGAGGACGAGATTGGAGAATTTATAGATCACTTGAGACATACAAAGGGGAATAAATACTCGCTCCACGACATTGAGCGCCTAACCACACGCATCCTCACCTCTGCACAAATTGAACAGGACATTTAGGGTACGAATGATGAGTTAGCTTGAAGTGCATCTACGAGCACCACTTCTGCTACAGCAACGAAGTAATAGTCCCTAAATAAAAATCCGCCGAGGAACATACAAACCGTCAGGTACTCCTTGACAATATTTCAAATGGAGGACATATGGTTGCACCATTGAAAAATAAAAATTCACTTGATCTAACTGGGTTTGCTCTAGTCGATGGTGGATTTACATACCGCAATAAATATTACAAATTTGATGATGTAATAGAAACTGGAATTGCAAGAAGTGTTTTGGAACATAAAATTGTTCTTGTTGGTTCAACACACCACCATTCTGTATCAATAAGAATTGGCATGAGATCAGGAGAACAATTGCAGGTAACAGAGCAGCCAACATGGTTATCTGATAGCAAACTAAGCAGTGTTGAATATGTTGAAAATTTATTCCAGGTCATATCAAAAAAGTCTTGGGACAATAGAGTTAGAAAATATACTAACAACATAGATAATCTTGGTTACTTTGAATACAATGGATGGCGATTTTATATAAAACAGCGTAAATTACAAGACGTCAGCAATAATAATTATTATGACTTAGGATCAGTCAACCTGTTTAAAAGCTATGGGTTCATTGCTGTTAAAGAAAAAAATGAAGGACTTGGGTCTAAGCTTTTTAAAAGTTTAGTCGGCAATCAGGCTGGAATTGGAACTTTAATTGATAGTGATGTATTTTTTGCTTTGTTAAAGCATTTTTTTGGTATTAGTTGGTCATGATGTAGCGAAGAATGCAGAACGTCAACCAGGTGGCGACACAAAGGCGTTGACCACTGACGCACTGGTGCGCCCCCACCACGTTTTGTCGAATCGAAGAAATCAGCGTTAAGCTTCTGTGATTTTTGAATTACTCTCTAGACTGAATCCGCTCACACCTCTATAATGAATTGTGAAGGTGTGGCCAGTTAATTTATAGGCAATGCCAACTCGCCTCATCATTTTCGGAAGCGAACCCGTTGAACTAATTAAAATTTTGTAATATTTTGCGGGTAACAGGCTTCTGCCACAGCTAAACATGTACTGTAATTTAAGATACTTAAATCTAAAATTGTAATCCCATGTGCTTCCGCCATTAACTGTTTCCCACCATTTCGGCATCTCTCTAAACCCGCAATCGGCGGGTTTATTGTTTTTCCTGCGCTGATAAGACGACACCTCAGGCGCATCCTGCTACTTGCCCTCCGAGTCCTTATGGTTAATAACCAACGTCTTTGTTTACGTTTAGCCCATTACCCATGAATAGTGTGGCTACAATCCTGAGACTCAAGAAACTCTGATACAAAACCCGACGAAGTGGCGGTGGTGGCAGTGGCTACGCGCCTGAATCCTTGTAACTCGACCCGTTGATCAAGTTCCAGGTCAGAGTAGGTCTTGATGCAGTTAGGGCGCCACGTGCCCCTCGGAGCGCGTTGCGGAGGTCCATAGAGTGCTGCTAAATCTGGTAATCCTCAACGAAGACGCGCATCTTGCGCGGCCTGGCGTAGACCTGTTCCCCTACCTGCAACCGGAGCCGGTCCGCCTCGTCGCGCGGCAGCTCCGCCTCGATGGTGCGGTCGCTGCCGGAAAGAACAAGGTCAACGCGCACCAGCGGGCCAACCGAGAGGAGGTAGCGGACCTCTGCCTTGATGGCACCGGAACCGTTGGTGTCCCGCTCGATGGCGATGTCGTGCGAGCGAACATAGCCCACGGCAGGGGCATCCTGCGCCGAGGCGTTCTCCGGCGAGGACAGGTCTAGACCCGCCATCTGCGCGGTCCCCTCGTGCACCCTGCCGTGGAAGAGATTGACGCTGCCGAGGAAGTCGTAGACGAAGGGGGTTGCCGGGCGGTCGTACACCTCGGACGGCGTCCCTTCCTGCTCGATGCGCCCCTCGTTCATGACCACGATCCGGTCGGCAACCTCGAGCGCCTCCTCCTGGTCGTGGGTCACGAAGACGCTGGTGACGTGGATCTCGTCGTGCAACCGCCTGAGCCAGCGGCGCAACTCCAGCCTCACCTTGGCATCGAGCGCCCCGAACGGCTCGTCGAGCAAGAGTACCTGCGGCTCGACGGCGAGGGCCCGGGCGAGCGCCACACGCTGCCGCTGCCCGCCGGAAAGCTGCGCCGGATAGCGGTCGGCCAAGTTTTCCAACTGGATCAGCTTGAGCAGGTTGTGCACCTTGTCCCGAATCTCCTGCTTACCGGGGCGGCTCTTCTTCGGCTTCACGGTGAGGCCGAAGGCGATGTTGTCGAAAACGCTCATGTGCCGGAACAGGGCGTAGTGCTGGAAGACGAAACCCACCTGGCGTTCCTGAACCTGGCGCTTGGTCGCCTCCTCGCCGTCGAACAGGATCCTGCCGCTGTCCGGGCTCTCCAACCCGGCGATGATGCGCAACAGCGACGTCTTTCCCGAACCTGACGGCCCCAGAAGTGCCACCAGTTCACCGGAGGGAACCTTGAGGCTCACGTCCTTCAACGCGGTAAAGGTGCCAAACGACTTGCTTACGGCTTGGATTTCGATGCTCATGGGGTTACCTTTCTGTCTCTACTGCTGATATCGTCTGCGGCACCTTCCATTCGGACACCGTCTTCACCGCCAGGGTCACGAGGGCCAGCAGCGCGAGGAGAGATGCCACCGCGAAGGCCGCTGCGTAACTGTACTCGTTGTAGAGGATCTCAACCTGGAGCGGGATGGTATTGGTCGATCCGCGCACGTGGCCGGACACGACGGAGACTGCACCGAACTCCCCCATGGCCCTGGCGTTGCAGAGGATGACGCCGTAGAGGATGCCCCACTTGATGTTGGGGAAGGTGACCCGCAGGAAGGTCTGCAGGCCGTTGGCTCCAAGAGTGAGCGCCGCTTCCTCCTCATCGCGCCCCTGCGCCTCCATAAGCGGGATCAACTCCCGCGCGATGAACGGGAAGGTGACGAAGATGGTGGCGAGAATGATCCCCGGGACCGCGAAGATGATCTTGATGTCGTGCTCCTGCAGCCAGGGGCCGAGCCACCCTTGCAGGCCGAAGATCAGCACGTAGATGAGGCCGGAGACCACCGGCGAGACCGAGAACGGCAGGTCGATCAGCGTGACCAGGAAGCTTTTGCCGGGGAAGCTGAACTTGGCGATGGCCCAGGCCGCGACGATGCCGAAGAAGAGGTTCAAGGGTACGCAGACCGCGGCGGTGATCAGCGTGAGCCGGATGGCCGAGATCGTGTCGGGTTCTGTGAGCGCGGCGAGGTACGCCTCCCACCCCTTTTCCAACGCCTGTGAAAACACAGCGGCGAGCGGCACCACCAGGAACAGCGCCAGGAAAGCAAGTGCTACTGAGATCAGCAGCCAACGCACCCAGGCCGGTTCCGTGACCGTTGCCCCTTTTCTCTCCCTGTTAAGTCCCTTACCCACCATGTCCTGTCCCTCCCGGCGCCAAGGCCCCGACTATTCCGCGTAACGCCTGCTCCACTTCTGCAACAGGTTGATGCAGAGCAGCATGAAGAAGGAGACCACCAGCATCACGGTGGCGATGGCGGTCGCGCCGGCGTAGTCATACTGCTCCAGCTTGGTGATGATGAGCAGCGGCGTGATCTCGGAAACCATCGGCATGTTGCCGGCGATGAAGATGATGGAGCCGTACTCCCCCACGGCGCGCGCAAAGGAAAGGGCGAATCCGGTGAGGATGGCGGGGAGCATGGTCGGCAGCAGCACCCGGCGAAAGGTCTGCCAGCGGTTGGCGCCCAGGCAGGAGGCAGCCTCCTCGATCTCCTGGTCCAGTTCCTCCAGCACCGGCTGGACCGTGCGCACCACGAAGGGAAGGCCGATGAAGACCATGGCCACGGCGATGCCGAGGGGGGTGAAAGCGACCTTGATGCCGCGCGGCTCCAGGTAGCGCCCCAGCCAGCCGTTTTGCGAGTAGACGCTGGCGAGCGTGATGCCCGCGACTGCCGTGGGGAGGGCGAAGGGAAGGTCCACCAATGCGTCAATCAGTTTCCTGCCGGGAAAGCGGTAGCGGACCAGCACCCACGCCACCAGGACCCCGAAGAAGGCGTTGATGGCTGCGGCGACGAGGGAGGAGCCGAAGGTGACGCGATACGAAGCCAGCACCCGCGGTGCGGTAACCGCAGCGACAAAATCAGCCCAGCTAAGGGTGGCGGTCTTGAAGAAAAGTCCGGAGAGCGGGATAAGCACCACGATGCTCAGATAAAAGACGGTGTACCCAAGGGCCGGGGTAAAACCCGGCAAGACGTTGTTTTTTGCTCTCCCCACAGCCGTCCCCCCTCCGTTCGATCCTTTCACGCTCCCTCCAAGGCCGATCGCATCACGCAGTGTGCGCTACTTTGCACCGTAGATCTGGTCGAACACCCCGCCGTCGGCAAAGTGGGTCTTCTGGGCCTTGCGCCAGCCGCCGAAGGTGTCGTCGATGGTTACCAGCTTCACCTTGGGGAACACCTTGGCGTACTTGGCCGCCACCTTCTTGTCGCGCGGGCGGTAGTAGTGCTTGGCAGCGATTTCCTGCCCCTCAGACGAGTAGAGGTATTTCAGGTACTCCTCGGCAAGCTTCCTGGTTCCCTTCTTATCGACCACCTTGTCCACCACGGCAACCGGCGGCTCGGCCAGGATGCTCACAGACGGGACCACGATCTCGAACTTGTCCTTGCCCAACTCGTTCACAGCGAGGAACGCCTCGTTCTCCCAGGCGAGCAGCACGTCGCCCTGGCCGCGCTGCACGAAGGTCGTGGTGGCGCCGCGTGCGCCGGAATCGAGTACCGGTACGTGCCTGAAGAGCTCGGAGACGAACCGTTTTGCTTTCGCCTCGTTGCCCCCCTTCTGTTTCAGGGCGTAGGCCCAGGCCGCCAGGTAATTCCAGCGGGCGCCACCGGAGGTTTTCGGGTTCGGCGTGATGACGGCAACGCCGGGCTTCACCAGGTCGTTCCAGTCCTTGATGTTCTTGGGGTTACCCTTGCGCACCAGGAACACGATGGTCGAGGTGTAGGGAGAGCTGTTGTTGGGAAGCCTCTTCTGCCAGTCGGCCGGAAGGAGCTTTGCCTTGTCGCTGATCTCGTCGATGTCGTAGGCCAGCGCCAGGGTGACCACGTCGGCCTCGAGCCCGTCGATCACCGCCCGCGCCTGTTTACCGGATCCCCCGTGGGACTGCTTGAAAGTGACGTTCCGGTTGCCCTTTTTGGCAAAAGCCTTGTTGAAGTCCTGGTACAACTCACGGGTCGGATCGTACGAGACGTTAAGGAATTCCTGCGCCGCGAAGGCGGAGAGGGGAAGGGCTGCGGCGAGCAGCGCGACAAGAGCGGTCCGGACTAGTTTATTCATCGCCTTTCTCCTTTTTTTCTGTTTAGTCTACAGGCTTGATAGATTTAAAAAGCAAAAAAAAGCGCTGCTGATTAGATGCAAAAGTCGATGACGTTCTTTTCGGAGAGTTCGGCGTGGTCGATGCGTCCCAGCACATCAGCCAAGGTGGTGTTGTCCAGGATCTGGGCGATCGCATCGCGTACATCCTTCATCACCAACCGGATGCCGCAGGTATTCTCGTTGCCGCACTCGGTACACTCGGCATAGGCCGTTTCGCTGACGCAGGGGACTGGCGCCAGAGGACCTTCCATAATCCGGATGGCCTGCCCCATAGTTATCTGCCTGGGCGGACGCCCCAGGTAGTAGCCGCCCCCCTTCCCTTTCCGGCTCTGCAGGATACCGCTGTTTTTCAGGGCAAGCAGGATGGCTTCCAGAAACTTTTTGGGTATATTCTCGTCACGCGCCAGGTCCGCGATCAGGATCGGTCCCTGCTCGTACTGGCGTGCGAGGTAGATGAGGGCCTTGAGGCCGTATTTGGTCTTCTTCGATATCATCTACTACCCTGTCGTTTTTGTAGACTTGTGTATAATCCCTCCAAAAGGTTGTGTCAACCGTTTTTTCGACGACTTCACACTACACCAGCAGCTAATCATAGTTATTCATTGTTTATCGATGACGTCCTGCGAGAACCGGTTTCGCTTGCCCCTTCGGTTCGCGTGAGCCGTCCTCGCGCACAGGCCTTTGAAATGACACAGAAATTGCTGGACGGGGCTCATAAATTAATGATACATAAGCAGCCACCGTTAAGTTAAGGAGCTTATCAGTTCCCGTCGAAAAGAGGTCTTCGGAATGCCTTCTCGCCTTGTCGCCGTAACGTGCCCTTCGTGCGGATTCAGCAAATCCGTCCCCTACGACAAATGCCCGCCCAATGGAACCGCTACCAGCTGCCCCAGGTGCAAAACCAATTTCGTCTTTTCCAGGGACGCGGCAGCGCTGCAGCCCGAGTCGGGCCTGGACGAGTTCGCTCTGCCCGAGGCAGGAGACAATGCCCCGACAACCTGTCCCAAATGCGGCTATGAGAGACAAGGTAGCGACAGTATTTTCGATGCGGCGTCGTGCCCCAAATGCCACGTGATCTACGCCAAATGGACCTCACCCGGCCAGCCCGCTGCCTCAGCGAAGGTTTCCGGAATCCTCCGTACTGTCAACTCCGCCACCCTCGTTTACCATCGCGAACATACCCTCTTCCAGATACACGCCGTCATAGCGCTCATTTACTGGCTGGGTCTCATGTTCATGACCCGGGGTGTTTTCCTGCTCCTTCTTCCCGCCTTCCTGGTCGCCCTGCTGGTCGGGCAGTCCACGCTGATCGCCCACCTGAAAGGAAACGGGATCAGGCTTTCCACCACCCAGTTCCCCGAGCTTTACAACAGGTATCTCAACTGCTGCAGGACGCTTGGTCTTACCGATCCCCCCGAGGCGTACCTGATCAACGGCAGCGGCTTCCTCAACGCCTTCGCCACCAGATTCCTGGGGAGGAACTTCGTGGTGCTGTTCTCCAACACCATCCAGGCCATGTCCGACCGCCCCGACGCCATCAACTTCTACATCGGGCACGAGCTCGGGCACATCAAGCAAAAGCACCTGCAGTGGGCCCCCTTCATCTGGCCGGCGAGCCTGCTTCCCTTGATAGGCGCCGCCTATTCTCGCGCCCGCGAGTACACCTGCGACCAGTTCGGCCGGGCCTGCTGCGACAGTACCGAGAGCGCCCTGAAAGGGCTCATCGCGCTCTCCGCCGGAGAGAAACTCTGGGACGAGGTGAACATCGACGCCTACCTGGATCAGACCGAGCAGAGCAGGGGCTTCTGGATGTCGCTCCACGAGCTCATCTCAGACTACCCCTGGCTCGTCAAACGGGCGGCCCGCATCAACAACCCCTTCGCGTCCCCTCCCCCGCGCAGCGCCTTCGCCTGGATCTTCGCCATCTTCATGCCCCGCATGGGTGTAGGAGCATCGGCGGGCGGCGTCCTGGTGACCGTCGCGATCATAGGTATCCTTGCCGCAATAGCCATCCCGCAATTCGCGGCCTACAAAGCCAAGGCACAAAACGCGCAGATGCATTCGACGAAGATGGACGCCCCCGTCCCAGCCGGCATTGCTCCTCCAGGGCAACCGTGAATTGTGCCGCTGCTCCGAAAGTGCACGCTCGCAGGGGCCGGCCCAGCCGCTTCATTCGTTAATAAGCCGGCTGGTTATTAACGTTTATCCCGTTACGTGTTAACAAGCATCAGTGTCAGAACCTTTCTGCTCAACTCCAGCACTTTGCCGGCTAACTAAGGAGCCCCCATGCGTTACATCAATATCGACAGGATACTTGCCGCCCAGCTCACCACTCCGGCCGAAAATCCGCTCGTGGGCGACGAAACACGCCTCATCGACGTCTGGTTTGACGGCAGCGCGGTACGCAAGCAGCTGTTCAAGAAGGTGCATAAGACCGAGCAGGAAGCGATGGCCCGGGAGCTCGAGCAGAGGGGTTTCATCCGTTCCGGCAATCTCCTGATCAACCCGAAGGGGGTCCTCTTCGCCGAGATGGAGCACGAGATCGTCGGCGGCCTCGTCACCATCGGCTATCAGGACAACGGCAAACCCGTCGAGCTGAAGATGGAAACCCAGGCTTTTAAGGAGCTGTGCGAGCGGCTGGCGAAACAGGAAGGATGAGCAGGTTCGGAGATGCTGTAACTTTGAGGGATGTGCCTTTATGAAGACACAGTACTACGCAGCATCCAGTCTCGACGGGTTCATTGCCACCGAAGACGATTCACTGGATTGGCTTTTCCCGTTAGGCAATGTCGAAGACACCAGCTATCCCGCATTCATCGCCGACGTCGGCGCACTGGCGATGGGATCAGCAACCTACGCGTGGATGCTGCGTCATGCCGACGAGGTGGCCCTTGAGACGGGGGCCGCGTGGCCGTACACCCAGCCGGTGTGGATATTCTCCACCAGGGAGCTGCCAGCCATTGCGGGAGCGGACATCAACTTCGTTCGAGGCGACGTCCGGCCGGTTCATGCTGAAATGAGCAAAGCGGCCGGTTCGAAGAACATCTGGATTGTGGGTGGAGGTGATTTAGCCGGTCAGTTCTACGATGCCGGCCTGCTGGACGAGATAATCGTTCAAGTAGGTTCGGTCACCCTCGGCACGGGCAAGCCGCTCTTCCCGCGTCGCGTGGTCACTCCCCCGTTGACCCTGGTATCCGTGCAGCAGTTCGGCTCGGGATTCGCCGAGTTGCGGTACCAGGTACCGAAAAGTGCTCCCTGAGGCTCCGCTGGACACCGCGCGCCCTCAGGCTGCTTTGCGAGGACCCTTGAGAACCGACAAAGCCTCGGGATCCCTGTCGAGTAGAATCAGCGCGTTGCACACGGCTCGACTGGGAAGCAGATCGCCCTTTTCGTATTTCTGAAATGCCCTCGGACCACCTCCGATGACAACACCCGCCGCCTCCTGTGTCAGGTGCAATTTTTTCCTGATGCGTCGTATCTCCTCGGGCGGGAGGAGCCCCTCGCAAGAAGCCTTGAGCCTGTTCAACATTCTGTCCGAGACTTTCAGGTCCTCCCCTGTATGGATGCTCTCCTCCGACCGATCACAATACCATCCGGGCATGTCGAAGGTAATTGACTCCCCTTTGTAGCTAAGGGTAAAGGGCCGTGTATCTCGGTACATAGGTGCCCCGGTTTCAGGACAGACAGGGTTACTCATGATCCTTCTCCTTGAACGACAGAAGCAAAAACTCCGTAACAACATCCGCGGTGAACTTCACGTAAAGCAGCCCCACTGGCGACGGCACGTGGTAGACATCCTGCCACAGCCTCGAGTCGGCATAGGCGGTCATTGACTTGTAGAACTGCCCCCGTTGCATGGACTGGATCGTAGCCACGATCTCAACTCGCCCAAATCCTAGTGCTGCGGCGGTCCGCAGGGCCGTACCGGTGACAGCAAGCCGTTCCACCGCGCTGAAGGCAGCCTTAAATGCCGCGAGATCGTACGTCGGTTTGCGCCTCTCTGCCACGGCTTCCTTTTACACCATAATGATGTATTTATCAAGGAGTTGCCTCCCTTCAACAGCCAACATCTCCCTTGGCCAATGCCTTTTCAGTAAGCGACTCTCAATTCAGTCCTGTACTGGTTCTCGGGCGGGGGATTATTCGTCATCATCCAAATAATCACGCCCTTTCGACACAACTCCGTCCAGTTTTTCCAACCGATCAAAATAAGGCGTACTACACTGCAGAGTTTTGCCCCCCATTTTTTCTCCTATCATAGTGATCGTCACGCCCGCATCACGATGTGGCCGGGACTCTTCTCCTTCGAAATTGCTGAAGATCTCGTACGTCACCATGGCGTTGGTGAAGGAGACGGCTCTCCTATCCACTCGTGCCCTAAAATAATGAGTGGCGCGAAATTTTTGTATCGATCCGGCAAGATCTCGAGGATAGGAGAACTCCTTTTGGCCTAATGGTCCAAAACGATAAACCAAATACGCGTCTGACGCGCGTAGCGACTGAGCCCCACAAAGACTAATGTATTTCTGGGATGAGCGAACCTTACAAGAAAACACAACCGTTTCGGTACTCGTGCAGTGTGAAGGGAACGCAGGTGTGCCAGCAAAGATCTCAAGTGGGATGCACAGCACTATGGCAATCACTGCCGATAGGATATTGAGGCTCGTTGAGAAGCGCCGTAGAGGGTTGTTTTCATTGCCGGGATAGACTCCTCTTTTTATAGTATCCATATGCCGATTCCAACTTAAGATCATAGTCATTTTGCTTGTAGGCAGCACCATTATACGCTTTAGCACACAAAGCCCATTTTTTGTCTCGTAGAAATGAGATCAAGTTGTGATCCTGGCAGTATGCAACGAAACTCTTCAAATGTTCCTTCTCGGAAATAAACATTGCGTCACAGAACTCAAAAACATTTTTGAAGCCGCTGTGGTTAAAACCCATGATCTGAAATTTCCCCCAAGAAGCTGATTTCAACGCCGATTTTGGATCAAGTGAGAAGGCGTCTAACAGTCTACTCCATTGTCCAATCCCATAAAACCGTCTTGCACCTGCCCAAGTCGCCTGCGAGAGGTAGGGGTGGGAATAGTCGTACCTACCTCCTGTAAACTGATGAAACCATCTGGCTTCAAATAGGACCTTGGGTCGCCCCTTGCTGTCAAATCCGGTCCGCCCCCCTGATTCAACGTCGGAAACAGCATAAATAGCGGCAGCGTCAACGTCATAAGCCTTGGCCGTAGTTTCAATGTCGAGATCGGAGAGAAGCGGAGGTTTTGACGAGTGAGGTTGGGGAATGACGTAGCCCGAAGAATTTGCGGGGCGCGCCTTTCTCGGAAGATAGTGCAGAGACTTTATCGTATTTGGATCAGCATCGTCATTCATTCCTAACGGCCCAGGCGTAATCCCTAGCCGCGTGCGAAGATTTGGATCAGCTTGATCATTGATGCCAAGTGGTCCCGGCGTCCTTGATGGCAGGTCCCGCTGCAGACATAATCGGTTGAAAAGGTAAGTTGACCGCATCTTTAACCTCCCTATAATTCCTGAGAACAGGAACCATCTGCTGTCATTCATGCGACCGCCGCCCTAAAAAGATTAGATGGTACCAACCAGGATACCCATGTCAATCATGCTACACACGCCTCCCCCTCTCCTAGATCGCCCCCCTCCCTACTACACCAGTTTCTCCTCCAGACGTTCTTGCTACCGACACATCCTTTCCTTTCACCTCCCCACACTCACAACCCCACCCCGCCTCTGTCACAGATAGTCCCAGCACCTGTCACATTCAAACTGTTTACAGATTTAGCTTGAACAATGACAGCTCATCAATTAGATTGGGCTTACCACTTTACCCGAACATCCATCTCCCGATTCAGTTGCAGACAACATGCGCTTTTTACTTTCCATCATCATCCTCTGCCTCGCGGTGCCTGCCCTTGCCGCAAATGATCGTCTGGTAAAGATCGAAACCAGGCCGGGGGTGTCTGTTCCCTTCTATTACATGAAACGCGAAGGAGCCAAGGCGACCCTCCTCCTGTTGACCGGAGGTAGCGGCGGCATCGCGGTCAAAAACGGCGTCCCCACCTCCAACAACTTCCTGGTCAGAAGCAGGGACCTCTTCGCGGCCAACGGCTTCAACGTCATCGTGGTCGGCAAGCCCTCCGACCAGGACGATCTCGACGGAACCTTCCGCACCAGCCCCGAACATGCCGAAGACCTGCGCAGGGTAATCGCCTTCGCAAAAAGCGATGCCGGCGCCCCCGTCTGGGTGGTCGGCACCAGCATGGGGACCATTTCCGCCGCGGCCCTGGCCTCCGTCGCCGGCAAAGACGAAATAAGCGGCGTCGTGCTCACCTCCAGTGTCACCCGCAAAAAGGTCGGCGCCCTCCCCCAGCAAAAGCTCGAACAGATAAAGCAGCCCGTCCTGGTCGTGCACCACCAATCCGACGAGTGCAAGATCTGCGTCCCCGGCGATGTCCCACAAGTGATGCAGCAGTTGAAAAACGCGCCCGTAAAGAAGGAAGTCTACGTAACCGGCGGAACCACCCCGACCGGCGATCCGTGCCAGGCACTGCACCGGCATGGTTTTATCGGAGTGGAGAGAGAGGTCGTGGACAGTATTTCTGCCTGGATCAAAGCTCCAAAGCCATAGTGGACCTGTGGCCCACCCGTTCCACCCGTTCCACCCGTTCCACCCGTTCCACCCGTTCCACCAGGTCCACCAAGTCCACCAAGTCCACCAGGTCCACGTCCAGTTCAACCACTCCCAGCCCGAAACTGGAGGAAACTATTACCCCCACTCCATTGACATCATTGAGAAAAACGTATATAGTCGCCGCTAATTTGCCGGTGTTTAATGAACAACTTCCCCGGGAGGAAAAACCCTCATGACCGCTGTGATCGTCATCGGTGTCATCGCCGTTATCGCCGTCTTCGTCGCCATCTCTTCGTACAACAGCCTGATCAACCTCAAGGAACAGACCAATAACAGCTGGAAGCAGATCGACGTGCAGCTCAAAAGACGCCACGACCTGATCCCCAACCTGGTGGAGGCGGTCCGCGGCGCCATGCAGTTCGAGCGCGAAACCCTCGAAGCCGTCATCGCCGCCCGCAACAAGGCGGTCAGCGTCTGCACCGGCGCAGGTCCCGGCAACGTCGCCGAGATCGCCGCGGCCGAGGGCGCCCTCACCGCCGCCCTGTCCCGCTTCTCCGCCATCGTGGAAGCCTACCCGGAACTGAAGGCCACCGGAAACGTCGCGCAGTTCCAGGAAGAGCTCACCTCCACAGAGAACAGGGTCGGCTTCGCCCGCCAGGCCTACAACGACACCGCCACCAGCTACAACGTCGCACAGCAGCAGTTCCCCAACGTCCTCTTCGCCGGCCTGGCCAAGGCCGCTCCCGCAACGCTCTGGGAGATCAGCGAGCAGGCCGACCGCGAGGTCCCCAAGGTGAACCTCTCTTTCAAGTAACCCCCGGCGAAAGGAAACCCGATTAGTGACGATCTTCCGGTTAAAGTCCCCCTTTGCGAAGGGGGATTTAGGGGGATTTGCTTTTGGTAAGCGGAAGATCGTCGCCAATCAGCAAAGGAAATCCATGGCTTCAGGAGAAAAGGCGGTCAAGGTCGCCTTCAGAAACAACCTCGTCATCTTCGTGTGCAAGCTTTTCGCCGCCCTCACCACGCACAGCGCCGGCATGATGGCGGAAGCGGTTCACTCCCTGGCAGACACCGGCAACCAGGTCCTGCTCCTGTTCGGGATGAAACGGAGCAAGATCCCTCCCACCGATACCCATCCTTTCGGCCACGGCAAGGAAGAGTACTTCTGGAGCTTCATCGTCGCCATGCTGCTCTTCGTCCTGGGCGGCGTCTACTCGCTCGTGGAAGGGTTTCACAAGCTGCAGCACCCCGAACCGCTGCAACACCTCTATTTGAACTACGCGATCCTGGTCTGCTCCGTCGTGCTTGAGGGGCAGTCCTGGCTGATCGCCCGCCGCAGCATGGGGAAACATTCCTCCTCGGATCTGCTGCAGGGCGTCGTGGACTCCAAGGACAGCGGCACGGTCGTGGTCTTCGTGGAGGACTCCGGCGCCCTGTTGGGCTTGATCATCGCCCTCTTAGGCACCGCCCTCGTCTCCCTGACAGGCAATCCCCTCTACGACGCGGCCTCATCCCTGTGCATCGGCGCGCTCCTCTTCGTCATGGCGCTGTTTCTCGCCAACGAGATGAGGAAGCTGATGATCGGCGAGGCGATCGACCCGGTCCAGGTCCGCTATGCGCGCCGCATCATCAACGGCCACGAGCACGTGCTCGCGGTCGGCGCCATCCGCTCCATGCAGCTCGGCGTCGCCGACTCCCTCATCTGCATCGACGTCGATTTCAAGCAGGAGCTGCACGACCACGAGCTGGAACAGACCATAGCCGATTTGAGGGACAAGGTGCAGAAGACGGTCCCGCAGCTGAAGCACATCTTCATCCAGCCCGCGCCGGTAGTTGCGCGCAGCGAAGGGTAGGTAATGGCGACCTTCTTCGAGCTGCAGGAAAAGAACCGGCGAAAGACCAAGTGGGTCGTCGCCCTCTTCGTCGCCTTCTTCCTGTGGCTTGGACTGGGACTCGACCTGGCGCTTTATTACAAGAGCCGCGCCCATCCCCGCCCCGTCCCCGCGAAGATCTACCGGGAGACCGGGCCGAGCACCTACCAGGAAGCGCAACTCCCGCCGGGAGCGATCCGTCCTTACCAGAAAAAATCCCCGCCGTTTCGCCCCGTGTTCACCGTCCTGATCGGTCTTCTGGGCGCCGGCCTCGCCTGGTGGGAACTCTCCAGCGCCGCCGCCACGGTTCTCAAAGCCGTCCGTGCCACGCAGGTTGACGGCGACACCAAGGGGCCGGGGCGGATCTTTCACAACGTGGTGGAAGAGATGTCCATCGCCGCGGGGATGCCCATGCCGTCCGTCTGGATCATCCCCGACCGCGACCCCAACGCCATGGCCGTCGGCCTGAAGCCCGGCGATTTCCACGTCGCCGCGACCGAGGGGCTCCTCCTCTCCCTGACCCGCGAGGAACTGCAGGCGGTCGTGGCCCACGAGATCGCCCACATCAAGAACCAGGACGTGCGCCTGATGACGACGCTCACCGTGCTGGTGGGCATATCGGCGCTCATCGCCGAGTTCGTGGCGCGCTGCCGGTATCACAGCAGCGACCAGGGCGGGGACGACGACAGCCGCATCGGCAGCATCATCTTCGTGATCTGGCTTTTGACCGTGCTCCTCGCGCCCCTGGCCACCCGCATCATGGCGCTCATGGTCAGCAAGGAGCGCGAATACTTAGCCGACGCCTCGGCGGCGCAGTTCACCCGCAACCCGCAGGCCCTCATCTCGGCCCTGGAGAAGATATCCGGTGCGGCCGGAGCGACGCCCAGCATCAGCCAGGCCAGCGCCCATCTGTGCATAGCGAGCCCCACCGCGGCAGATCTCTCCGACGAGGAGAGCCTGTTCTCGACCCACCCGCCCATGTCGCAACGGATCGCGCGCCTGCGCCTCATCGGCAGGGGCATGGCCTTAGCGCCGTCTGGAGGTTAAGCAATGAAATGGAAACCAAGGACCGAGGTCCCCTTCGCACTGGCCGTTTTGGCCATGGGCGTACTGAACGCGCAGGCGGGAACGTCGGGGGAATGGTCGGACGGCAAAAGCCCGCAGGAGCTCGCCAACCGCGTGGGGGTGAAGATCCACCTGAAGGAAGTCTGCGACAACGGCCACGGCGTCCCCTCGTTCGGCAAAGGGGGGAGAAACGGGCGGCTGGTCATCGTGAGCCAGGAACCGGCCAACGTCAGCAGCACCATCATCGACCGCTGCGACGGCACGCGCGACATCCTCGATGATGAGACCATGCGGCAGGAGTACGAGAAGAGTCCCGGTTTCGGCGGTTCTTCCGGCGGCCATGTCCATTACAACTCCTGGCTGAACCACTACTACAACAACACGCTCTACTCCTACCGGCAGGGACGCACCGGTTCCTACGAGCACGTGAGCCCGGCGCGCTTCGCCAACCGCGCGGCCGCGGTGCAGTCCAAGGGCGCGGCGAACCACGTCGCCTCCGCGATGTCCGGGGGCAAGGTCTCCTCCGTGTCGGGCGGCCGGTCCGGCTTTTTCTCCGGCGGCGGCAGGGGAGGCGCCTGACATGGTGCGGCTCGTGGAGGCAAAACCGATCTGCTCGGACGACCTCGCCCGCGCCGGGTTCGACTGGTTCGACGAGGAGTACCAGTGCGCCGGCGAGATGGTCGAACTAAGCGAACCGGAGGTGGATGCCTATCTCGACGCGGCGGAAGAGCTGTACGAGATGTTCGTGGACACCGCCGAGGAGATCATGACCAACAACCTCCTCCCCGAGTTCGGTTTCCCGCTCGAGATGAACTCCCAGATCTGGGAAAGCTGGGAAGAGGATCGTTACTGGCACGTCTACGGCCGCTTCGACCTGGCCGGCGGCATGGACGGCGTGCCGATCAAGCTGATCGAGTTCAACGCCGACACCGCGACCCTGGTGCTGGAAACGGCGGTGGTCCAGTGGCTGCAGGCGAAACATAACGGTTTCGACGAGTCGGCGCAGGCAAACGATCTCTTCGAGGCGCTGCGGGACCAGTTCGACAAACTGGCATCGCTCAACCCGCAGCTCGAGCGGCGGCTCCTCACCACCTGCTTCGACTCCTCCGAGGACTACTGGACCTGCCGCCTCATCGAGAAGGCCGCCAACGACGCGGGGTTCGACTGCGACTTCGAGGACATCGACGCAGTCACCTTCGCCCCCGACGGGGTCTTCACCACCGATCCCGCCAAGGTCTGCTGGCCCTATCTCTATAAGCTCATCCCGTGGGAATCGATCGCCTTCGAGGAACCGGAACTGCTCGACCTCTTGGGGCAGTCGATGAAATCGGGATCGACCATGGTGATCAACCCGGCCTACACCCTGCTCTTCCAGCACAAGCGCTTCCTCGCCAAGCTCTATGAGAAGTACCCCGACCATCCGTACCTTCTGAAGACCTCGCTCGCCCCCCTCCCCGCCCCCTGCGCCAGGAAACCCGTGCTCGGGCGCGAAGGGAAGAACGTGGAACTTCTCCTGGGGACCGGCGCCATAGCGGGCGCCGACGGCGGGTACGGCGCGCAGCAGTCGATCTGGCAGGAACTGGCGCAATTCGCAGTCGATGACAGGGGCAACAAGTACCAGGCAGGCGTGTTCTTTGCGGGGCGCCCGGCAGGGCTCGGCTTCCGCAGGGATCCCCGCATTCACTCCGACCGGTCGCAGTTCATCGGCCACATCATCAGGTAGCCCGGAGTCTCCATGGCAAAGGCAAAGAAAAAGAAAACCGACTCGTCCGGCCTGCTCTCCAATTTCGGCGTCATGGCCAGCGTCATCGGGATAGGAATCGCGGTAGGCGGCGTGTACCTCGCCAACCTCTACAACGAAAGGCAGGAGCGCAACGAGAAGCTCCGGCAGTTTTGCGCCGGGGCGCTGGCCGGGGTCGCCCAGTGCCAGAGCGAGTACGCCGCGCTCACCTCCCAGAAAGAGTGGCCCGAGATCAAGCCGCTGGCCGACCGGGAGAAATGGACCCAGGCCATCGCCGAGGGAGGGGCCAGGATCAACGAGGCCAGGAAAACCGTGTGCGAGGAAGGGGCGAAGGATCTCGACGCCTGCCAGGAAGTGGCCGACACCGTGAAAGAAGAGATGGCGGGCCTGTCCGAGCACATGGAGGACATCCAGGTTTCGGCCATCGACCGTACCGGCATCAACGAGCGCCTGCACAAGGACCTTTCCGAGAGCAGGACCCTGTTGCGCCGGGCGGAAGTGTTGCTGGGAGACCCGAAGAGCCTGCGGGAGGGAGGCGACCGCACCCTGGTCGCGAACATCAAGCAGGAACTGTCAGGCGCGAAAGAGGGAGGCGCCCTCACCTTCAGCGAACTCTACCTCAGCTCCCGGACCGCCGAGAAAAGCGCCGAGCGGCTGCGCTGGCTGGTGCAGAGGCTTACCGGCGAGAAGGCGGTCCAGTCCGATGAGTGGGTGGTGCACGTCCTCGACAGCCGTCCCGCCTATCTCGCGACCCTGGTTCGCTACACCTGGGACAACAGCAAGGATTCGCCCACCGTGTCGAGCACCGAGTCCACCGTCGAAGTGAGCAAGGACGTATTGGACACCATCAGGAGCAGCACCGGCGCCACCATCGCAGAAACGAGATCGTCCGGAGCGCTCCTGCAGTCCCGGGTGAACGAGGAAGTTGCCACCGCGCTGGGCCTGCCCTCCCTGGCCCAGGCCCCCTACCCTTATATGGACAGCCACGGCGAGATCTACCTCGATGAATGTTCCGAGGCGTTGAAAGTCACCTTCCAGTTCAAGTTCAAGGGGCGGACCATCGAACAAGCCGCAACCATTTACAAAGAAGATCTGGGTGTGCTCTACCCGCTGACCGCCGCCCAGACCTTCGTGCTGAAAGAGAAAAACGCCTCCACCGACCAATTACAGATACCGGTGTGGCTGGCGCAGACCTGGAGCCAGGTTTACAACCAGCGTACCCCGCAACAAGGAGGGATCTAGGATGGCCATCGCGCTCGATCACAACATCATCATCAACTACGGTACCTACCAGGTCCTCTCCATGTTTTACCTCGCCCTCTTCTCCTGGATCTACATCCGGTTCACGCCCTACGACGAGATCGGCCTGATCCGCGAGGGGAACCTGGCCGCAGCCGTAAGTCTCACCGGAGCCCTGCTCGGTTTCGCCATCCCCGTAGCCATCGTAATAGCGCACAGCGTGAACCTGGTGGACATGGCCGCCTGGGCCCTGATGGCCACCATGGTGCAGCTTTTCGTGTTCAGCGTGCTGCGCAAAGTACTGGGGTTTGTAGTAGACGACATACAAGCCGGCAAAGTCCCCTCCGCCCTCATCCTCGCCGCCTTTTCCAGCGTCGCAGGCATACTCAACGCTGCGTGTATGACGTACTGACGAGGGGAGCGAGGTATGAACATTAATAAGTTACATAAGTCACCTGCGTCCCATCCTGCCATGACGACTACTATCTCGGCTGGACCTTTGGCCCGGTACTGGTCGACAACCCATTCACTATAGAGGACGATATCGATCGTGCCCATATTGGTTTTGGTTTCTTGGTTGCCGCGTCCCATCTGATCCTGGAATCCTACGGCTTCATCTTCGGCAGCCGCTGGATTTGGTCTAGGATGGGTGAATCAGAAATCATGGCATCAGTCATATTACTGCAGCGGTTAGCGCTACAGGATTCGTCAGGTGTGGTAAATGTTCTGAACGATCTGGAGAAGAAATCCGCGGCCGATGTTGTTCGGGAACTGGTCAAGCTAGATCTGGTCTCAATGCACAAAGAGCGCCCCAAGCTGAGCACAAGGGGAAAAGCGTTTCTTGAAGTGAAGACATAATGGGCGCAGTAGAGTGTAGGCGTTAAGCGGCATCATCTCGCCAGATCAAGAGAAATGTACAACATTAACAAGTTACACATGCTACCTGTGTCCCGATCTCCCTTTGACGGGTAAATAGGGTTCGACTAAAACCCATTCAGAGCCGTGATCTGTTGTCACTGATAAGAGGCACGTTGCCTATACAGGTGGCACGGATACCTATCAACATCCAGAAGTGAAATATGATTGAAATCAAACTCGCAGAAACTTTCAAAAATCGATTTGCTGAGCGAGATCTCGCTTTTCAAAAAGCAATGCAGAAAGTGTTCGAGGAGATGAATACCCGCGGCATTTTGGCTTCTGGCGCGACTGCTGTGCGAGTTCAAGAGGTAGTCCAGGAGGAAATGAAAGCATCAGGAGACGAAAGCCTGCGGGTGCTCAAAGATGTCTACCCTGTTTATGGACGAAATACAAAGACGGCGACTGTGAAGCTCAAAACAGAAGGACTGCTGAAACTGCGATTAAAAGAGATCGAGGCATATAAAATGTTGCGGCTACAGCAAATGCTTGGCGATGTGGCCAGCAGACGAGTTCTAGATGCTGTCGATTCTCAAGATCAAATTTCAAGGGTGGAAGCTGAATTTGAACTTCAAGCAGACAAATTTTTTCACGAGATGGAGCAGGCAAAGGGAAAGAATCTTAAAGACCGCATTATCAACTCCTTCTATGACCGACCTGTCATTGCGGCCATCGCAATCATAATTGCTGTGGTAGTTGCAATCTGCGGGTTTGTAGTTGTGGTCCAGAATTTCAAAATTGGGGAAGGGATAATCGGCAAATAGACGTCTCGCTCCGCTCTCAGGTCATTCACGACATCGTTGGTATAAAGACAAAGAGGACAATATGGAATTCCTATTCAGGAAAAATGACGTCATTACGGCAGTGTTCAAAAACCTAGTAAAAGCATGGCAAGGTGGGCCTAAAAAAGTCCGTACAATAATTGTTTCCGGGCTAGCTGCCGGAGGAGTTGGAATTACTGTGCTGTCCTTATCTGATGCCAATATCATCACTAAGGAATTATCACAGGCTATTGCACCAATTTTCTTTGTGTACTGTGCTGTAATTATAGTAGCTATTACAGCAAGGCAAGAAATAATAGAAGAGGATGAGAGTGATCAAAAAATAGAAGCTGTTGCAGAGCGTGTTCGCGAGAATCCTAAGGAAACACAAGCGGCATGGGAATTGGCTAGAGTAAAGCTTGAAAGCTACTTAAATCGGAATATCAATCAGGTTCGCTCAATATTTTGGCTTACTGCATTCGTTATGTCAGTCGGATTTTCGCTCATCATTTATGGAGTCTATATTTCTTATAAGAACCCCAATGTATTAGAGCCGTCTATAATCGCTGCTTGCTCAGGGGTGTTGGTGAATTTTATAGGAGCGACTTTTTTGGTCATATACCGTTCCACAATGGCTCAAGCAAAGGATTACGTAACGGTATTAGAGAGAATAAACGCAGTTGGCATGGCGGTCCAAATTCTTGAAACGATAGACGATAAAGATGGGCAACTCAAACCAAAAGCGACTGCCGATTTAGCTAAACAATTGCTTCAGCTATACACAAACAATGACAAATACAAGCCAAAACGGAAGTAAGGGGGCGAGGGGCGAGGGGGGCGAGGGGGACATCCCTGAAATCCTGAGTAACGCTAAAATAGTGATTTTTCAAGACCTGACACCCAACACCGCGAGGGCATTTTTGTCGCGCTACGGAAGATGAGTATCAACTCGAAATCTATCTACGGAGACTTATCTGGTTTGGCAAAAGCCATACGGATGGAGATACAAGCTTACACTAGATGACGAGAGGGTAGAGTAGATAGCAGGTGTTACCCTGCCCGCCTCATCAAACCGTGCATGGCCGAGGGGGACGTTGCTAAGCTTGTTAAGTTGTAGAAGGGGCTGGAAATAGGTTGAGGAACAGTGGGGTCAGCCCTTCTAACAGGTAACAGGTGCCAGGTCTTGAATTATTGGGTTTTGGTCAGAGAAAAGTGATTTTTCAAGACCTAGCACCGCATGTAGGCACCGCATGTCATTCAACTTCTGCTCCCTTGAAGTTGATTCAACTTGCAACTTTGCTTCGCCTTAGACGCCCAAACATAGTTACGACCGGAGCTTAGAAATGTACGACCAATCTCAGGAACGCGCAGTCTTTGTGGCAAGCCTTCCTTACATGGTTAGTGCTAAAGCACTCGCCCTTTCTAAAGGCATGAATGATCATGGCCCACTACACGCACAACGCGTTCACGCGATCATTGGTCGCTTATGTGCGTTACTTCCGCTCACCGTGTACGAGCGAGACCTCGTCTGTGCCGCGGCGCTCCTACATGACATCGGCATGGCAAAGGACAGAGAAAACCATCATGTGGTTTCCGCCGAGCTCGTTCGTGCGCTTGCTGAGGAAACCAAGCTACCTTTCACTACTGCCGAAGCTGAAGTAGTATCGACTTTATGTGAATGGCATCGACGAGATTATGATGCTGACGCCGTTCATTCTGAGAGTGGAATACGCATAGGCGTTCTAGCGTCACTTTTGCGCCTAGCGGACGCATTGGACCTAGATTATCGGCGGGCCGAGGACTATTTAAAACAGGAACCTGTTATCGCACACGTCCACCACACACAAGCACCGCACCATCTTAGCGTCCGGAGTATCCTCGGTGTCAGGTTGTATGCAAGCCAGATGGGAACTGAAGTACAGCTTCTAGTCGATCAAATGACACATGCGGGACTGCAACTAGAGCGACTGGTTGATGAGCTGCTGGGCACACCAATCACATGGCCAGTAAAGTTAATTCCTGTCAGAAGACGTCCCTCCGCCGGTCACATTTTCAATACAGTGCGAGGTGCCGCTGTGTTTTCCTATTGTAATGCCCATGGCATCATACAGGCCGGCATGTCTAAGAGCGCCCTCGATATGGCTGGCTTCTCAACTACTGTCATTTGCGACAAGGAGCGTACAGGTTCTCCTCCGAAATTTTGGGAAAAGACGGTTCCGCAGTTGGACCTTTCAAAGTTTAAGCTCATTGCTATTCTCGGATTGGATATTCCGGAAGAAAATTTCCAACAGTTCCTGAAAATTGTGCGGCAAAATCCAGAGTGTCGCTGGGTCTATGCCACGCCGCTGGAGCAGACATCTGAGAGAGTTGCAGCCCTCCTGAACGAGGGCGTCGACGTTGTGGTCGGCGATGCGCGCTTACTTTTTGCTGGCGACGCACTGACAGAACATGCAGCTCAGTGGTCAAAAATTGCCGGATTATGCAACGCCGATGACTGGCTTACGTCTAGTGGGAGTTTCAGTCGAAAAGAGTTCCTTGCAGCACGTGGGCTCCGCTTGGAGTTACTGCAACTTTTTGAATCCCGGGCGGATAACGATGCTTACATGTCGCTTATAAACAGGGTTGCATCCGGAGACCTTGATTCCTTCATCACGAGTGAGAATGGCTGGACGAGTGTGCTCGCAGGGCGAATGCCAGCTGTTGACCGCAGAGACCGCGTACTTATTCTGCAGGACTGCCAATCCATGCCGGGCCGTTTCATTTACGACCTTGCTCACCTCGCAATCGAACAGCAGGGTGTCCTCCCGTGGGATCAGAACGAGTTCGCAACACCATATGCAATTTGTCGGCTCCCACTCTCGGACGGTTCGGAAAGAATCCTTTACCTCAGCAGGTTCAGTCGGCTGGAAGGCGCTGTGCCGATCAAATACTTCGTCTCATACTCCAAGCACCAACTAGGATCTGGTGCCACCATCTGGCAAACATATCCGACAAAAGAGTCAGCAGACGCGGCAATCGAAGCAACTGTCCAGAATATCAATAGGTTTTTCTCATGCGAAGATTAACGCTTGTCCTTCCCTTGTTCAAGACTCGGGCGGTGCCTAGACGCCGAGTCCCCTCTGGGCTTCTCTCTCTTGCTGCCGAAGTACAGGCCATAAAAGACGTTCGTGTGGAGGTCGTTGACGCGGAGTCCTTAGGATGGGATGCTGCGGACGTTGTAGAATACTTGGTTTCGAGTAAACCAGACGCGGTTGGCATATCGGTCTGCTCACCTACTTTTCCATCCGCCTTAGAGTTGACGAAGGTAATTCGCACAAAAATGCCGGAGGTCTTAATTGTTCTCGGTGGTAAGTATGTCACCCACAGCTGGCAATCGGCATTAAACGCTGGAGCAAATGCTGATGCCATGGTGCGTGGCGACGGGGAGTCTGCCATCGCCGTTTTGGCGCAGGGGCTCGCGGCTGGCGCTAACCGATTGGAGATAGTGTCTGCTCTGGAAGCGCTTCCAAATGTTTGGGTACCAGGAAAGAAGGCTCCCACTCTTCCTCCCGCATTCAATTTGCAAAATGCACAGCCTTGGCCACTCGAAGTGCTGGCTCACAATCTAGACCTCTATCAAGGCGATAGGATGCTCATAGAGTTTTCGCGTGGCTGCCCTGGACGATGCAGTTACTGTCTAGCCTCGCGTGATCGGCAACAGATTTCATTTCGACCCGTAGCTCAAGTAGTCGAGACGATTGCACACTTCAGTGCGAAAGGCTTCTCCGCTTTCTTTTTCACCGATGACGATTTTGCAGCTTCACCTAACCATCTAGCATCCCTTCTTGAGGGGATTGTTGAGCGTGGACTAAAAATAAAGTTCGACGCTAATGTCCGTCCCGACAGTCTCGTGCGTTGTGAGAAAATCGCACCTCTATTGAAAAGGGCGGGCTGCCGTTGCCTTTGGCTTGGCATCGAAAGTGGCAGCCCCGCGATACTGGAAACTTACCGAAAAGGGTTCGATACTAACGTGTGTGAGCGGGCTGTTGTGACTGCACTCATTGCTGCCGATGTGGTGCGAACAAACTGGATTATTGGAGCTCCACTAGAAACTAGGGAAACTGTCAACGCTTCGATGGATTTTGCTACGCGGTTGCGACGACTCGGCCCCCACGTTCCGCACATCTCGTTCATGGTTCCCTATCCAGGAACCCCACTTTGTGACGAAGCGCTCGCACTCGGTCTGATTTCGCCGTCACATCTTGCAGAACTCGCGGAGTCCACTCATGACGAACCAGTCATGCCGTCCCAATTTCTGACAAAAAATGAGCTGAAAGAGCTTTTTTATCAATTCCATCAGAGGTGTTTTACTCCTGAGTCCCTTGCGTCCTCACCGCCTGCCGTTGCAGATGAAGCACGACTTGTTTTAAGCAGTGCAGGCCTCACGAATAAAAATTGCCCTAAACCATAAAAGCGGAGACTTTCGTGAAAGTTGCATTCACAGGATCGAGCAGCACAGGGAAGACTACTCTGGCATTAAGACTCCAAACCGACCCACGATTTTGCATTCTGCTGCCGGCTTTCATTACAGTCGATGCACGACGGATTCTAGCCGAGAGGGGGTTCGGAAGCATGGACCGAATGCAACCAGAAGAACTCAGGAGTTTTCAACATGCTTACCTTGAGCGCAAACTCGCACTTGAAAACGGACGGGACGGGTACTTCACTGATCGATCTTTCATTGATTTAGCAGCATATTGGCTTGAAAGAGATGCCGCAGGGTTGCCAGCAAGCGAGGTGGAAGCTTTCGTTGAAATTTGCCGCCACGAAGCGAATCGGTATGACCTTCACGTCTACTTTCCTTATGGCTTAATTCCTTTTGAAAGTGACGGTTATCGCTCTGAGGATGAGATCTTCCATCAGCGGATCAATTCTCGAATATGTCAACTCCTTCATGACTGGGGCCACCGTGTGGTGCGACTCAATGCCATCGATATATCTGAACGGTGCGATGCGGTAATTGGCACATTACAGGAGATCGGTACTTAATAGTCAGGGGACAGGGGGACGGTCATAAGATCATAAGTTTCTTTTGGCTGAAAGGCTCAGCTGATCTAGTTTGTTACGGAAACAGAGGGACGCCCGTGAAATTATGCGTTACTCGTTGCAATACTCCCGGAAGGAATGGCATCCCCACTCTCCGGTACCCGAATCAGAAGGTAATTTATGGAGGGAGCTATGGCGCAACAGGGGAACGCCCATGAAATTATGCGTTTCCCTTTGCCATGAGGTCGGAAGAAACGCATGAAATCATGGGCGTCCCCAAGTCCTCGGGAGCGAGGGGGACGTAGTTGGGGGACGAGGGGGACGTAGTTGAGTTCGTTGAGTTTTGCTAGGGGGACGTGGATGTGGTTGAAAGGGAGGCGCTGTCACCCTCTACATCTTCAACCGCAGGTACATCTCCTCGACCTTGTCTCTGGCCCAGGGCGTCCTTCTTAGGAACTTGAGGCTTGAGGAAATGCTGGGGGTGTGGGTAAAACAGCGAATGTCGATCCGCCTTCCCAGTTCTTCCCAGCCGAGTTCCTCCACCAATTCGGTGAGAATCATCTTCAAAGTGACACCGTGGAGCGGGTCGGTTGGCGATTGAGTGTTCATCGTTTCTTCCTGTGCTGTTAGCTGTAAATCTGAAAAAAGAGTCGTGCTGATGATATGGCTGATTTGCTGAAAGAAGTCAACGGATTCAGTCGGCTCAGGGTAGCGTCTTGATGAGGAGACCGTAGTGGGGTTAGAAGAGAAACAGAGAGAATTCAATGCTGCCATGGAGTTGTAGGACGAAAAGTCAAAATCTCAAGAACGTCCCCCCCTTTCCCGTCGATACCAGATGAGTTGCTGGTCGCCAGAGACTAAGGGAGAGTCGTCTTCTTCTGCGGATCAGGCGTCTCACGGGCTCGTGCAGGACTATCGGATTACTTTGGTTTGGCGGAAAAAGTAACTGATACTTTAGAAGTGAGTACAAAAAATCGCCCACCGGCCAGAGATGGACGGGGGGCGGTTTTAGTTGCTCAGGGAAGTGTCTTGGAACGGGATGCTTACCGGCAGGCACCAAGCGCCGCAACCGGTCGAGGAGAGGACCGTCGCATTATGCGCCCGCAACTCCTACATGACGCGCGGCCGGTTCCGGTTAAGGAACATGCGCACGGCAAGATAAACCACTGGCAGTATCCCTATGATGAAGAGGGTGTCACCCGGCAGGCGCAGCCACTCGAATACACGCACCATGGGGTCGGTGAAGAATTCCGGCTGCCGCCCCTGCCAGTAAGAGGTGGTGAGGATTTGTCTCAACTGGAGAAACCCCACAGGGAAGAGGTTCAGGAACAGCATACAGGCGAGCCCCAAGTTCGTGCACCAGAAGGAGATGGCCATGGCGCGGTTGCTTGCGCGGTCGAGGGGGACGAAGTAGCGCGCGACGAACATGAAAAAGCCAAGAGAGAGCATGCCGTACACCCCCATCATGGCACCGTGCCCGTGGTTGGCGGTCCACTGGGTGCCAATCTCGTAGTAGCTGACGATGGGGAGGTTGATCAGGAAGCCAAATACGCCTGCTCCCAAAAAGTTCCAGAATCCCACCGCTATCAGGAACATCACCGCCCACTTGTGCGGGAACATATCGGCGCTGGTACTGAGCATGGAATTGCCGGCAGGGGCGCCGAGGCCCATGAACTTCCACGCCTCGTAAGTCAGGAGCAGCAGGGGGATGACTTCCATGGCGGAGAAGAACGCACCGAACGCCATGTGCACCTCAGGCTGACCGCTGAAATAGAGATGGTGCATGGTACCAAGCACCCCCCCTATGGAGTAGAGGATGATGTCCAGGTAGATGATGGTGGTGGCAACCCGCACGCGTACCACCCCCATGAGCATGAAGACGTAGGCCACCATGATGGTGGTAAAAAGCTCAAGGAAATCCTCAACCCACAGATGCACCACCCAAAAGCGCCAGAACTCCACCTGGTTGAAGTGGGTAGTCTTGCCGTACAGCATGCCGGCTGCATAGAATAGAGGTATGGAGATGGCGCTGTACACGAAAAGCCAGGGCATGTTTCCCGGATGCTCCCCGTGCAGCCTTTCCCTCATTCCGCGTATGAGGATAACCAGCCAGAGCAGCATCCCGACAGTCAGCAGTATCTGCCACAAACGCCCAAGATCCAGGTACTCCCACCCTTGGGACCCCACGTAGAACCAGGGGCCGCCGGTGGAAAGCATCCCTTTGAGGCTCATAGCCTCCCCACCGAGACTCCCCAGCACCACAACCACCAGCGCGCCCAGGAGGACGAGCGCCAGTTTTTCCTGGTGCGGCGGCTCCTTCCCCGCGATCATGGGGGTCAGGAATATTCCCATGGCAAGGAAGCTTGAGGCAACAAAGAAGAGCGCCAACTGCACGTGCCACATACGGGAAAGGTTGTACGGCAGAATGTCCCCTATTGAGAACCCGTAAAACCCGGCAGGCTCGACGTGGTAGTGGGCATTTACACCACCCAATAGCCCCTGCAAAAGAAAGAGCCCCGACACCACCAGGAAGTACCAGGCAATCGTGCGTTGCGAAGGGGTAAGTTGCACCTTTTCCGGCGCTTCAATCTTTGCTGAGTATTCGTCTGCCGCATGCCAGCCGAGGAACTCGTAGCGTCCGAATGCGAAGAGTGTGGCGCCGGTGCCGCACAGTAGCGCGATGAGACTCAGTACGCTCCAAAGCAGCGCCCCCGCCGTGGGCCGGTTGCCCGCAAGATTGTCCGGAGGCCAGTTGTTGGTGTAGGAGTGCCCGGTGCCCGGACGCTGAGCGGTACTTGTCCAGGCCGCCCAGGAGAAATATGCCGTCAGTTTCCTGATTTCCTCAGGGTCGTCTACATGAGGCCGTTTCAACCCCTGCTGCGTCTGCAGCGGACCAAACCAGCCACGGTAGTAGTCGATAAGTTCCGCGTGTGCACGTGCCCGGGCTGGAGAAAAGGTTATGAGACCGCTCTCCGCAACGTAGCTGTTTTCCCTCAACTCGGCGCGCACTTTCGCTGCCGCGTCGTCAGCCGAAAGCCCCTGCCCCATGTAGTACCTCACCACCTTCTCGCCACCCAGGTGCAGATACTCGGCGGTGAAATCCGGCCCCAGATATGCGCCGTGGCCGAAAATGGTACCGTACTGCATGAGACCCAGCTTCTGGAAGATCTGTTGGCCGCCCATCACATCGTCGCCGGTGTACAATACCGTACCATCCGTCACCCGCACCTCCCGCGGGACCGGCGGTCCCTCGTATGCGTTGCGGTATGCCAGGTAGCCCATCACGGCAAATCCAAACAAGAAGGTGACCACTGCTGTCATAAGCCAGCGGGGCGAAAGAACCAAGTTTTTGTCGCGCACGCTCATGCGAACCTCCATTACCAGGTTTTGATGACAGCCAGTTCAACACTGCGGGACTCTTTGCAAGGGCTATGTTACAGCGTAGGGGGAGGAGAAGGGGTGCTTTCGAATTGTCACAGTAGAAGACTGTACCAGCCTCTATTCATGTGTCAAACAGAAGGGAGGATGGAGCATCTGCAGACAGATCAACTAAGACGGAAGACGGACATCACAGCATCAAGGTTCAGCCCAGGCTAAAAAGTCCCCGGCCAGAACTGGAGGAGCAAGGGAGCAAAGGGGACGGAGGGGATTAGTTGACTAAGAGCTGAAAACGGTAGGAATAGTCAACAGATCAACCCCGTCCCCTTAGTCCGCAACGTTGCCAGCGTGCCCCACGGTTTCCCTTAAGGTACGATCGCCTGGTAGGAGTTGAAAAAGGAGATCGCGGTAGAGGCCATTAAGTCGTTTAGTTCCCGTGCATCACGATTTAGTTCCCGTGTATCGCGATTTAGTTCCCGTGTATCGCGATTTAGTTCCCGTGTATCGCGATTTAGTTCCCGTGCATCACGGTTTAGTTCCCGTGCATCGCGATTTAGCTCCCGTGCATCGCGATTTAGTTCCCGTGCATCTCGATTTAGTTCCCGTGCATCGCGATTTAGTTCCAGTGCATCGCGATTTAGTTCCCGTGTATCTCGATTTAGTTCCCGTGTATCGCGATTTAGTTCCAGTGTATCGCGATTTAGTTCCCGTGCATCACGATTTAGTTCCCGTGCATCACGATTTAGTTCCCGTGCATCACGATTCAGTTCCCGTGCATCACGATTTAGTTCCCGTGCATCGCGATTTAGTTCCCGTGCATCGCGATTCAGTTCACGTGCATCGGGATTTAGGTCCCGTGTATGGGCGTGTAAAGGATTTTGTGTAAATGCCCCATCGGCTACATTTGTGGCATTCTTCCTTCGTAAATAATTGAGAATTGATTTAGAGCTAGCCTCCACCCGGGAATTGCTTTGCACCAGGTTTTGGAAACGTTCCTAAAAGCCAAGTAAAGCAGCTTGAACATGGCCTCGTCGTTCGGGAAAGATCCTCGGTTTTTCGTTACCTTCCGTACCGACATGTTTAGGGACTCAATGGCGTTGGTGGTGTAGATGACCCTCCTGATCTCGGGAGCATACGAAAAGAAGGGAATTATATTATCCCAGTTTCTTCGCCACGCCTTCGATACCGACGGATAAGTCGGGTCCCATTTTGCCTCAAATGCCTCCAGATTCATCTCGGCCTGCTCTGCCGTCGGGGCCTGATATATTGCCCTCAAATCCTCAGCAACTTCTTTCCAACGCTTCCTAGCAACGTAGTTCATGCTGTGACGGACCATGTGCACGATGCAAAGCTGAACCTGGGTATTTGGGAAAACCGCTTCAATTGCTTCAGGAAAGCCTTTGAGACCATCAACACATGCTATGAAGATGTCCTTTACTCCCCGATTTCTCAGTTCCGTAACTACCTGAAGCCAGAACTTGGCACCTTCATTTTCGGCAGTCCACACTCCTAGGATCTCCTTGATCCCTTCCGCAGTGATGCCTATGCCGAGATAGACTGCCTTATTAATAACATGGCCATTATGTCGGACTCGTACTCTGATGGCATCCAGATATACAATCGGGTAAACCTCTTCTAAAAGCCGATTCTGCCACTGTTTTACTTCATCTGCGATGGCATCCGTGACCTGTGATACGAGCGTTGGCGAGACCTCTACTCCATACATCTCCTGAAGGTGACCCTGAATGTCACGAGTGGTCATTCCACGGGCGTACATGGAGATGATCTTGTCGTCAAAGCCGGTAAAACGAGTCTGCCCCTTTGGCAGGATAAGCGGCTCGAATGTTCCATTGCGGTCGCGCGGGACGGTGACTTTGAGGGTACCGAATTCTCCCTTTACCGTTTTGTCATAACTCCCATTGCGCGAGTTCCCGCTGTTATTGCCGTCTTGGGAATGCTTCTCATAACCAAGATGATCTGTCATCTCGGCCTGCATTGCGCGCTCGAGGACGCGTTTAGTCAGATGCTTCAGAAGCCCGTTTTCACCAACGATGTCCTCGGGTTTCTTGCAGTCCTTCATCAAAGCATCATGCAATTCATCTACACTGGCCATCGGTTTCCCTCCTGAGAAGTGGGTTCTAACCGAAATTGGCCATTTACACAAAGGATTTTACAGGCCCCCGTGTATCGCGGTTTGTAGCACGTAAGCGTTGATATATTGGTTACTAGCGAACATTTGTAACTTGTAAATCAAGATAAAAGGATTGAAGAATTAGGGGGCAAGAAAGAAGAGCTAGACGCGGACGACGGCATACGGGGGGCATGGAAGGAAGTGCGGGAAATGAATGAAATAGGGGGTGTCGAGAGACACCCCCCCGTTGAAATGTCCTTTGAGGCGGAGAGCCGGAAGCGCATCAAGATGAGCTACCGCCCTCACCTTCTCCCGGCTCGCTCTGACCTGCACCGAGTGCTGCATTTACGGCCTTGCCCCGGCCGTGCCCCCTTCTGTCCTTGCACAGGTCGAATCCGGAGACGCTATACACGTCAGGTCTCAAAACGGCGACCATTTCCAGGTACAACACAATCTGGTCGAGGTAAATGACAAGCTGCGCCTGGAGTAGGTCGCGTTCCACAAGCAACATCCTATTGCCCATCATGGTCTCGTTATGCACCGCATCGTGTTTGACCACTGCAGCAAAAAACGCCTGGAGCAGCGCCAATCTCCCTTCCCAAAATGAATCGGGAAATCTGGTCTTGTCACCCAGCGCGGCTGCAACCCTCTGCACAAAGGTGTGAAACTTCGTTGGCGGCAGATTCCGGTAGTTCCGTATAATCCGAAAACCCATGTCGCACCTCCCTTGCTTCGCATCAGCGAAAGCCCTGACCTTCGTTTAATTAGTCTACTCCAATCTATGCAGCGTAATTGAGAATACAACGTAGATGACGCAATGCAAGCCGGAGCGGTTAAATACTCCAATGGCCCCTGAGGGGGCTAAAAGCGCTGCCGCGGTCTGCAGAAAAGAGATGTCATTGCGAGGAGGGGAAAGGTGTCGGAGCAGAAGCAGGGAATCAGGACTGCGATGTTGCGGGGGCTAGCTGCTGATTGGCCTTCAACCATGCGACGAAACGCTCCCTGTTCCTTCTCGACAGGATGCGTGCGAACTTGTCCTGGTCGTAGAGATAGAGGCAGTGCCTGATCGAGGTGTAGGCGCTGAAGGTTCTTTCAGGGTTTTCCGCGAGCATGTGGTCGCGATACTCCCTGACGACCTTCAGATTCTCGTTCAGGCACCGGTGCAGTTCGGCCTTTTGCAGGGTGCTGTTTTGCTCGAGTATGTCCTGGACGAAATCATCTACCTTCTCGTCGTCGAAGACGAAGTCACGGAAAAAGTGCCCGGCAATGGGCATGAAATTAAAGGCGTTCACCGTCCTCGTGCCCGAGATAACCGCCTGGCCCGGCGCTTCCGGTTCGACCTGCGTCACCGTCGCCTGCTGCATCAGGTCGGAGGTCGCGTTCCTGATCTCTTTAAACTCACGGTCAGCGAGCTCGAAAAGGGCGGCGAGCACGTTGATCCTGCGCTTCAGATCCACCGGGATCGACTTCTTGTACTTGATCTTATGGTCCAGCATGCTCCAGGCGTCCTGGATCAGCGACCGAATCTGCACCTCGAAGCAGAGATCAGCCGACGGCAGGTTCCTGGTGAGATAAGCCGCCTCAGGGTCCAGTGCCAGATCCATGTGCAGCCCCTTGTAGCCGAAGGAGTCTTCCGTGCTCTCCACAGCTGAAGTCTTGTCGGTGACGTTTAATATCTTGAAATTGCGCTGCAGCAGTTCCGACACCACCGGGACCTCATCTTCATAGAGGCAGACGATACGAACGCCTATCAGGTCCGAGATGAAGTCCCTTATCTGGTAGGGCTGCTCGTCGGCCTCGAGTTTCCCCTGGTACTTGCGCTGGAACTTTTTGATGCACTCCTCTTTGTCCTTGACGCGCCCTTCTACCTTTGTGGTCGCCCCCGCTCCAGTCTGGCTCACGAGGCTTCTGACGATGTCGACAAAGGAGTCCTTCGCCGCAATCAACCGTTTCTCGTTAGTCTCGTAGTATTTCCTGAAAAGTACTTTTTCCCGCTCAAAATCAACTGATGCCATCATCGAATTCCTTATACCTCAAACCGCACAGCCGGAGTTCCTCCGTAGGAAGTGCATATTCGCTCCTGCTCACGAAGCTGTCCGTTGTTCAATAGCACAGGCGGGCTCTTTCAAAAAGGGAATTCGCTCAACGGTGAGGCCGAGGTCGCATCTCAGAAATGCCGCTCTTCGACCTCTTCGGCGGCTTTGTGGCGCTTGGCGGGGGGCTTCCAGAAGCTCGCCTGCCAGTTGTCGATCCCGTTTTCCCGTGCCACCCACGGGGGAAGACCGACCTTGAAATGGCGGGAGAGCGCGTAGACGTAGGGCTCGTACATGAGGCGGAGCTCGGCAAGGTTTTGTTCCAGGACTCCCCTCTCCTTCAGCTTGTAGCCGCTCTCGCGAAGGATGTCGCAGATCTCATCCAGCTTCGCCGAAGGCAGCCGGTCAGCCGGCAGTTGCCGGGGCTGGGTACGGAACACCAGCGCCAGGTCGACCACGGCATGGCGCGACATGGCGAAGGTAAGCTCCGCCTGGCGGTTGCAGGTCCCCTCCACTCCCGCCATGATCAGGGCGCAGGTGTCCAGGATCGAGGTGAGCGCGGCCAACCAGGACTGGTTGTCGTGCTGGGAACGGAAATAGGCGAGCACGGGGTAGGACAGATGCCCTTCGAGGAATTCCGCGGACCAGCGCTCCCACTCGTGCAGCAGTTCGCGAAGGGATTCGGCGCCGCCGTGGTGGCTGTGTCTGCGCAGCATCTCCGAAGCGGTGGGAGGTGAACCGGCCCTGGCGTCAAGCAGGGAGATGCTCACCTCGCGCCGGGCGAAGGATTGGTTCAGGGCCGGCAGGTAGCTGATGACCAGGGCGAGGAACGCGAACCCCATCCCGGATTCGACCACCACCAGCAAACGCCCCAGGCTCGTCTTGGGCACCACGTCGCCGATGCCGAGGGTGAAGAAGGTGGTGCCGCTCAGGTAGAGGTCGCTGATCAGCGCGGTGCCGCCGTCGGAGTAAAAAAGCCAGGAACCGCCCCAGTGGATGAAGGCGAAACCGGTGATCAGCACCGCCGCCCAAAGGCTTAAAAGAAGTAACAGCGACAGCGGCCCGAAGTAGCTCAGCCATGTTTCCCTGCGCCTGGGGGGAACGAAGTTGTGGATGAGCCAGGTCCAGGGACGCCAGCTGCTGCGGTAGAAGACCCGCGTGATTCGGAAGCGGCGCGTCACCCGGCGCGGCAGGATGATGGTTTCGAACCCCTCCCACAGTACCAGGAGCACCAGCACGGCTCCAAGAATCATCGCCACGATAGCCATATCCGCCTCTCATCCGCCCTTCGCACCGCCGTTAACTCTCATAGCATTATAACCTAGAACCATTGGCCACGGAGAAAATCTGAGGACTTCTGAGAAAACCGGAAACCAGACACAAAAAAAGAGGGGTTTCCCCCTCTCGTATTGTGCCTCTCTCAGATTTTCTCAGATTTTCTCCGTGGCTAATGGTTTGCAGCCTTGGAATCTATGCCACGCATGCCTCCTGGGACACCGGCAGCCTTACCTTGAAGGTGGTGCCTGAGCCGGGGACGCTTTCGACGGCGATCTCGCCGTTGTGCTTCCTGATGATGTCGTAGCTGATGGAGAGCCCGAGGCCGGTTCCCTTGCCGACATCCTTGGTCGTGAAAAAGGGCTCGAAAATCCGGTTCACGATCTCCGGCGGGATCCCCGCGCCGGTGTCGCTTACCGAGACGAAGACATCGTCACCGTCGCTCCAGGTTCGGATCACGATCTCCCCTGAGCTCTCGATTGCTTGCGAGGCGTTGATCAGCAGGTTGAGAAATACCTGGTTGAGCTGCTGCGGGTAACAACAGACGGGGGGGAGCACTCCGAACTCCCGCTTCAAGGTGGCGACGTACTTGATCTCGTTCCAGGCGATACTGATGGTGGTCTCGAGGCATTCGTTCAGATCGACCCGCGAGTATTGAACCTGGTCCACCCGGGAGAAGTTCTTCAGGCTCTGCACAATGTGCTGCACCCGCCCTCCCCCTTCCAGCGACTCGGCGATCAGCTGTTTGCCGTCATCGAGGATGTGATCGATCTTCAGCTGCTTCCTGGTCCGGGAGAGGTCGTCACAGACGGCTTGATCCCCTCCTTTGCCGATCGCCTCGTCCTGGGCCGCGATGAACTCCTCCAGTCGTTGCAGGTATTTGCCCAGTGTGGAGAGGTTACTGGTGACGAACCCCATGGGGTTGTTGATCTCGTGGGCGACGCCGGCGGCCAGCTGTCCGATGGAGGCCATCTTCTCCTGCTGGGTGAGGTAGTTGTCCTTCTCCCGGTTCTTCGCCACCTCATCCTGGACCCTGGACTCCAGGGTCAGGTTCAAATCCTCGAGTTCCCGGGCGCGTTCCTGCAACGCTTCCTTGGCCGCGGTCAGCTCGCGCACCCGTTCGGAAATGGCGCGGGACATCATGTTGAAGGCGGCACCCAGCCGCCCGACGTCGTCATGCCCCTCGCGCACCGGCGCCGGTGTCAGGTTGCCGTTGGCGACCTCGAGACTCGCCCTGGTGAGCGTGACCAGGTGTCGGGTCAGCCAGTAGCCGAGCAGGGTCAGTATCACCGTAGAAAGGAACACCTCGATGATGGCGATGGTTCCCCCCTGCAGTAGCAGGAGGTGCCGGGCGGCGACGATCTGGGCGAGATCCAGCCCGAAGTGCAGGGTGCCCAGAGGCTGCCCGGTCTGGTCGATGGGGACGAGCACGTCGTAGCGCGGAGCGCGGGTCCCCTGGAACAACTCGAAGCTTTGACTGGGGGGAGGAAGGGCCTGGTCACGCCCCCAGCCGCTGGAGGCGACCCGCCTCCCGGCGCTGTCCAGGATCACGATGTACTTGACCCCGCCGGCACGGCGGCTCTCGTCGATGACGGCCTGAACGGTTGCGAAGTCCTGCTGGGCAAGGGGGGCGGTAAGCGCGGCAATGAGGACCGGCGACATCTGCTCGGCCTGCCACCGGGCCTGTTTGGTCATGGCACCGTGCAGAAGGCGCAGGCTGTTGAACACCATCACGAACAACATCAGTATCTCGATGCCGATGGCGAGCATCACCAGACGGCCCCGTACCGTTGACCAGGGAGCGAGCGGTCTCATCTTTCTTCTTTTTTAAGCAGCCTTTTGACCTCGGCTGCATAGCGGTCCATACCTTCCAGCTCCCCCTGGTGGAGCTTTCGGTAGCCGCCGAGCTTGTTGGCGTCGAAATAGCGCTTACCCTCCGGTGTCTCCGCAAACGACCACAGTGCCGCGTTGATGGCCTTTTCTCGCGACGACCAGCGCTGGTTCAAGAGGTATACCCGCCCGGCGAGGGGGGTGCTTTGGGCGATGATGCGCAACTGCCCCTGCACCTCCGGGCGCAGCTTCTGGAAGTTGGCGAGCGAGGTGAACCCTGCTGCGGCTTCGCCGGCCAAGAGGAGCTGCGCGACGCTGTCCGAGGCGCTGACGAATTTGACCGGCAAGGTGGTGACGTGATTTTCGACGAGCCAGTGTTCCCCCCACAGGGTTACCAGCGAAGCCGCGCTGAGCCCGAGGACCTTCTTCCCTTTCAGATCCGCGGCCTTTGTTATGTCGCTGTTTCGGGGGACGATGGTGACGGCCTTGAAGTCGGCCTTGTAGGTGAGTTGCGGCAGGTAGTCGGCGTCGAGTTGCAGCAGCCGCGCCTGGTGACCGGTGGTGATGGCGAGATCGTACTTCTGGGCCAGGGCGCGCCGTGCGAACTCATCGAAGTCCGGCGCGGTGACGATCTCCACCGGCATGTTCAGCCTCTTGCCCAGGTAAAGCCGCAACGGCTGGTACATCTCGAGGATGACCCGGGCACTGGTATGGGGGGCCACCCCTATCACGAAACTCCCTTGGGCAGAGGCGATCCCCGGGAGAAGCGTCAGAAACAATACAAGGCCAAAGAGACGGATCATGCTTCGCATTACTCCTCCTTGCATCCATTTCCGCTGCTTGCAATTGCCGGGCGATGCAGGCGGGCGAGCCGCGGCTCCGGCACTTCAAGCATCCGGAAAAGCCAGGTGTGTTAGTTGCTACTGGGTGACCGTATCGGTAAGGGCCGCAGAAACTTGAATTGATCGGCGCGGAGGGCGAGGGGGAAGTCAGGACGGCTTGGCGAACACAGCTATGCGGGCGGTGCAGTACTAAAGCACAAAAAGCCCACCGAGTAAAACCGGCGGGCTTTTGTGCACCTGCAAATTAAAGCGGTGATTGAGCGCTTCAGGCGCCTGTTTCCTTACAAGCGGAAACTACCTGCGCCCGCCATACGGGCCGCGCCCATAATAGCCATAGTCATCGTAGTAATAGCCATGATGGTGCCCATAATAACCGTCCACCGGCACGACAATGCATGCCGACAGCAGTGCCGGCAGCACCGCCAGTGCCACCAGGTAACGGATTTTCCTTTTCATATCCGTGCTCCTTTTCACCGTGCTCCTTATAACTGGAAATGTCGCCACCTCCTTTGATTATAGAGAGATTGGGGTGAAAAGTGGAGACGGCAAAAGGGACTGGCTCCGTTAGGTGCCTGTCCCTCTCGCGGAACGTTCTTTTCAGCTTAGCCACCAAAGGGGGACAGGCACCTGGCGGAGCCAGTCCCCTCTGGCCGCTTCAGGGACGCAACCCCTCCGCCACCACCTCGGCCAGGTCCTTCACCCGGACCGATCCTCCCTGCAGGTCCTTCAGGCCGTCCTCCATCATGGTGAGACAGTAGGGACAGCTGACGCAGATGGTATCGGGATTCTGCCGCAGCGCCTCCTTCACCCGGTTCAGGTTGATCCTCTCCCCTTCCTGCTCCTCCTGCCACATCCGCCCGCCCCCCGCACCGCAACAGAAGGAGCGCCCGGCGTTACGGTCGAACTCCGCGGGTTCGGCTCCGGTCGCCGTCTTCAGAACCTGCCGGGGCGCGTCGTAGACGTCGTTGTGCCGCCCCAGGTAGCAGGAGTCGTGGAAAAGCAGCCGCCCCAGGTCGGCAACCCGCTGCTTCAGCTGCAACTGTCCGGCGGCGAGGAGCGCGGCTATCAGTTCGGAGTGGTGCACGACTTCCAGTTCGATGCCGTACTGGCGGTAGTCGTTTTTGAGCGTCGAAAAGCAGTGCGGACACTGGGTGACGATCTTCCTTACCCCGCGTTGAGCGAAGAGGTCGACGTTCTCCCGCGCGGTGCGGTCGAAGACGTACTCGTTGCCGAGGCGGCGCAGGCTGTCCCCGCAACAGCGCTCGTCCTTGCCCAGCGTTCCCCAGGAGACGCCGGCGGCGTCGAGGATGGAGGCGAGCGCCACCGTCACCTGCTTCTGCCGTGCATCGAAGGCGCCCGCGCAACCGACGTAGAGCAGGTACTCGGTCTGCCCCGCTTCAAACGGCCTGACCTGCATGGTGGCATGCCACTTGGTCCTCTCGGTGGGGGCGATCCCCCAGGGGTTGCTCCTGGCCTCGATGTTTTCGAAGAAGGTGGCCAGTTCTTCGGGGAATGAGGCCTTCATCTGCACCAGGTGACGGCGCATCTTGACGATCTTTGGCATGTGCTCGATGAGCACCGGGCACACGTTCATGCAGGCCCCGCAGGTGGTGCAGGCCCAGACGGTCGCTTCGGTCGCGCTCCCCTCCCCTTCCGCTCCGATCAGCGGCACGGCAGGCTTCTCCCCGGCACGCAGCGCGGCGCCGTTGGCCAACAGGTTGGTCTTCACGGCATGGATCACGGCGCGCGGATTCAGGGACTTCCCGGTCGCCGATGCGGGGCAGGCCTCCTGGCAGCGGCCGCACTCTGTGCAGGAAAAGGAATCGAACAGATCCTTCCAGGTGAACTCGTCCACACGCCCGACGCCGAAGCTCATCCCCCTGGCGAACTGTTCGCGCGGCTGCGTGTTCGGTTGTTCGCGGCCGGCCAGGAAGCAGTTGGGGATGGCAGTCAGGATGTGCATGTGCTTGCTCTGGGGAAGATAGGCGAGGAAGGAAAGGAGCGCCAGGGCGTGCAGCCACCAGGACCAGGTTGCCAGGGCAGCGGGATCGGCGGCCAGCGCGTCCGGCAGGTGCCGCGCGATGAACGCCGACACCGGCATGGCGGCGGGAATCTCGACCCCCATGGCGATCCGCGCGGCGTGCAGGCCGAAATAGGCCAGCATGAGCAGGGCGATCAGGGAAAGGATCAGGAACGCCTCCGGGCTGCGCGCCTTGACGTAGTCGCTGCTCAGGGACGGTTCGGGGAAGAAGAGCCTGCGGGCGCAGGCGATAAGGACGCAGGCGAGCGTCAGCAGGGAGACCAGATCGAAGAGGAGGAGCAGGGCGTGCTGGAGCGGCGCGGGGAGCGCGGCAAGGGTTACCTGCGGCAGCATGCCGCTCGCCAGGAACTCGGCGTTGGCGGCGGCAAGGATGATGAAGGACCAGAAGATGACGAAATGGTTCATCCCGAAGGGCTTGCCGAGCACCCGCTGTTGGCCGAAAGCAAGGCGGAGCATGCGCGAGAACCGGGTCCCCGGCGCGTCGAGGCGGTTCTCGGGGCGGCCGAGGGCGACCAGGCTGAACCGGCGGTAACAGCCGATGACAAAAGCGGAGGCGGAGAGAAGCAGGAGTACGGCAAAGAGTTTCGGGTTCGGAGACATGGTCATTCCTTTAAATGCACAAAGGCTTTAACGCAAAGGCGCGGAGGCGCAGAGACGCAAGGTAAAAACGTGTGACGGGTTAAACCCCACTGCTTCGTCTTTGCGCCTTCGCGCCTTGGCGCCTTTGCGTTAGGGCTTTTACGTCTTTTAGCCGTTGCTGCAGACCGCCGTTTCCGGCGCCTTCTGTTTCAGGCTCCGCAACCGCTCGGTAAGGGCCGGGACGACTTGGAAGAGGTCGCCGACGATGCCAAGATGGGCGACTTCGAAGATGGGTGCCTCGGGATCTCGGTTGATGGCGATGATGACGTCGGAGTCCTGCATGCCGACCAGGTGCTGAATGGCGCCGCTGATGCCGCAGGCTATGTAGATCTTGGGACGCACGGTCTTGCCGGTCTGCCCCACCTGCCGCTCGTGCGGCATCCATCCGGCATCGACCGCGCTGCGCGAGGCGCCGACCACGCCGCCCAACTCGTCGGCCAACTCCTGCAGCAGCACGAAGTTCTCCTTACCCATCATGCCGCGCCCGCCGGAAACGATGAACTCCGCGCCGGCAACGTCCACCTGGTCCTTGTTCCGGTCCGAAACGATCTCCAGCACCTTGGTGAGAATGTCTTCTTCCCGTACTTTGCTGCGCAGGCGGATCACGGTGCCGCTGCTCCCCGCGACGCGCTCGGGAAGCGGCATGACGTGGGGACGAACCGTGGCCATCTGGGGACGGAACCTGTCGCACATGATGGTGGCCATGATGTTGCCGCCGAAGGCGGGACGGGTCTGCATCAGGTTGCGCTTGTCGTCGATGCCGAGCCCGGTACAGTCCGCGGTGAGCCCGGTGCCGACCACGGTCGCCACGGCTCCGGCCAGATCGCGCCCCAGCCCCGTCGCCCCCATGAGCACGATCTCCGGACGGTAATCGTCGATCATCCGGCAGACCGCCTTCAGGTACGCCTCGGTGCGGTAGTGCCGGAACACCGGCTCATCCACCAGGTAGGCTTGATCGGCCCCATAGCAGAAGGACTCGTAACAGAGTTCCTCGACCCGCGATCCCACCACGACGGCGGAGAGCGGCACCCCCAGGGTGTCGGCCAGTTCCCTCCCCTTCCCCATCAGCTCCCAGGAAACCCGGGCCGGCTCCCCTTCGGTCTGCTCAACGAAGACCCACACGCCGCGGTAGGCGGCGAGTTTTTCCGCGAGCGCCCGCGCCTCGGGATCGGCTTCGGCCTCACCACCGGCCGGATCCGACGCCAGCTGCTCCAGGATGCGCCGCTCTTCCGTCGTGAAGACGATCTCCAGCGCCTGGACCGGACAGACCTTGACGCACTTCACGCAGCCGATGCATTTGTCGGCGATGATCTCCGGCTCGCCGCCACCGGTCATCTCGACGGCATCGACCGGGCAGGCACTTTGGCAGCGCCCGCCGCAGGCGATACACCTTCCCTCCATAAGCCGCGCCTTCCCGCGCGGCCTTTTTATCTTTCCCTGCACCTCGCTCATCACCTGGGCTCCCTATACGACGAGCAGATCGCTGCTCACAAGTTTGTCGATCAGCAGTTTGGCGGCGCCTGCCGGGTCAGCGGCGCCATCGCCCACGATCTCCCCTTTCTGCCGCTCGGGCGAAAAGATCCGGCTCACCCAGGTCGGGGAGCCTTTCAGGCCGATCCCCTCCTGGTCCAGTTGCAGCTCCTGGTTGCTCCAGACCTGCACCGTCGCCTCCTCTGATTCCAGCCGCATAGGGACGGTCGGGTAGCGGGGCCGGTTCAGCTCGCGCACCACGGTTAGCAGCACGGGCAGAGGTGCATCAACCATCTCGTGGCGCCCTTCCAGCTTGCGCCGCACCGTGATCCGGTCCTGCAGGGGGTCGAGTTTTTCGACCCGATCGACCAGGGTGAGTTGGGTGTAACCAAGGCGCGTTGCGATGCCGGGGCCGACCTGGGCCGTATCGCCGTCGATGGTCTGCTTGCCGCAAATGACGATGCCGACTTTTTCCTGCCGGTTGAGCCTCGCGATCGCCTCCGAGAGGACCCGGCTGGTCGCCAGGGTGTCCGCCCCTCCGAAGACGCGATCGGAAAGGAGGATCGCCTGGTCCACCCCGAGGGCCAGTGCCTTCTTGAGCGTGGCCTCGGCATTGGGAGGGCCCATGGAAAGCGCGGCGACGCGGAAGCCGAAGCGGTCCTTCAGTCTGAGCGCCTCTTCCAGGGCATGGGCGTCGTACGGGTTCACGATGAAGGGGATTCCCTCGCGAATCAGGGTGTTGGTGACCGGGTCGATCTGAACCTGGGTGGTGTCCGGTACCTGTTTGATGCAGACTACGACGAGCATGAACACTCCACTAAAGTTGACGTTGACGTAAAATGCAAAGTCTTGGCAAAAAAAATTCTTGCTGATGCCGAAAATCTTGCTACGTTCCCACCTTAGCAAAATCCTCTCTGTCTCCCCTTCGCAAAGGGGAGGACGCGAGTTCTCGTGCTGCCCTTCGTGAACAGCAGACAGGTGCTCCCGTAATTCTCGGCGGAGTGCGGAGTGTCGACCACTAACAGCGCACGTGCCCTAGAGTCCCCCCTTTGCGAAGGGGGGACAGGGGGGATTTGCCTCTGGGCAACCCCCCTTCGCAAAGGGGGACTTACAAAGCGAAAGGCCCTAAAAATTTCGTGCTACGCCCGTTTCACCTTGGGAATGAAGATCTGCTCCGGGTCGAGCACTTCGTGGATGAAATGCAGCTCCTCCCTGGTGGGAGGGAGGGTTTCGCCGCTAACCCGGGTGATGTCGAGGTCGAACTGACACATCTCCCGGATCTGCTCGGGCGTGTTGCCGGCATGACAGGTATCGAGGTAGATCCGGCCGGTCTCGTCATCGAAACGGAACACACCCAGCGTGGATATGACCGCCGAGGGGCCGCCGCGGTAGGCCGCGCCGTAGAGCTCGCGCCGATGCACGGTTTCACCGCCAGGCCACTTGCGCACCCGCCAGCCGGGGCTGGTGATGTAGCTCACCTGCTCGGTGAAGCGGCGCTTTTCATGCACCATGATGAACACGGTGCGCCTGGCGAAGGAGTTGATGTCGGGGTTGCCGCCGCTGCCGGTCAGGCGCAGCTCCGGGCTCAGGTAATCGCCGATGCAGGTCGTGTTGACGTTGCCGTACTGGTCCACCTCGGCGCCCCCTAGGAACCCCAGGTCGACGTAGCCGCGCTGGGCGATGCTGAAGGCGTCGTGCAGGCCCGAGGAGCGCGAGGCGCCCATCTCGCAGCGGGCGTCGCCGACCGAGGTGGGAATCTCCGGCGGCCGGCCGTCCAGCGTCCCGGCCTCGAAGATCAGCTTGAGGTTGGGCGCGTGGGTCTTCTGCGCCAGCATGATGGCCACCATGGGGAGCCCGGTGCCGGCGAAGACGATTTCGTGGTCCTGCACCTCGCGGGAGGCGGCGCAGCAGAGGAGATCGGCCAGCCCGTATTCTTCAGGTTTTGCGAACTCTTTGTTCATGTCACTGCCCCCTTTTCACGCCGGTGCTGTACTTGAGCGCTGTATTGGCTTTCAGGTTCAGCATCTTCGGCCAGCCGAGCTTCTCCAGGTAGGCCACGTGGTCCAGACCGTGAATCCACTCCTTGGCAAAGGCATCGAACCCTTCCTGGGTCCTGGTCTTGGCGTAGAAGTCCTTCAGGAAAGCGCCATCCACATCGTAGCGGCCGAACATCCCCGTGGGGTGGGCGCCGAAGGGGACTTCGAGGATGTGATCGACCTCGAAGCTGGTGATGGTATTCAGGTCGCTGTCGCGCCTAAGGTACTCTTCCGGGACGATCTCCTCCGCGATGACGATGGTGACGTCGGCCGCCCTGGCCACCTCGGGATCTGAGTAGAACTGGCCGTTCACCCGCACCGTCCCCTCCTCCCCCACCTGCTGCACGCAGAGGATGGCCACGTCCACCTTGGCCGCCGGGACCAGCACCTGGGCGCCGGCACCGTAGAAGGGATCTTCGGTGAAGCGGTATTTGTGGCTGGGGATGCGCTTGCCGTCGCGAAGCCCTGCGTTGCCGAGCGTGTCGTAGGCGGGATTGTGGATGTCGGTGCCGAGCGAGGTCTGGGTCACGGCGTAGGGAGCGCCCGAGGCGGCCGCGCTGAAGCGGAACAGCATCTCGGCGTGGCTGTAATCCTCGACCAGGATCTCCTTGTTGCCGACCTTTCTGGAGAGGTTGGCGCCGTACTTGCCGTAGAGCTCATGGCCGACCCAGCACGACTCCCAGATGTCGACGCACCCGGCACCGACCAGGAACTCGGTCTGGGGGCCGCCGTTCACCTCGATGAGGTGGAGTCCCTTCTTCCTTTGCCGGATCAGTTCGTAGACCAGCGCGAAGGGGCGCCGCCAGATGGTGAAGCCGGAAAAGGTCAGGCTGGAGCCGTTTTTCACGATCTCGGCCGCCTGCTGCAACGTAATCCGCTTGCCGCTACTCATGCGTCCCTCCTTGAGACGAGGTTAAGGGCTCAACCTGTCTTTAGCTGTGGTTCTTCAGAATCTCGCGGGCGATGATGACGCGCTGGATTTCACTGGTTCCCTCGTAGATGGAGGTGATCCTGACGTCGCGGGCGTAGCGCTCGACCGGGAAATCGGCGGTGTAGCCGTAGCCACCCAGCATCTGCACGGCGTTGTAGCAGGCACGATTGGCGGCCTCGGTGGCGAAGAGCTTGGCCATGGAGGCTTCTTTGGCGAAGGGACGGCCGCTCTCTTTGCGGAAGGCGGCGCTCATCAGCAAAAGGCGCGCAGCCTCCAGTTCGGTGTAGCTGTCGGCGATCTTCCACTGGGTAGCCTGGAAAGCGCTGATCTTCTGCCCGAACTGCACCCGCTCGGTGCTGTACCGGGTGGCGTAGTCCATGGCGGCGAGACCTATGCCGAGCGCCAGGGAACCGATGCCGATCCTCCCGCCACCCAACTCGGCGACGGCAATCCGGAAACCGTCGTTCAGCTTCCCCATCAGCGCGTCCTTCGGGATGCGGCAGTTGTCAAAGACCACTTCGTTGGTGGCCGAGGCGTGCTGCCCGGTTTTCTCCTCCTGCTTGCCGATGACGAGCCCCGGCGTCCCCTGCTCCACCAGGAAACAGCTGATCCCCTTCCCTTTGGGCGCCTCCTTGTCGGTCACCGCCCAGACCACGAAGACGCCGGCGTAGGGCGCGCTGGTGATGAAGATCTTGGAGCCGTTCAAAACCCAGCTGTCGCCGTCGAGAACGGCGGTGGTGGTCATGCCGGCAGGATCGGATCCGGCGCCGGTCTCGGTGAGGGCGAAGCTCCCGGCGGCGTAGGCGCCGGAACAGATGCGCGGGATATACTTCTCCTTCTGCTCCTGCGAGCCGATCGCCTGGATCACCTCGCACACCATGTTGTTCACCGAGACGGTCACCGCGGTGGAGGCGCAGGCGCGGGCGATTTCGGTCATGGCGACACTGAAGGCGACCACACCGGCCTCGGAACCGCCATACTCCCCCTGGACGTTCAGCCCCATGAAGCCCAACTCCGCCAGCTTCTTCAGGTTGGCAAGGAAGGCGGGATGATCCCCCTCACGGTCCAGCTTGGCCGCGAGCGGTTCCAGCACGGAACGGGCGAAGTTGCGGGCGGTTTCCTGGATCAGCTTCTGTTCTTCGGTAAGTTCGAGAAACATCGGTGTCTCCCACTTTCAACTCCGGTTGCTGTTCGCCTTCCTGCAGGGGCCGCTGCCCCCTCCCTAACCCTCCCCCTCCGGGGGAGGGGACGGACCGGCATCACTACTGTTTCATCGTGCGCACTTGGCGGTGAAGGCGGGGACGAACTGCATCACGTCGGCCACCACCAGGACGTCGGCGATCTCGCCGATGGGGGCGTCCTTGTCCTTGTTGATGGCGACGATGAAGTCGGCCTTCTTCATACCGGCCAGGTGCTGGATGGCGCCACTGATGCCGCAGGCGACGTACAGCTTCGGGCTCACGGTCTGCCCCGTGGTACCGACCTGGTGGCTGTGATCGATCCAGCCGGCATCGACCACAGGGCGGCTCGCGCCGAGCTCTCCCCCCAGGGCGCTGGCCAGGGCGGCGATGACGGGGACGTTGTCCTTCTTGCCCACGCCGCGGCCGGCGCTCACGATCACCTCGGCCCGGGTCAGGTCGACCCCCTTCTGCTCGGCCGCCTCGTAGCCTACGAACTCGATGCCTGAGTCGGCCTGGGACAGCTCCAGGGGTTCCACCTGCGGCGTCCCCTGCGGTTCACCGGCCAGGGTGAAGGCGCCGGCCTGGATGGTGAGGACCAAAAGGGGACAGGCACCTGACGGAGCCAGTCCCCTTGCAGGCGTCACGGTCCGGCGCAGCTTGGCGTTGCAGACGTTCACCTCGAAGGCGCCTTCGTTAAGCGCCACGATCTCGGACACCTGCCCCACCTTCAGGGCCGCGGCGACACGCGGGGCGAGATCCCAGCCGTATGAGGAGTGGACGAAGACGATGCAGTCCGGGTTCTCCCGCTCCACCGCCTGCAGCACCAGCTTCTTGTGCAGGTCCGGATTGTACTCGCCGTACTTCGCGGCGTCGGCCAGGTACAGCCTGCCGTCGTATTTCGGAAGTTGTGACTGGTTTCCCACCAGCAGCAGCGCGCTCTCGGCGCCGAGCCGATCGGCGAAGGCCAGAAGTTCGTAGGTGGTGTCGAGGAGCTTGCCCTGCCGGTATTCCCCTATCAGTAACGCTTTCATTGATCCCTCCGTTGCAGCGCTATTTTGTCGCCCCGTTGCGGTGGCGGTCGGTTCTCCCTCGTTTAGAGAGGGGGACAGGCACCTGCGGAGCCAGTCCCCTCCGCCCTGCCCTCGCTATCTGAGCACCGCGATCTTTTCCTTCAGTATCCCCATGAGCCGGTCCACCTGGTTGCCCAGTTCCCCTTCCAGCACGATGCCGCCTCCCTTCTTGGCCGGAGGATAGATCGCGGCGGTGGCGGTCAGTTCCGCTTCCTGGGAGAGTTCGGCCACCGGGAAGGTGGCGATCTCCTTCTTCTTCGCCTTCATGATGTTGGGAAGCGTCGGGTAACGCGGGGTGTTGAGCCCCAGCTGGCAGGTGACCAGCGCCGGGAGCTTCAGCTTCGCCACGCCTTTGATCCCCCCTTCCAGTTCCCGCTTCACGGTCACGGTGCCGCCGTCGTAGCTGAAGCCGACCAGGGTGGTGGCGCAGGAGATACCAAGGAGCTCGGCGACGGTGACGCCGACCTGGGCCGAGCCGCGGTCCTGGGACTGCATGCCGGTGAAGATGAGGTCGAAGCCCTGCCCCTTGGCGTAGCTCGCGATGATCGAGGCGATCTGCCAGGGATCCTTCTGGTAGTAGCGATCGTCCTGGATGTGGACGGCGCGGTCCCCGCCCATGGCGAGCGCCTTCTTGATCGCCTCCACCGTCCGCTCCGGGCCGATGGAGAGGACCGTGATCTCGGGCTCCCCACCCAGTTGCTCCTTGAGCTGGACCGCCTGCTCGACCGCGTACTCGTCGTATTCGTTCATGCGGAAGGCGAGGTCGGCCTCGTCGTACCAGGTCTTGTCGCCGTTGGCCCTGAACCGGGACTCCATGTCCGGTACCTGTTTGATGCATACCAGTATCTTCATAGCTTCCTCCTCTGAATTCTTTGCGGCGTCACGCCGACACACCTTCCGCAGCCGCCAGCCGCTCTTCTTCCGGCGGGGCCTGCTCCTTTCTCCCGGACGCCTCGGCCAGCGACACCACCGCGGCCAGGCTCAGTTCCTTTTCCGGCGTCCCGAAGTTCACCGGCGTGGCCAGCCGTTCCACCACGACCTCGGCCAGGTCCCGCACCGCCAGTTTCCCTTCGCACTCGCCGGTCTTGATGCCGTCCTCGAACATGGTGAGGCAGAAGGGGCAGTTGGAGACGATGAGCGGCGCGCCGGTCGCCTCGGCCATTTTGACCCGCTGCACGTTGATCCGGTTGCCAAGTTTCTCCTCGGCGAGGATCCGGCCGCCGCCGGCCCCGCAGCAGAAACTCTCCAGCCCGGACCGCTGCATCTCGTTGATCCTCCCTCCCGCCACGTGCAGCACGTTGCGCGGCTGCTCCATGATTCCCTGGTAGCGCCCCAGGTAGCAGGAGTCGTGGTAGGTGTAATCGAACTGGTGCGGAGCGAGGGTGAGCGCGCCCTCGCCGATGAGCCGGTCGATGAACACCGTGTAGTGCTCGACCTCGATATCGAGCCCCAGGTCGCGGTAGTCGCGCCCCAGGGTGTTCAGGCAGTGGGGGCAGGTGGTGACGATCTTCTTCACGCCGTACCCCTTGATCAGCTCGATGTTCTCCTGCGCGGTCATCTGGTACAGGTACTCGTTGCCCAGCTTGCGCAGCGGCTCGCCGCAGCAGCGCTCCTCCTTGCCCAGGATGCCGACGCTCACCCCGGCAGCGTCGCAGATCTTCACGAAGCTCTTGGCCACCTCCTGGTTTCTCTTGTCAAAGGAGGCGTAGCAGCCGACGAAGTAGAGGATATCGGCCTCCTCCCCGTCGGAGAGATGCCGCACCGGGAGACCGTCGGCCCACTTGCCGCGTTCGGCGTAGGCCATGCCGAAGGGATTGCCGTTCACCTCGACGTTGTTGGCAGCGACCATGACCTCCTCGCCGGGAAACTCCCCCTGCATGAGCACCAGGTTGCGCCTCATCTCGATGACCTTGTTGACGTGCTCCACCTGTGCCGGGCAGATCTCCTGGCAGGAACGGCAGGTGGTGCAGGACCAGAGGGCGTCGCGTCCAACGGTCCCGATCAGGTCCGCCTGCGGCGCCGTGCACGCCGTTTCGCCGATCTGCTGCACCACCTGCATGGGCGAAAGCGGTTTCTCCGTGTTGAAGGCGGGACAGCGGTCCTGGCACCTTTTGCAGCTGGTGCAGGCGTCGGCGTCGAAAATGTCCTTCCAGGTGAGGTCGGCGACCTTGTCCACCCCGAAATGTTCGACCCCTTCGGCCTCGAGATCGATGGTGTCGATGCTCCCCTTCGGCCTCAAATCGACGAAGAGGTAGTTGGCGGGGGTGGTTAAGAGGTGACGGAACTTGGTCCACGGGATGGCGGCGATGAAGCCGGTCACCAGCAGGAAATGGCACCACCACCAGAGCCGGTGCAGTTCCTTGAGGGACTGCAGGTCGAGTGCTGCGAACTGGCCGGCGACGAAGAGCCCTATCGGCGAGAAGCGGGCCAGCTCCGGGTTCTGGTTCAGCTCGGTGGCGGCCATGCGCACGCCTTCGGCCAGGAAGCCGGTGATGATGATGGCGGACAGAAGGCCGTGCATCAGGTAATCGTCGCGGGTGATCTTGAGCCCCTCCGGACGGGCCACGAAGCGCCGCAGCGCGAGGCCGAACAGGGTGAAGAGCGCGGCCAGCCCGGCCAGGTCCAGCACCAGCGAGTATCCCTTGTAGAAGCTGCCGGTGAGAATCCTGACGCCGAAGAGCGGCTGCGAGAAATCGGCCTGCGCCATGACGAAAAGCGTCCCGATGAAGAGGACGACGAAGCCCCAGAAGAACAGTGCGTGCGGGATCCCGGGGCCGGCGACGCGCAGCACCCTGGTCTGGCCGAACAGGTTCGTCGCCGTCAGCGCGATCCGTTCACGGAGGTTGTCCAGGCGGTTTACGGGTCTCCCCTGGCGGTAGACCTCGATCCGCTTCCAGCACCCGTAGGCACAGGCGGCGAAGGCCAGCAGCGTCAGCAGGTACATCGGGAGCACCACGCCGTGCCCTACGTTCCAATAGATTTCCCTGGTAGCTTCCATAAATCACTCCTGCGTGTTGACTGATGCCGATTGCCCCTGCCCGGCTTCCCCCCACCCAGCCTCCCCCCTCCTGGGGGAGGAGTTACGCGAGAAGCATCTTCGAGATGACCACGCGCTGCACCTCGTTGGTCCCCTCGTAAATCTCGGTGATCTTGGCGTCGCGGTACATGCGCTCCACCTCGTAGTCGCAGATGAAGCCGTAGCCGCCGTGGATCTGGATCGCTTCCTTGGTGACGTAGGTGGCGGCCTCGGAGGCGAGCATCTTGCACATCGCCGACTCCGCCGTGTAGTTCTTCTTGGCGTCCTTGAGGCAGGCCGCCTTGTAGGTCATCAGCTTGCTGGTCTCGATGCGGGTGTACATGTCGGCCAGCTTGAACTGGACCGCCTGCAGCTCGCAGATGGGGTGGTCGAACTGCTTGCGCTCCTTGGAGTAGGAAAGCGCCCGCTCGAAGGCACCCTCGGCGATGCCCAGCGCCTGCGAGGCGATGCCGATGCGCCCGCCGTTCAGGGTGTCCATGGCGATCTTGAAGCCCTGCCCTTCCTGGCCCAGGAGGTTCTCGGCCGGGATGCGGACGCCGTCCAGGGCGAAGGCGGTGGTGTAGCTGCCGCGGATGCCCATCTTGTTCTCGTTCTTGAGGATCTCGACGCCCGGGGAGTTGAGGTCGATGATGAAGGCCGAGACACCCCTGTGTTTGAGGCTCTTGTCTGAGGTGGCGAACAGGACGCCGGTGCCCCGGTAGCCGCCGTTGGTGATGAAGATCTTGGAGCCGTTGATGACGAACTCATCGCCCTCGCGGCGGTAGGTCGTGGAGATGGCCCCGGCGTCGCTGCCGGCGTCCGGCTCGGTGAGGAGGAAACAGCCGATCACCCGGCCGGTGTTGAGCGCCGGGAGCCACTTCTTCTTCTGCGTCTCGGTGCCGAAGGTGTAGATCGGGCCGCAGGCCAGGGAGGTGTGGGCCGAGATGAGCACGCCGCTGGAGCCGCACGCCTTGGAGACCTCCTCGACCACGATGGCGTAGGAGAGCATGTCGAGGCCGGCCCCGTCGTACTCCTCGGGGAAGTAGCTCCCCAGAAAGCCCATTTCACCCATCTTTTGCACCAGCGCGTCCGGAATCATGTGCTCCTCGTCGATCTTCATCGCGATCGGCTTGATCTCCTTCTCCACGAACTCGCGCACCGAATCCCTCAATACCTTGTGGTCCTGGCTCAGTTCGAAATCCATCGCATCCTCCCCCTTTTTAGAAGACGTTCTATGTTCTACGTTCTAAGTTCTACGTTTACCCCACTAATGCTGGTCAGGTTCTATGTTCTTTGTTCCCTTCCTGATGGCTCCGACGTCAGTGCTAATGCGTCTTTTTGGAAGCCGCCTCGGTTCTCAACGTAGAACGTAGAACATAGAACGTAGAACTGCCTTTTTATTTGCCCTGGAACTGCGCCTTGCGCTTCTCGACGAAGGCGCCCATGCCTTCCTTCTGATCCTCGGTGGCGAAGAGGACTCCGAAGAGGGAGCTCTCGTAGCGGAAGCCGTCCTCTTTGGTCATGTTGAGACCGTTGACGATGGCGTTCTTGGCGTAGCCGACGCCGAGACTGCCGTTTTTGGCGATCTCCCGCGCCAGATCCAGGGCCTTCGCCGCAAGCTCCGCCTGCGCGACGACTTCGTTGACGACACCCCAGGCGAGCGCTTTCTGCGCGTTGATCATCCTGCCGCTCAGGACCAGCTCTTTGGCCCGGTTGGGGCCGATGAGCCGGGAGAGGTTCTGGGTGCCGCCGAAACCGGGGATGATCCCCAAGGTGACTTCGGGGAAGCCGAGCTTGGCGTTGTCGGAGGCGTAGATCACGTCGCAGGCGAGAGCCAGCTCCAGCCCGCCGCCAAGGGCGTAACCGTTCACGGCGGCGATGACCGGCTTGCTCATCTTCTCGATGAAGAGCATGACCCGCTGCCCCTGGAGGGCGAAACGGTGCCCCTCGAAGGAGGTCATCTCCGCCATTTCCTTGATGTCCGCGCCGGCGACGAAGGCCTTTTCACCGGCTCCGGTGAGGATGACGACCCGCACGGCGTTGTCCTGCTCCAGCTTGTAGAGGGTGCACTCCAGCTCCCCGAGAACCTGGCTGTTCAGCGCGTTCAGACTCGCCGGGCGGTTCACCGTGACGGTCGCCACTCCCTCGGCGATATCGCAAAGGATGTTCTGGTTTTCCATGATGATCGCTCCCCGGGCCTAGCCCTGATAGTCGTAGAATCCCTTGCCCGATTTCTTGCCGAGATACCCGGCGTTGACCATGTTCACCAGGAGCGGACAGGGGCGGTACTTGGGATCCTTGAAGCCGTCATGCAGGACGTTGCAGATGGCGAGCACGGTGTCGAGCCCGATGAAGTCAGCGAGGACCAGCGGCCCCATGGGCTGGTTGGTGCCGAGCTTCATCCCCTTGTCGATGTCCTCGGCGGTGGCGATCCCCTCGTAGAGCGCGAAGATGGCCTCGTTGATCATCGGGATCAGCACCCGGTTGACGATGAAGCCGGGGTAGTCGTTGGCAACGGCCATCTCCTTGCCCAGGCGCGCAACCAGGGCGCCTATGGCCTGGAAGGTCTCCTCGCTGGTGCCCAGTCCCCGGATCACTTCGACCAGTTGCATGATCGGCACCGGGTTCATGAAGTGCATGCCGATCACCTTGTCCGGACGCCTGGTGCAGGCCGCGATGCGGGTGATGGAGATCGAGGAGGTGTTGGAAGCGAGGATCGTCTCCTGCGCCACGATCTCGTCCAGCTTCTTGAACAGTTCGAATTTCAGGTTCTCGTTCTCGGTGGCCGCCTCCACCACCAGGTCGCACTGGGCGAAGTCCTTGAGTTCCTTGGTGGCGGTGATGCGTGTCATGATCCCTTCGATGCTGGTGGTGAAAATCACCCCTTTCCTCGCCTGCCGCTCCAGGTTCTGCTCGATCGATCTGAGCGCCTTGTCCAGCTGGGCCTGGGAGATGTCGTAAAGCAGGACCTGATATGCGTGCTGGGCGAAGACGTGGGCGATGCCGCTTCCCATCTGCCCGGCCCCGATGACGCCTATTACCTTGAACATGTGAACCTCCTGTCGAAGTTGGATTTCTGGAAAAGTACGGATCAGACCCGCTCGAATACCACCGCGACCGCCTCGCCGCCGCCGATGCAGAGCGTGGCCAGGCCGTAGCGGGCCTGGCGCCGGTGCAGTTCACGGACCAGCGTCGCGGCGAGCCTGCCGCCGCTGGCGCCGATGGGATGACCGATGGCGCAGGCGCCGCCGTTCACGTTCACCTTTTCCGGGTCCAGGGCGAGCTCCTTGATGGCGATCAGCGCCACCGTGGCGAAGGCTTCGTTGATCTCGAAGAGGTCGATGTCCGAGGTCTTCAACCCGGCCTTGGCGCAGGCGACCTCGATGGCGCCCACCGGAGCCTCGGTGTAGCGCTCGGGATGGAGGCTGCAGGTGGCGTGGGCCACGATGCGCGCCCTGGGCTTCAGGTTCAGGCGCTTCACGGCGTCGGCGCCGGCCAGCAGGGAAAACGCGGCGCCGTCGTTGATGGTCGAGGCGTTGGCGGCTGTGATGGTGCCGTCCTTCCTGAAGACCGGCTTCAGGGTGGGGAGCTTGCCGAAGTCGACCTTGAACGGCTCCTCGTCCTCGGCCACGGTCACCTCGCCGCCACGCGCCTTTTTCAGCACCGGCACGATTTCGTCCTTTAAGATGCCGCCCCTAACCGCCTCCTGCGCCTTTGCGTAAGAGCGGGTGGCGAACTGGTCCTGGACCTCGCGGGAAAGGGCGTGCCGCGCGGCGGCCTCTTCGGCGATGTCCCCCATGTGCCGCCCGGAGTACGGGTCCTGCAGGCCGTCGTAGATCATGAGGTCGATGAGCTCGCCGTGCCCCATGCGGTAGCCGTAGCGCGCCTTCTTGAGAACGAAGGGGGCGAGCGACATGTTCTCCATCCCCCCCGCGATGACGATTTCAGAATCGCCCAACATGATGGAACCGGCGCCGAGCATGATTGACTTCAGGCCGCTGCCGCAGACCTTGTTGATGGTCATGGCGTGCGTCGCGTCGGGGATGCCCGCGTAGCGCATGGCCTGGCGGGCGGGCGCCTGCCCCACCCCGGCACTGAGCACCTGCCCGGCGATGACCTCGTCAACCTGGGACGGGTTCAGGTCCGCTCGCTCCAGGAGCGCCTTTATCACGGTCCCCCCCAGCACGGGTGCCTCCACCTCGGAGAGGGAGCCGCCAAAAGAGCCAAAAGGGGTTCTCAGTGATTCGACAATGAAGACGTCTTGCATGGTTTCCTCCCGCGGTTGTTTGTGTTGTGTAGAACTTTATCTATCGTTTACGTAAAAGTCAAGCGAAAGTATAACGTGATTATAAATGCGTGAAATTATTTTACCACACCGGCGGCCACGCCGCAGCACGCCCCGGGTCAAACAAAGACCCAGTGCGCATGTTTACATATCAAAACGCACACTTGCAGGCAACAACCACAAAAAAAGGGCCCGCCTTGGCGAGCCCAACATTAAAACAAAAATTGTTTTTCGTGTTTACAGACAGACGATATTATCCGACAAATCCGTCAGTTTCACCCCTCCGTCGGGGGCCACAGCAAACGTGTTTTCGATTCCGATCACGCCGAGACCCGGAAGCACGAATTTTGGCTCGATAGCCACCGTCTGCCCTTGCTGCAGGGGAGATTTGAACCCCTGGGCCAGCACGGGGAACTCGTCCAGCTCGAGCCCCACGCCATGCCCTACGAACTTGGCGTTCTCGCCCGGCGCACCCATGAAGTTGCGGCCGAGCCCCGCACTCTCGGCCAGCTCCGCGGCCTTTGCGAACAGCTCCTCGCAGACCGCCCCCGGCTTCAGATTTTCGGCCAGGTGCTGCTGGATCTTAAGCGACGTGGCAAAGGCATGCTCCAGCTCGGGTGCGAGCGTTCCCACCACGAACATGCGGGTCATGTCCACGATGTAACCGTTGAAGACCCCGGTGTAGTCGACCAGCACCGGGGCATTCGCCTGGATGGCGTCGGTCGAGGCGCCGTGGGGGGAGGCGTTGGAGAGCCCCCGGCCGGTGACCGCGCCGTCGAAGAAGCCGGGATTGCCGGCGCCGGAGCTGACGGCGAGCCCCTGGAACAGCTCCTGGTTGTAGGCACGCATCCGGACGTACCCCTCGCCCCCCGCCTTGCGCAGCCGGTATTCGAACTCCGCGGCGAGGTCCAATTCGCGCATCCCCTCCTTCAGGAAACCGGGGATCTCCCGGAACACGTCGCAAAGCCGGGCGCCGCTTTCGCGCATCCGCTCCAGCTCCAGTCCCGACTTCACGCTGCGCAACTCCCGGTTCAGCGAGGAGATGTCGACGAACTCCACCCCCGGCAGGAGCTTGGCGTAGTACTGGTACTGTTGCACCGGCGCCACGTCGAAGGTGAAGCCGATCCGCTTCACCTGGGGCGGGAACAGGGAGGGGAATTCTTTGCTGGAAGGAAACGGGCGGGTGTCGTCGATGACGCTCTCCCCCTGGGCGCGGAAGTAGCTTTTGCGCACCACGAGGCGCGGCTTCCCTTCTGCCGGAATAAAGAGCGCGGAGTTCTGGCGCGTGCCGGAAAAGTAATAGATGTCGATGGGATAGATGAAGAGTGCGCCATCCACCTCGCTCTGTTTCAGCCTTTCCTGCAGCCTCGCTATCCTTTGCTCCGATTCGGTCTTGGTCAGCATGCTGCCCCCCAGTTGTTGTGATAGGCGATCTCCGCCAGTTCCTTGCGCGGCCGTGCCTTGGGCTCCTGGTCCGGGTACCCCAGCGGCGTCACACCGACCACCCGTATCCCTGCCGGGATGCCCAGCGCTTTCTTGAGGGTCGGCTCGTCGAAGAGCCCCATCCAGCAGGTGCCGAGCCCCAGGCCGTGCGCCGCCAGGCAGATGTGCTCGAAGGCGATGGCGGTATCGGCCACGTAATACTCGATGCCGTTCTCCACGCCGGACTGGGCCGGGTCGGCGCAGACCACGATGACTACCGGCGCCTGAGCCAGCGCCTTTTTCCCGGGGTTGTCATCGGGGAACGCGTCCAGCAGCGCGCTCCGCTTTCCCGTTGCGGAGAGCACCAGGAAGCGCCAGCACTGCATGTTCTTCCAGGACGGCGCCAGGCGCCCCGCGTCGAGCACCTGGCTCACCTTGTCCCACTCTACCGGGGTGTCCCGGTACTTCCGGATGCTTCTTCTGTCGTTTATGGCTTGGAATACGTCCATCGTGTTCTCCTGGTCTCGAATTCGAAGAGCAAAGGCTTCCCCCTCCCTGTCCCTCCCCCTCCGGGGGAGGGAACGTTGGGCCTCAAGGCTCCTCCCGCTACATGTTGCGCCGATACTCCCCTCCCACCTCGTAGAGGGCCCTCGTGATCTGCCCCAGCGAGGCGCACTGCACCGTCTCCATCAGCTCCGCAAAGATGTTGCCGCCTGCCACCGCGGTCTCCTGGAGCCGCTTCAGGGCGAGTGGCGCCTGGTCCTTGTGCCGCTCCTGGAACGCGCGCAGGTTGCGGATCTGCTGCTCCTTCTCCTCAACGGTGGCGCGGGCCAGCTCGCCGGGGATCTGGTACCCCTCTTCGCCGGCACGCGGGTTGAGGAAGGTGTTGACGCCGACGATGGGGAGCTCGCCGGAGTGCTTTCTCGCCTCGTAGAGCATGGACTCGTCCTGGATCCTGCTGCGCTGGTACTGGGTCTCCATGGCGCCTAGGACGCCGCCGCGCTGGTCGATCCGCTCGAACTCGGCGAGAACCGCCTCCTCCACGAGGTCGGTAAGCTCGTCGATGATGAAGGCGCCCTGGAGCGGGTTCTCGTTCTTGGCGAGCCCGAGCTCCTTGGTGATGATCATCTGCACCGCCATGGCGCGCCGCACCGACTCCTCCGACGGCGTGGTCACCGCCTCGTCGTAGGCGTTGGTGTGCAGCGAGTTGCAGTTGTCATAGAGGGCCATCAGGGCCTGCAGCGTGGTGCGTATGTCGTTGAAATCCATTTCCTGGGCGTGCAGCGACCGGCCGCTGGTCTGGATGTGGTACTTCAATTTCTGGCTGCGGTCGTTGGCGCCGTACTTCTCGCGCATCACCACAGCCCAGATGCGCCGCGCCACCCGGCCGATCACCGTGTACTCCGGGTCGAGGCCGTTACTGAAGAAGAAGGAGAGGTTGGGCGCAAAGTCGTCGATATGCATGCCGCGCGACAGGTAGTACTCCACGTAGGTGAAGCCGTTGGACAGGGTGAAGGCGAGCTGCGAGATGGGATTGGCCCCGGCTTCGGCGATATGGTAGCCGCTGATGGAGACCGAGTAGTAATTGCGCACCTGCTGCTCGATGAAGTACTGCTGGATGTCCCCCATCATCCTGAGCGCGAATTCGGTCGAGAAGATGCAGGTGTTCTGCCCCTGGTCCTCCTTGAGGATGTCGGCCTGGACGGTGCCACGCACGGTCTGCAGGGTGCGGGCCTTAAGCTCCGCATATTCGGCGGGGGACGGTTCGCGCCCCTGTGCGGCCCTGAACTGCTCCAGCTGCTGCCGGATGGCCGCGTTAAAGAAGAAGGCCAGCATGATCGGCGCCGGTCCGTTGATGGTGATGGACACGCTGGTCGAGGGGGCGCAGAGGTCGAAGCCGGCGTAGAGCTTCTCCATGTCCTCGACGGTGCAGATGGAGACCCCGCTCTCACCCACCTTGCCGTAGATGTCGGGCGGGAAGTCCGGGTCCTCGCCGTAGAGGGTCACGCTGTCGAAGGCCGTGGAGAGGCGCTTGGCGCCGTCGTCCTGGCACAGGTAATGGAAGCGCCGGTTGGTCCGTTCCGGGGTCCCCTCGCCGGCGAACTGCCGTTTGGGGTCCTCCTCGGCGCGCTTGAACGGGAAGACGCCGGCCGTGTACGGGAAGAAGCCGGGGAGGTTCTCCTTCATGGACCACTTGACGATCTCCCCCCAGTCCTCGTAGTCGGGGAGACAGACCTTCGGGATCCTGGTCCCGGAGAGGGACGTGGTGTAGAGCTCGGTGCGGATCTCCTTGTCGCGCACGCGGGTGACCTGCGCATCCTGGCGGTAGCACTCCTTGAGACCCTTCCAGCCGTCGATGATGCGCCGCGGCTCTTCCTGCAGTTTGGCGGAGAAGCAACCGATGACCTGGTCCAGCTCGGCGATGGTACCCTCCCCCTTCACCTCCCTCCTGGCCCCGGAGAGCTGGAACAGGGTCCGTGCCACGGCCGCCTGCTCCTCGACACTCTTACGGTAGCCGCGCACGCTCTGAACGATCTCCCCCAGGTAGTGCACCCGGTCCGGCGGGATGATGTACTGCTTCAGGCTCTCGCGCTCGGTGATCTGCAGGCGCGACTGCCACCCCCTCTGCTTCTTCTCGTTGACCCGGTCCAGGAGGGCCCGGTACAGCACGTTGGTGCCGGGGTCGTTGAACTGGGAGGCGATGGTGCCGTAGACCGGGAGTTCCGCATCCGGGATGTCGAAGAGGTTACGGTTGCGACGGTATTGCTTGCGCACGTTTCGTAGCGCGTCCTCTGCCCCCTTGCGCTCGAACTTGTTGAGCGCCACCAGGTCGGCGAAGTCCAGCATGTCGATCTTCTCGAGCTGGGTGGGAGCACCGAACTCGCAGGTCATCACGTAGAGCGAGACGTCGCAGATATCCACCACCCCGGCGTCCCCCTGGCCTATCCCCGAGGTCTCCACGATCACGAGATCGAAGCCGGAGGCGCGCACCACGTCGATGGCGTCGCGTATCGCCGCCGAAAGTTCGGAGCGGGAATCGCGGGTGGCCAGGGAGCGCATGTAGATCCGGTCGGTGTTGATGGAGTTCATCCTGATCCGGTCGCCTAAAAGCGCGCCGCCGGTGCGCTGCCGGGAGGGGTCCACCGCGAGGATCGCCACGCTCTTCTCGGGGAAATCCCTGACGAAGCGGCGCACCAGCTCATCGGTGAGCGAGCTCTTGCCGGCGCCGCCGGTCCCGGTGATGCCGACCACGGGTACGTCGCGCCCCATGGACCGGATCCGCTCCCGTACCGCGCCGTACCCCTCGCTTTGGTCGTGCACCGCCTGCTCGGCGAGGGTGATCAGGGTGTTGACCGCGCGGATGTCCCGCTCCTTGAGCCGCTCGATCTCCCGGTCGGTGTCGCGCTCCGGGCTGAAGTCGCACAGCTCCAGCATGTGGTTGATCATCCCCTGCAGCCCCATCCGCCTGCCGTCCTCCGGGGAGAAGATCTTGCTCACCCCGTACGCCTCGATCTCGCGGACCTCGTCGGGGACGATGACGCCGCCCCCCCCTCCGAAGACCCTGATGTGGTCGGCGCCGCGCTCCCTTAGCAGATCGCAGATGTACTTGAAGAACGGGACATGCCCCCCCTGGTAGCAGCTCACCGCGATGCCCTGGGCGTCCTCCTGGATGGCGGCGGTGACGATGGCGTCCACGGAGCGGTTGTGTCCCAGGTGGATCACCTCCGCGCCCGAGGACTGGAGCATCCGCCGGATGATGTTGGTGGCGGCATCGTGCCCGTCGAAGAGACTGGTCGCCGTGACGAAACGGATCTTGTGTCTGGAGCGATAAGGCTCCGCAGCGGCTATGTGCATGTCGTTTCTCCTTGTAACGTGGTCTTTACGGCTGCCCCGAGGTCAGGGTGAACTCCCAGGCGCACCAGAACTCCTCGGGGTGCGGGTCGGGGGGACAGGCGATGCAGCGGGTCGCGATCCGGGGATCGATGGTCCGGGCGAACTCGGAGTATTCCACGATGCCCACGGACTTGCAGGGGTGGTCCGGGAGCCCCTTGCGCTTGCGGGCGGACTGCACCCGGCAGTCGATCATCCGGAATACGGCCCGGGTGTCGCTCACCTCGATGCATTCCTGGAGGTTCAGCCTGGCGTAGAAGCGGTGCTTCAGGCACTCGACCAGTGCCGGGATGCCGCCGCCGGGCTTCATGGAGAGGCGCTCCATGATCCTTTTCGCCTCGATGGCCGTGAAGAGCCGCCAGGCGTCGGTGTCGATGTCCACCGCCACGTCCATGCCGTACTTCTTCTCCAGGGACTGGAACCAGACCCCGTCGTGGGCGAGCCAGTTCTTGGCGTCATCGACGATGATCCTGACCAGTTCCTCTTTGCTGAGGGAGTAGAGGAGCTGAATCCCCTCGTCTCCCTCCGGCTGCGTAGCGGCGGCTATCTCCTGCAGGTTGTCAGCGTGTGTCACGGGTTCACCTCCTTGTCGGTTGTGTTTGAAGCTCCCCCCTTGCTGTCCCTCCCGGAGGGGCGCTGCCCTGCGGCTCTATAGGGTGGAGAGCCGTGGGAAACTTTCCCCCTCCCTGTCCCTCCCCCTCCGGGGGCGGGGACGTGTTCGCGCCCGTTCCCCGGAGGCAGAAGACAACTCGCCTGCCTGGTGAAAGCCAGCGGGGCCCCTCCCCCCGGAGGGGGGAGGTCGGGAGGGGGGCCGTTTTGGGCAAAAGAGCTGGTGGCCGGCTGCCTTGGCGATGCCAGGGGCCGGTTTGGTGCAAAGGGCTAGTGGTCGGCCGCCTTGGCGATGCCGATGCCGGTATTCTGGCGCACGTCGATCTCGTCGAACATCTCCTCGGCACGGCGCTCCCTGAAGAGCAGACAGCCAAAGAAGGCGGCCATGAAGCCCAGCGGGATCGAGACGATGCCCGGGTTCTTGAGCGGGAAGATCGGGGCATCGAGCCCCACCATGGACTTGCCGTCCTTGTTCTTCACGTACTCGGCACGCGATTTCTCGAGGGCCTGCACTTCCTTCTCGGCCAGCACCGCACCGCCCGCCTGCTTCTTCTCCAGGGTCTCCACCACCTTCTTGGCGTCGGCCGCGATCTTCTTCGGATAGGTCATCACCGGCGAAACCATCACCAGGGCGAGTGCTGAGATGGTCCCCACCACCAGCCCGGAAACGATCCCGGCCGTATTGAACTTGCGCCAGAACAAGGAGAACATGATCACCGGGAAGTTGCCCGAAGCCGCGACCGCGAAGGCGAGCGCCACCAGGGCCACCACGTTCTCCTTCTCGGCCATGAGCCCCATCACGATGGCCGAGGTGCCCACGAAGAGCGAGGTGATGCGGGCCACCTTCACCTGCAGCTGCTGATCCGCCTTGCCGTCCTTGATGATGTTGACGTAGACGTCGTGGGCGATGGCGGCGGAGGCTGCCAGCACCAGGCCGGAGACGACGGCCAGGATGGTCGCGAAGGCGACCGCGCAGATAAAGGCGAGGAAGATGTCGCCGCCGAGGCTCCCCGGGCCGCCGCCCATGTGCTGGGCCAGGAGCAGGGTCGCCATGTTGCCCCCCTTGTCGACCGCCGAGATCGCCTGCGGGGTGAGGTAGAGCGCGGCGCCGAAGCCGATCACGCTGATCATGAAGAAGAAGCTGGAGTTGAGGAACAGGGCCACGATGATCGACTTGCGCGCATCCTTCGCGCTGGGAACGGTGAAGAAGCGCATCAGGATGTGGGGGAGCCCTGCGGCGCCCAACGCCCAGGCGAGGCCGAGCGAGATCTGGTCCAGGGGATTTTTGAGGAACAGGCCGGGCTCGAGGAACCTCTGGCCGTAGTCGACGCCGGGTTTTGCGATCACGTCCTTTAAGACGTTCATGCGCACGTGCTCCTGGATGGCGCTGTTGCTGACCACGTCCGTGAAGAAGCCGACCGGGTTGAAGCCCGCCTTGATGGCTACCAGCAGGCACAGGACAGTCGTCGCGCCCATGAGAAGCGATGCCTTGATGATCTGCACCCAGGTGGTCGCCTTCATGCCGCCGAATACCACGTAGGCGACCATGAGAGCGCCCACGCCGATGACCGAGACCCGGTACGGGATGTTCAAAAGCATCTGCATCAGCTTGCCCGCGCCCACCATCTGCGCGATGAGGTAGAAGATGGAGACCGTCACCGTCGAGAGCGCGGCGACCCCGCGCACCACCTTTGGGGAGCTCCTGAAGGAGAGGATGTCGCCCAACGTGTACTTGCCCGCGTTTCTGCAGGGCTCGGCGATGACGAGGAGGATGGCGATGAAGGAGAACATCGGCCCCACCGCGTACATGAAGCCGTCGATGCCGTAGAGCGAGATGAGGCCGGACATCCCGAGGAAGGACGCGGCGGACATGTAGTCGCCGGCGATGGCCCAGCCGTTCTGGAAGCCGGTGATCCCCCCGCCTGCGGTATAGAAGTCCGATGCGGTCTGGGTCTTCTTGGCGGCCCAGACCACGACCCCCATGGTGACGGCGATGATGAGCGCGAACATGCCGATGGTTATGCCGCGGTTGGGGGTGATCTTGGCCGGAGCACCACCCTTGGCCGGCGCCGCCGCGACCTTTGCCGCCGCGTTAGGAGCAGGAGCGGCCTGGGTCGCGCCGGTGGCCTGGGCAGGTGGGGCGGCGGCCTGGACCGGTGCGGCGGCGGTAGCGGTGGCCTGAGGAGCTGCGGCTGTGGCGGGCGCCTGGGCGCTGACGGCAGCCGCGCCGAACATCGATAGCGACAGTGCTACGGTTAAAGCGGCGATCCTCTTTTTCATATCTGGTCCCCCTCTTTGATTGATGGACGAATCTATTGCAAGGCTTCCAGCAGCTGCTTGGTGAGCCGGTCGAAGGTCTTGTTGGCCACGTGGGCGTAGTAGATCGCCACCCCGATGGCCATGACGAACTGGGACAGGATGAAGAGGTAGCCGAAGTTGATGGGGCCAATGACCTTGACCCTGAAGGCCTCGGGGAAATAGCCCGAGATGACCGGAAGCAGGAGGTAGTAGATGGTCGAGATGATCCACCAGCTGAAGAGGAAGTTTCGTTTCTTGCGCTTTAGCTCGATGAACTTGCTGTGGTTGGCGATTGCTTCCCATTGCTGTTTTTCCGACATGGCCGTCACTCCTTCTGTTAGGGTTACCAGTGTCTGAAAGCGGCGCCGCCGCTTCCGTCCTCATCCCCCCGCCTGCGCCGGGGGAGCCAATAGCTCCAGGAAAGGGTCGCGTGCTTCAGGGTGGGGCATAGCCGAACCGCGCGGAGAGGAGTTCGGCGCTCAGGCGCAGGGAGGGGATGATCTCCTGCTCCAGCCGATCTCCCAGCAGTCGAAACGACGGGCCGAAAAGCATCAGGGCGCCCACCACCTTGCCGGCGTAATCCCTGACCGCCACCGCCACGGTGACCACCCCGTCCCCCATGCCGCTGCATTCCACCGCGACCCCGTTCACCCGGATCTTTTCCAGTTCGACCCGCAAGGCAGCCAGGTCCGGACACCCGCCCCGGCTGCCGCGCCACCTCCTCCCGATCTGCTCCAAGAGGTCCCACGAATCGATGGCCCGCATCACCTTGCCGGCGGCGTTGGCGAAAAAGGGGAAGCGCCTTCCCACCAGCGGCTCTCCCCTCCCCTGCTGCAGGGGATCCACCAGGTCCAGCAGCAGCACCTCGTCCCCCTTGGGGATCGCCATGCAGATCGCCTCGTTGTGGCGGCGGGCCAGTGCCTCCAGCACCGGCCGGGCGTCCTTCAGGATGGTCACCTTCAGGTCGTCGTCGTGCTCGGACAGGACCGAGCGCACCAGCGGGCCGAGAAGCCGGTTGTCGCGGGCATTGTGCAGCAGGGACCGGGCGAGTTTCCTGGCCCGGCTTTCGTCGTACTTCCCGCTTTGCACCGCGCACGCCACCAGCCCCTTGTCCTCCAAAAGCGCCAGGAGAAGCCGTGCCCGGTACGGGGTGATGGCGGCCTGGCGCGCCAGCGCCGTCAGGGAACAGCGCGCACCCTGCGCCGCCACGATTTCGAGGAGCTCGACCGCCTTTTGCAACTCGTCGCGCGAAAGCTCACCTTTCTGCGTTTCCATCCGTCCACCTCAAAAGATGCCGGTTAGTTCCAGTTGTCGATCTTCATGGTCCCTTTTTCCGCCAGGTGCTGCTGCATCTTGAACACCTTGAAGAGCATGTGCGGCTCATGCCCCACGTTCAACTCGCAGCATTCCCGCTTCGCCCGCTCGTAGTACTCCTGCATCAGCGGCTTGTAGTCGGGATGGACGCATTTGGTGATGATGGTCCTGGCGCGCTCCTGGGGGGAGAGGCCGCGCAGGTCCGCGAGCCCCTGCTCGGTGACCAGGACATCCAGGTCGTGCTCGGTGTGGTCGACGTGGGGCGCCATGGGGACCACGCAGGTGATGCCGGTGGGGTCGGTCTTTGATGGGCGCGTCGACGGGGTGTGCATGATGGAGAGGTATGCGTTTCTCAGGAAGTCGCCGGAGCCGCCGATGCCGTTGATCATGCGGGTCCCCCCGACCAGGGTCGAGTTGGCGTGGCCGTAGATGTCGAACTCGACCGGCGTGTTCATGGCGATCACCCCCAGGCGCCGGATCGGCTCGGGGTTGTTGCTGATCTGCATGGGGCGCAAAACGACCTTCTGTACGTAGAAATCCCAGTTGTCGTAGAGCCGTTTGAAGCCGTTTTCGGAGAGGGAGAGCGAGGTGGAGGAGGCGAAATCGAGCTTGCCGGAGTCGAAGAAGTCCAGCATGGTGTCCTGGATTACCTCGGTCCAGACCTTCACGTTGGAGAAGGGTCCCTTGACCATGCCCCCCACCACCGCGTTGGCGATGTTGCCCACGCCGGACTGCAGCGGCAGGAGGTTTTTCGGCAGGCGGCCCGCCTTCACCTCGAACTGGAAGAAGTCGAGGATGTGGGCGGCGATCTGCTCGGAGGTCTCGTCGGGGTCGGATAAGGCGCGCCCCTTGTCAGGCAGGCGTGACTCCACGATGGCGAGGATCTTGTCCGGGTCGCAGGGGACGTAGGGGGAACCGATCCGGTCGTCCACCCTGCTGATCAGGTACGGTTTCTTGTAGGGAGGACGCTCGGTCATGACGATGTCATGGATCCCCTCGAAGGAGGGAATGGCGGTGTTGATCTCGATGATGAGCTTGTCGGAGTGCTGGATCACCTCGGTGGCGCAGCCGATGGAGCCCCCGAGGATGATGTGGCCTTCCTCGGTGATGCCGCTCGCCTCGATGAGCCCCAGGTCGAAGCCGCCCCCCCGCTCCTTGGTGTAGAACCCGTAGGCCAGGTCCTGGGCGTAGACGGAGAGGTGCTTGTCCCCCATGCGAACCGTGCCGTTGTTCACCTGCTTTTGCACCACCTTACCGGTCTGGTAGGGCCAGCGTTTGTCGGTCATCAGAAGCGAAGCCCAGCGGTCCTCGATCTCCGCGCCGATGGAGGCGCCGATGAAGAGGTTGAAGCGCATCTTCCCCTGGAGGTTGTGTTTCTCGACGTAATCGGCCAGGGCCGCCGGCACCACCTTCGGGTAGCCGACCGGGGTGAAGCCGGACCAGCCGAGGTCCATGCCGTTGCGGAAGAAAGGGATGGTATCCTCGGCAGTCATGATTCTCGAATGCAGGCTCGTCTTTCTGATCCTCTTGCGCAACTCGCTCATTTCAACCTCCGTTATTTAATGAATGAGACACAAACTATTTTCAACACGGTCACTTCCGCTAGCCGCTGGATTTATTGTGCTTTAACGCGGACCAGATTCTGCAAAACATAGGTTTGAATAACGTGAACAAACCTGGCAAGACGGGCATCGCACACCTCGTCCACGACACCTAAAAGTCCCAACCAACCTACGATACCGCCCACCACCGTCAGCGCAAATTTGACGCCTAAGGCAACTCTACAATCGAGTTGCAAATTACAACGAAGCACCTACACGTTCAAAATACTGTTTTTACGCAGATATATTCGCACAAGCCGCGACTGCGGTAAAAATGTACCAATCGTTTACGTTAATGTCAACCATAAATAAAACGGAATTCTACGTTGAACATATTTTTCTTTCTCGCCGGCAGCTTCCGCACGGATTCCGGACATGGAGTATTGGTTGACAAAACCCGGGGCTTCCTTGAGAATGTCTCAATTTACGTAAAGGTGAAGCGGATGACGAATGGGCAGAAGGAAGGCGAGAACATCGTCTCTATCAGCGACTTGGCGAAGGAGTTGGGACTGACAACGAGGACCCTGCGTTACTGGGAAGAGGTAGGGATAATTGACTCGGTGGAGCGGCAGGACGGCGCCACCAGGGGGTACACCCCCTACTATGTCAGAAGAATACGATTCATCATGAAGCTCAAAGAGTTGGGGCTGACCATCAGGGAGATGCAGGATCTCTATACCGCCTACGGCGACGCAAAGCAGACCGAGAAGATGATCCCGCGTCTCATCGAGACTCTCGACCAGCATGTCGCCAAGGTGGATGAAAAGATGGCGCAGCTCGCGTCGCTGCGACAGGATATCGTGGGGTATCGACAGAAGATGATGAAGCAGTTCGCGCTGGCCAAGGAAGCCGAGCAGTAAGGTAAATACAGGCTATGGGGCACCGGCTACCGGTCCTGCAGTGTTTCCTTCAGTTTCCGGCCCAGCGACTGCAGGTCGAACGGCTTCTGGATGAAATGCCGTCCCTCGTCCACGACACCGCGCTGGGCCACTAGATCCCTCGTGTACCCCGACATGAAGAGCACCTTCAGACCGGGACGGAACGACTCGATGACGTCGACCATCTCCTTGCCGTTCATCCCCGGCATGACCACGTCGGTGAGGATCACGTCGATGCGCGTGCCGCCGTCCCTGCAGATGGCGATGGCGTCGTCGGCGCCCGAGGCATGGATCACGGTGTATCCCAGGTCTCTCAGGGCGCGCAGCGTCATCTTGCGGACCAGGGCGTCGTCTTCGACCAGCAGCACGGTACCCGAACCTGCCGGCGCGGCGTCGTGGGCCGCGTTCTCCCCGACCGCGGCGCCCCCGGCAAACCTGGGGAAGTTGATCTGGAAGATGGTCCCCTGCCCCGGTTCGCTGTACACGTTGATGAAGCCGTTGTGCTGCCGCACGATGCCGTACACCGTCGCGAGCCCCAGCCCCGTCCCCTTCCCCACCTCCTTGGTCGTGAAAAAAGGTTCGAAGATGCGGTCGATGGTGTCGCGGTCCATGCCGCAGCCGGTATCGCTCACCGAAAGCTGCACGTAATCCCCCGGTGAGGCGTCCAGGTGGTATTGGCTGTAACTGCTGTCCACCGTGACGTTGGCGGTCGCCACGGTGAGTACCCCGCCGTTTTCCATGGCGTCGCGGGCGTTGACGGCCAGGTTGACCAGGATCTGGTCCAGTTGGGTCGTGTCGGCGTTGACCGGCCAGAGCTCGGGGTCGGGCTGGAAGGTCATCTTGATGTCTTCGCCGATCAGCCGCCCCAGCGTCTTCTGCATCTCGGCGAAGTGCTCGTTGAGGTTCACCTCCCGCGGCGCGATCACCTCGTTGCGCGAGAAGGCCAGCAGCTGCCGGGTGATGTCACTGGAGCGCTTGGCGGCGTGGATGATCTGGTCCAGGTCCTGCCACAGGGGGGTTCCCTCCTGGGCGTCGCGCAGCGCCAACTGGGCACACCCCAGGATGACGCTCAGCATGTTGTTGAAGTCATGGGCCACCCCGCCGGCAAGGCGCCCGATCGACTCCATCTTCTGCGACTGGAACAGCTGGGTTTCCAGCAGCTTGCGCTCGGTGATGTCCTCCTTCACCGCCAGGTAGTGCGTGACCATCCCCTTTTTGTTCCGGATCGGTGAAATGGTGGCGTGCTCGGAGAAAAGCTCCCCGTTTTTCTTCTTGTTGAGGAACTCCCCTTCCCATACCTTGCCGCTGGTGATGGTCTGCCAGAGCCTTTCGGATTCCTCCGGGGCGCCCTTCCCCGACTTCAGAAAGCGCGGATTCCTCCCCATCACCTCTTCCAGCGTGTACCCCGTCAACTGGACGAACTTGGGGTTTACGAACTCGATGCGGCCTGAGGTGTCGGTGATGACGATCGAGACCGGGCTTTGCTCGACCACCTGGGAGAGCTTGCGTAAGGCATCCTCGTCCCGCTTGCGCTCGGTGATATCCTGCATGATTCCGTCGATGTAGGCGAGCAAACCGCTGTCGTCGAAGGTGGGCCGGGTGCTCAGGTTGACCCAGATCCTGCTGCCGTCGTTGCGGTAGAATTCCACCTCGAAGTTCTTCACGTTTTGCCGCTGGCTCATCAGTGCGTACAGCTCGTCGCGCCGTTTCGGGTCGACGTAGAGCTGCGGCCCGATATCCACCACGTTTTCCAGCACCTCCTCCGGGGTCTGATAGCCGAGGATGGCGGCGGTGGCGAAGTTGCAGCTGAGAAACTTCCCCTCCGGCGTGGTCTGGAAGATCCCCTCCATGGCGTTTTCGAAGATGCCGCGGTACTTCGCCTCGGCAAGCCGCTCCTGCTCCAGCGCCTTCTTCATGCCGGCATAGTGGATCAGGTTCTCGATCGCCGAGGAGAGCAGCCCCACGAAGTTCCCGATGCCGAAGAGGGCCTCCTCGCTGTCGCTGACCCTGCGGTTGAACTCGGCGTTCTCCTCGGAGTTTCCTACCGCGACCAGCACGGGGGGGTCGGAGGGGTTTCCCAGCGCGCAAAGGAGGTATTCGTTCATCAACAGCTTGGCGCGGTACTCGGAGAGCGCGTGCTGCCGGGAGCCTTCGGTGCAGATGCGGTAGGTCTCGCCGCTGAAAAGCGGCGCAAGAAACGGGGCCTTGCGGGGGATGCTCAGGGAGGAAACGGCGCTTTCTTCCTCGTGGTCATAATAGCCGTCGCAGGCGCAGACCGCATAGGCGGCGCCGTCGTCGCTTTTGTGGAAGAAGAGCACGCGTTCATAGTTGAGGCTGTTGGTGACGTAGCCGGTGGCAAGTTCGAAGATGGCCGGGAGCTCGGTACAGGTCGACAGCTTCCGGCTCAGGTCGTAGAGTTCGCTGTACTCCTTGACCTGGGCGTCCAGCTTCTCCTGGTAGTCGTAGAGCCTGCTCTCGGCCTTGACCAGCCTTTTCACCTGCTCCGACAGGATCTCGTTCTCCCGGCGCAGCTTCTCCAGCTCGGCTGCCTGGGTCATGTCTTTTCCCGATTCGCTCATACGCTACGTTCTTTCAGCTTCAGTACACCGCGGTAACGACTGAGGTGAAGTTGTGGAAACAGTTGTACTTCCGGATCGGACCGATCTCGCCATAGGTGTACAACCCCAGCCAGGGCACCTTTTCGCCCAAGTCGCGCTGCAGGGACTTGACCAGCTCCATCCGTTCCTGCTCCTTGAAGACCACCCTCCCCCGCCCCATGCATTCGAACTGCAGCACGAACTTGGGCGGGTCGCCGCAGAGCTGTTCCTTGATCTGGCGCGGTATCGAGCGCAGGCCGTTCATCATCAGTTCCTTGTCGCGACGCACGATCCAGAGCTCGGTCCCCTCGCTCACGTCGGACTGGATGGTCACCGAACCTTCACGCTCGTCCTTGTCCGTTATGTACCGGATGAAGTACTCCTCGTACCCCTGGCGCAGGTGTTCGGGAGTCTTGAAGCCCAGGCAGAGGTTCAGGGTCGCCTTGTTCCACTTGATGGACCACTCCTCGTCGAGGTACTCCTTGAGGACCTCGAGTGCCGGCACCCCGTCGATCTCGTAGATGATGTTCCCCTTGCTGCGGGTTATGGTCCGCTTGGTCCCCACCGGAACGCAGCCGTGGTTGATCCCCCACGCGACCTGCCCCTGGCCCGACATGACCACGCAGCAGGCCCCGTCGCTGAGCACCTCGTCGTCGTGGTACTGGTAGGTCTTACGGGAGGCCCAGTTGTCCGCCGCGAGTCCGCCGAAGATCGGGAGCCGCGCCGACGGGGAGAGGACCCCTTCGAAGGCCGCGACGAAGGGATCGAAGTCGAAGTCCAGCCCGTCCGCCAGCAGGAAAAAGGCACGGCTGTCGGATGCCACAAGGGGCGCGACCTTTTCCGCCAGCCGCTCGCCGGCCAGGGCACCCCCTATCCCCGCTATCGAGGCGATGCCGAAGCGGAGTTCGTCGGAGGCGATCACCATGACACCGACGGCGAAATTGGTCTCGGCGACATCATCCTGTGCGATGATGCCTTCGCCCGAGCAGCCGCACAACGGCGCCCCGGAGGTCGCCTCACGGATGGACGCGATCAGCCTCTGCTGATGGTATCCCACCGTGGCGAACACCAAGACGAAATCAGGCTTGGCGATCCCCGCCCGCTCCAGCGCGGTCCGGGCCGCCTCGTGACCCGCCTCGACCGGGTTCTTGCGCATACTGAACCCTATTCCTACCGACGTCCCCATCACATCCTCCTACCACAGGGGTAAAGACGAAAAACGTTTCAGAACCGGTGCCCCAAGCCCAGGTGCAGCGCGACGTCCGGTGAGGCGCCGACGGTGACGTCCTCGGAGAGGGCGATGTCCAGGGTGGTGCGCGGCGAGAACGCGACGGTCCCGCCGAAGATGAGCTGCATGGCCCCGGAGCTGAGCTCCGAGAATTCGCTGTCCCGGTAGAAGGCGCTGTGCCCGGAGAGCTGCGCCTTCAACGCGAAAGATTGTGCGGGCGACCAGCCAAGGCCCAGGGTGCCGAAGCCGACCAGGTTCTGCTGCTGCTCCTTCAGCACCTCTCCGTCGGACATGGCCAGGGCGCCGCCCGCGGCGAATACGGTAGCGTGCCCCCATCTGCCGGGCAAGGCGTAGTCGCTGCTGCCGGTGAGCCACAGGGCGAAGTCGGTGCTGCCGCTGCCGGTGAGGCGGGAACTGCTTCCCGTGGGAAGCTTGAGGCTCGCTCTCAGCGCCAGCGCCACGGGGTTGTCGCCGCCGCCGTGGTAGAGCTGCCAGGCGCCGTTCAACCTCACATCACCCAGCCTCACTCCCGCTTCATCCATCTCCAGGCGCTGCCGGCCGTCCTTCGCGTAGGCGAAGCGGAGCTCCCCCTTGGGCGCACCGGGCCGTTGTCCCTGGGGGAGGCCGAAGAACTCGTGCCAGTCCTCGATGAAGCCGTCGAAGATGCCGCCGTTGTAGGCCACCAGCGGCACATCCATCCCCAACTCCAGATTCGGTACGACGCCGTAGCGAAGGGCGAGGGTGATCCGTTCCCCCTCGCCGTCGACAAGGAGCGTCTCGCGCATCGTTTCCCGCTTCAGATAGCTGTTCGCCACATCGACGGCGAGGAGCGTCCAGGCCTTCCCTGCCGGCTGCACCACGGCGTTTTCGGCGGCAGGAAGACCGTAGATCTGAACCAGGGGACTCTGATTGAAGGTGTAAAAAGGGGTGATCGCCAGCGGCTCCCCGTGGCAGGGGCCAACGGACAGCGCCACCAGTACCACCGCCGTGAACAACATTCTCTGTATCGACAGCTCGCGGGTCAGGAAGAAGGATCGGCTAGTCATAGAAGGTCCGGTCAACGGGTAGATACGTATACAGTTCCACAGATGGTACATGAGCTTTGAGGCAATGGCAAACTAATGTGTCACAGCTCTACCATCTCCGTCAACCGTTGCGCTTTTTGCCGATGCCGGTCACAGAGACGCAAAAAAGGCTGTCCGCTGCCGGACAGCCCTCTTCGATGCTTACCCGCGCCAGGGGTGGGGATTAGTGATACTGTTCCCTTTCCTCAATATTTGACGATAACTCCGACACTTTTTCCTCAGCGTAGTCGCGCCCTCTGCGCAGGTTTCTGTTCAGCTTGTCCTGTACGTCCTCGGTCAGGCCTTTCATCTTGGCGATGGCATCGCCGGTCACGTCGGAGACTTTCTCCCTCATCTCATGCCCGGTCTTCGGGGCGTAGAGCAGGGCGAGTCCGGCACCTACCAATGCCCCTGCCGAAAAACTGACTACCTCAGCCGTCGTGCTCGCATGTCTTCTCATGATGTCCTCCTTTGCTACCGCCCGCTACACTCTGCGGGTCCTGTGGGTGTACCAGTAGTTACCCAGCGCCGCTCCGATGGTTGTCGCCAGCCCGTGCCAGGCGACCTTCTTACCTTCCCTTGGGGAGCCGCTTTTTTCCGAGGCCCTTTTGCCTCCCAGGAACGCCTTGGCGGCAGAGAGTGCCAGCCCCAGCCCCGATACCGACACCTTCCCGGCTTGTCCTTTACCACTGCCACCGCCGAACTTGCGCATCAGCAGCCACATCGCGCCGGCACCGACCGCGCGGACCGCGGCCGGAACCGGATGCACCTCCACGACGTGCTTCCTGCCCGGCCTGATGTTCATCCGCTCCCGCACCCGGCTGTTCCCCAACAACATCAGCAGTGCGCTCCCCCCCACCAGCGACGCCTGCACCGTCGTCCGCTGGGCCAGGTCGAGTGCTTTGGCGATACCCTGCCAGGCGAAGAGTTTCGCCTTGCGCAGCCCCTGCCGTTTCAGGTAACGCGGGGAGAGTCTCTCTTCGAGGCTGTGCACCGTGTGCGTTATATCGCTTTCCGTATGCCGGATTTGCTCGCGGATCCTCTCCGGCGACTGTTCGTCAACCTTAACGTTTTCGCCCATTGTACCGTCTCCTTCAAAGCCCCCACCGTCTGCTCGGGCTTCGCATCCATCTCCTTGACGTCCTTGCCGGCTTTAAGAACCAGAACCGCTCCGATGGCGATCAACCCCACAGCCACCAGGAGCGCTGCCCCCCACGCGGGCATCACCGTAGCCAGCCCCAGCACGATCGCCGCCACGAGCACCAGGAACCCCGTATAGAGGAGTACCCCGCCTACCCCGACCGCGGCGGCGTCCTTCGCCACAGCCACCACCTTCTCCTTCATCTCCGCCGTGAACAGGTCCAGTTCCTGCCGGAAAAGCAGACGCACCTCGCCGGTCAGTTCTGACACCAGTTCGCCAATGCTCTTTTCACCTTTATCCGCCATGGCCGCCTCCTTTCGCCGCAGGAAGATCTCGTTTTCGCCACAACAATGATTGGTACAAATTAATGTTAAGGAATTTGCTTTTTAATTGCAAGTTCATTGGCGGGAAGCCCAGTGGAAGAGGCGGGCCGTTCGCCGCGCGGGAATGGAGCGGGCAAGGTGAGCCTGCGGGACGGCTCGCTGCGGCCGGCGGTCATGGTAGTCCATGGAAAATGGAGAGAAATTGTGTTACTGTCGCACCCCTCCGACCGTATACACAATTTGCTGGAATATTTTTGCCGGCGAGTCCACAATTAAAAAAACTCAACCGGCTCTACTGCCGCAACTTTTATTGTTATGTAAGGAGAAGGAGCGTGTCATGAGTACCAAAAAGGAGTTCACCGCGTATACCCCCGATGAATTAAGAGAGCTCTACCAGGAGAATCCCGCACTGTTCGACCAGTTGGCTGATCAAGCACTGAAAAACGCCTGCCGGGCGAGGACCCCGGAGAAGACCCTGAAACTCCAGCAGATGCAGTGGTCGATGACCATGCAGATGCGCCGGGCAAGCAGCAACCTCGGGCGGATGCACATCATGGAAAACATCTTTTACACCCAGGTCTACGGCAAAAACGGGCAGTTGGAGCAGCTGGTCGACAGTTGCAACACCCTGTTGCGGGCCATAGGCAAAAAACAGCAGATCATGGGGAAGGAAGAAGAGGAGAGCGTCAAGCTACGCAGGGTTTAAACGGTGCAGCGTAGCGCCGCCCCCCTACCAACTTCAAAAACAAAAGGAGCCGCAGAGCAGCATGCATATCAGTACATGCTGCTCCAGCGGCTCCTTGCCTTTCCATCTGCGGCTTACATCACCTTCCGGCGCAGCAGTCGGCGAAGAATGAATCAAGGGCGGCGATCCACTTCTTCCTGGTGTCATCCGCCACGAAGCTCGCCTCGAAGCTGTTTCGCGCCAGCAGGTATGCCTCCCTCGCGCCTAGTTCGGGGAGCGCCGCGAAGGTCGCCGCGTAGTTATCGTTGAGATAGCCGCCGAAGTAGGCGGGATCATCCGAGTTGATGGTGGCGACGATCCCCTCGGTGAGCAGGCGGCCCAAGTTGTGCCGCGCCAGTTCCGGAAACACCGCCAGCTTCACGTTGGACAGCGGGCACACCGTCAGCGCGACCCGCTCCGCCGCGAGCCGGGTGACCAGTTCCGGGTCTTCCAGGCAGCGCACCCCGTGGTCGATCCTTTCCGCATGCAACAGGTCCAGGGCGTCGCGGATGTACTGCGCCGGCCCCTCCTCACCGGCGTGGGCCACCAGCCTAAGTCCCAACTCCCGGCAACGGCCGAATACGGCGGCGAATTTCTCCGGCGGGTTGCCGCGCTCGCCGCTGTCCAGGCCGACGCCGATGAACTTGTCCCGAAACGGCAGCGCCTGCTCGAGGGTCTCAAACGCGTCCTCCTCGCTCAGGTGGCGCAAAAAGCAGAGGATCAGGGATGCGGAAAGCCCCAGTTCCTCGCGCCCCCGCTGGACGGCCCGGTCCAGTCCGTTGATGACCGCCGCCATGGGCACCCCCCTGGCCGTATGGGTCTGCGGATCGAAGAAGATCTCGGTGTGCACCACGTTGTCGGCCTTGGCCCGGACAAGGTAGCTCCACGCCATAGCGGAGAAATCTTCTTCCGTCTGCAGCACCCCGGCTCCGGCGTAGTAGATGTCGAGAAAACTCTGCAGGTCGGTGAAGGCATAGGCGGCACGCAGCGCCTCGACCGACGGATACGGGAGATCGACACCGTTTTTTTGGGCCAGTGCGAAGATCAGCTCGGGCTCCAGGGAGCCTTCGATGTGGATGTGCAGTTCCGCCTTAGGCATGCGGCGCAGGATGGAGGCCAGCTCCTGACGGGGGATCGTTTCCAGGTTCATACTCTACTCCGTGTTGGTTCGGTTTGCTGCGTCCGAAGGCGCGGACGGGGATAGTGCCACAACCGTCCCGACACGACAAACACCTTTCGCGCCGGAGAGCATTATAAAAATTCAACCCTCTCTATCTACATCGGACGACTGATACCTTTATCAGCGACGGCCACTGATCCGGTAGAAGGTCGGGGTTGAGGTCCATAGTCCTTTGACAGGCATTTTTTTGTAGTATACATTGCGCGTCAATTTGGAAGCGCAATTCACCGCCGCCATGAGCACGGATTACACCTCGTCTTCCAGGTTACACCGGGTTTTCCAGCCGGGCAACCTTGTCATAGAGTAATCCCGCGGGCGCCGCCGTGCACATAGCCGCTTCGATGCCCACTCCTCTCTCAAGTGTCGCCGCATTGTGCCGAAACAATTGATACAGGCGCAGATTTTGGCCGTTGCGGCTCCGTTACAGGGCCACAACGGAAGCGAAAATGGTTCCGCATGGAGAAAACGATGCCCAGGATTTGGTTCCTTAACAGCCTGCTATGCCTACTGGTCCTGGTCTGCCTGCTGGGGACGGTGACCGATGCCGCCTGCACCGAGACGAAGCCCGCGAAGAAAATCCTGATCCTCAACTCGTACCACTCGGGGTACAAGGGGTCCGACGACGCCGTCCAGGGCTTTACCGAGACACTGCTTCGGTCGCTGCCGGAAACCGAGATCCAGATCGAATACCTGGACTCCAAAAACAACAGCGGCAAGGAGTACGACGCACGCGTCCTCGATCTGCTCAAGTTCAAATACCAGCAGCACCGCTTCGACCTCATCCTCTCCACCGACGACTATGCCTTCAACATCATCGAGCGGTACAGGGAAGCCCTCTTTGACTCCACCCCCGTGGTCTTTTGCGGCACCAACTCCTTCGACCGATCCAGGCTTTCCGGCAAGAGCGGCATCATCGGCATCGACGAGCGTCCCAGTTTTGACGCAACCCTTGCCCTCATCTTCTCCCTCCATCCCGGAACCAGCAACATCGTTGTCATCCGCGACGATTCCGTCACCGGGCAACTGAACGACATGGAGTTCAAGAAGGCAGCCTCGCAACTGCCGGGCAAAGCCACCTTCTCCGACTGGGCCGGAATGCAGCTGGACGAGCTCACCGGTCGTGTCATGCAGCTTAAACCCGGCAGCGTCATCGTCTATTTCGCGTCCTTCGTGCCGGACAGAAACGGCGACCGGGTCTCCAGCAACGAGGCGTTGCGCCGAATTTCCGCCGTGAGTCCCGTCCCCGTGTACGGCGGGTGGGAGTTCAACCTCGGCAAAGGCATCGTTGGCGGCAGGCTGTTAAACCTTCACGAACACGGGGCCGCAGCGGCGGCACTGGCGGTGCGGGTGCTCAAAGGAGAGTCCATAGACCGCCTCCCCCCGGTTTCGCCGAGCCCGAACAAAGACATGTTCGACTACAACGAGCTGCGCCGCTTCGGGATTCCCCAGGCGAAGCTGCCAGCGGACAGCATCGTGGTCAACAGGCCGCCCGGATACCTCTGGAGCCATCGCGTCGACATACTGGCGACGATATCCGTGCTGCTTTTACTGGCGCTGGTCACGAGCTTCGTCAAGCTGATCAACAGCCGGAAGAACCTGAAGGTACACCGGGACGCCCTGATGCAGCGCAACGTGGAGCTCGAACAGGCCCTTTCAAAGGTAAAGGTATTGGAGGGGATCATCCCGGTCTGCATGTACTGCAAGAAAGTAAGGAAGGACGAAGAGAGCTGGCAACAGATGGAATCGTACATATCCCAGCATACCGAGGCCCAGTTCAGCCACGGTATCTGCCCGAGTTGCTTCGACGACAATTTCTCGAGCAAAAAAAAGAAGTAGCAGGATCCATCACCGCGGCATCAGCGCGAAGACACCCCACCCCAAGTATTCACGCGTGTAAGCGGCGTAGCGCTCGGGTTCCGAGGTCAGTGCGGCTCGGACTTCTTTCGCGAAGTCGTCATCGGGATTGGCTTCGAGCCATCGGCGCATGGTGAGCCACTTGGCCGCCTCGTATCGATCCCAGCTGTCCTGGTCCGCCAGAACCATTTCCACGACATCGTAGCCGAGGCCGCCGAAAGACGCCAGAAGTTCTGGCAGCAGAAGAAAGTCGGAGATCGAGCCGGCGTGACACTCTTTAGCGACATCTTCGGTCGGCGGTAACTGCCGCCAGTAAGGTTCGCCGACAAGGATGATCCCCCCCGCGCCCAGGCTCTGTGCCAGAAGCGCGATGGTACCGACGACTCCCCCGCCGATCCAGGTGGCACCGATACAGGCCGCCACCCCGACCTTCTCGACAGAGACGTATCCCGCAGCATCGCCATGGATGAAGTTGACTCGATCGGCGACGCCGAGCTCTTCGGCACGGAGTTTGGCTTGCTCGGAGAACAACCGGCTCATGTCGATGCCGGTGCCGACGACTCCGTAATCGCGCGCCCAGGTACACAGCATCTCCCCCGAACCGCTGCCAAGGTCGAGCACTCGGGTCTCCGGTTCCAGACGCAGTGCCGCGCCGAGAGTGGCAAGCTTTTCGGGCGTGAACGGGTTATGGACGCGGTGAGCACTTTCGGTGATGTTGAAGATCCGTGGAATGTCCATGTGGTTCCTCCTCCTTTATTCGTTCCCAGCCACCTTCCCTCCACCTTCTCCAGCACCACCTTCCCCTTCATAGATGATCATCAGCCGGAAACAAAGCACGAAGATGCCCGCCGCTAGGGATATTTGCCGTCAAATTCACGAACCATTTCCTTTATAGGCTCCAAGGTGTATGGCGCAATCTCTTTTAGTTCTCGCGGTGGGCTGGTGGCGCCATACGGATGGAAATCAGAGTCGGGGGTGAATATGATGACGCTTTTCACAAGCCTTTGTCTTTTCGTGCCGTCGTAGTAAAACTCGAATGCTATGCCTGATCTGGGATCTACCCAATAAACCAACTCACGATCTCCAGCGGTCTTGCTATGTCCGCTGCCGAGTAAGACGTATGCTTTTTCCAGATGAGGGAAGTGCTTTCGCACCTGCTTGGGGGAACTACCTTGCGTAATGCCCTCCGGTGTAGGGGGGCGTGCCGAGAGTTGGACATCGCTTCCCCTGATTATCTCCCCTGTAAGAGTCCGGCCGTTTTGTCCTGCCCTTTCAATGAACGTTGATCGCGACTATCGGCGCCGTGGAGCCTTGTGTGCCGTATCCCTCAATATAGAGGATGCCTTTGGGAGACAACGCAAGATTCCCCGCCATCGGGTAGCTCCACACCACGTGGTGCGTGGACCGGTCTATCGCGTAGGTCGAGAGATTCGTACTCAAGATCACGACGTTCTGCGTGAGCAGGACCTCGCTCACGAATCTGGTATCACCCGATGCCGGAGGCGTCCAAGACCAGATCAGCTTACCGTCAGCCTCGGAGCGCGCCTCCAAGCGCAGCGGATTGTTGTTAGCCGCGTATACGACTCCGTTGTCGTAAGCAGGCGTCGTCGGGTAGACGCCTTTGATAGTCCAGTCCACCGTGTTCGATAGTAGATTGAAGTGCACGAGCGAGTTGCCTATCGCGCCGCCGTTAAGGATGCTGTTGCCGTATGCCGCGGCGAACACCGAGTTGGCCGCCCCCAGCACGGCCGATCCGCCGATTTCGTAAATGTAGTTCGTGAAGGTCGGGTCGGTGATGCTCGTCTTGAGCGTCCCCTGGACCGGATCGAACACACGCAGGGCATCACCCGTATAGGCATACACCGAAGTGGAATCAACCGCTGGGGTCCACGCGGACTGCTGTGCGGTCCCCGCGAAATACAGCTGGCTTCCCTGGGAATTGAACGCATACATCCCGCCGTACATGCCAGCATTGGTATAGACTCCCGATGGTCCCACGGTGGGGGCGAGGTAGTTTTCCCACTGGGAAGACATGGCGGATTGGAACAACTTGGAGCCGGTCATCGCATCTAAGGCGAACATGTAGGTCGATGACTGTTGTCCGGCCGCCACGTAGACGATCCCGTCGCTGACTGCGGGCGGGTTCACAGACGGGAAAGGCAACCCGCTGAAGCTGTAGCTCCACAGGGTGGATCCGTCGTACTCGTTGCGGGCGGTGACGGCATTGGCACCTGCCGTGTAGAATTTTCCGCCTGCCGTGGACACCGTGGCCAGATTGAACCTGCTGTTGAAATAGAGGAACGCAGGGACCGATATTTGCCAGCGCGTGTCGAACCTGTTGGGATCGAGCGTGACCGGCACGTATCCCGTATGGGCAGCGTTACCCTGGAATGTGGCCCATTCCGGGGCACCTTGGATGGACGACAGGGCAGTCAAATGATTGCCTGGCCACGCACCGCCCGGGGCGAGGACATTGACCGTATAGTTTACCCACACACTCGGCATCGCCTGAGAGGTTGTGCAACCCGGGTCAGTGTAAAGGTTCACAACAGCTCGTCCGGTATGGAGGCCGGTGCTCGCGGAACTCAGCGTTGAGAGTTCGAGCACGCAGTTACCCGCGCTGGCGTTCACCGCAACCGGCGTGCTGAAAACGCCGCCTGCGTCACTGGCCTTGGCGTACACGGTGCCACTGAGGCCCGTGGCTGCGGCATTGAGCGTCACGAGCGGAGAAACAGACGTACTGGCCACAACCATCCTGGAAACGGAGACCACCGGCACTACGGCGAGGCGTAAGTTGGCCGTTGTGGAACCGCCCGGTCCCGTAACGGTAATCGTATAATCAGCGGTTGCCGCGGTTGCGACAGGCGTACCTGAAATGGCCCCCGTAGCGGCATCCAGAACCAGACCGGCAGGCAGCGAAGGGGTAACCCTGTACGACGTCGCCGTACCGGAGATGGTCGGCACCAACGGCGAGATAGGTTCGTTCTCTCCGTAAACCTGGGGCGACATATACGACGCTTGCGGCGCTGCAGGATTGCTTAAAGAACCGCCTCCACCGCCACACCCAGCTAAAATAACAACACAAATGATTGCCGCCCAAAGGATGATCGCTTTCACACCTGCCCTCCAGTTTTCATTTCACTAAATATGTCCGTGTCTGTACCAAATCAGTCCACCTTCACTTGCATTGGTCTATCGCCTGTGCGAAGGTATCAATAAATCAATTCCATAAGCGTCCCCCTACTTTGCAAACTCCAGGAAAGTAAATCCGTAAGATAAAAAGCCGGCGATTATACCCGCAGCAACGATAACGGAAATAGACCACTGAGCCTTAACGTCTTTATTCGCATCTAGAAATGATGAGTGAGCAGCGGCAATCATCGAGCCGGTAATTGCTCCAATAGGTCCTCCCACAACAACAAAGAAGATTCGACCATGGGGAATAGGAAGTCCGACTTTCTCAGACAGAGTCCCAAACATAAAGGCAAGGATGAAAGTGGCAAATGGCCATACAAAAGCTGCTACTGTATTAAAGACCAGCCATTCCAGCCTTTTCGTTACCATAGACCGCAGGGCCGCCAATTGGATTAGTGATATCAGCGCAGCAGTGACCGGCATCGCCCAAATCCAGCGCAGTTCATGTGAAGTTGTCGCTAGTCGTGAAAATATCCCATAGGCGACAGCGGAGGCGATAAGAGTCGCAATGGCATTCAATACCAAGTAGAATGTTACGCCCATTCCAAATGACAGCACATCAGTTGGCTTTTGTTGTAAATTCATCGACACTTCCAGTTAGGATTTAAACGTGCCAGCCCCCCTATCCCCCGCTAGTTGCCCGCATCAATGTTGAAACCACACGTAATACCAGACGAAAGACCATGTTCCGCTGAGGCCAAGAGGTAAGAGGCAGGTTGCCAACGCGAAAAAAAACAGGACAATCGCGGAGGATTTTTCATCGAGTTCGCCAAGACCTGCTGTGGCGGATGCAACGGAAGGGGCTACGGCAAGAAAGAGAGCGAGCAGCGCCCCTGGCATCAGGTTCTTTGACGTTATGTTTTGCATATATCTCCGTCAATATTGTAACGGGGGCGCCCTTGACCGGCGGCGTCAGCCGTCCGCGTCTAAGGACGTGGGTGGGTGTTGTTCTTCAATAGCAGCGTGTCTGGCGCCTTTTTTGACATCCCGAGCGACTTGTGTGATAATCCATCTGCCTTCAAACCAGGCTCACGGGGTGGTCATTCATGCCACAGACAACGGCAAAGGATTTCGTTAAAGTTCCCAAGCAGGAATACGCCCTGCTCAAAGAGGTCTACCGCACCGTGCAGCGGCAGGCTTTTCTTGTACGCATCGGGGAGGCCGAAAAAAATCTGGCCGAGGGCAAGACCAAGAAGGTCTCTGTCGATGATCTGATCGGCGCCCTGTAGCTCCGGGTATGAGACCAAAGGCCATCAATTACGATGCGAGTGGCTCAAGTATCTGCGAAAGCTCTCCGCCAGAGAGAAAGAACAACTGTAGGAGCGCTTTTCGGTTTTCAAGGAAGATGTCTTCGACAAGCGTCTCAAGACCCACCGTTTAAAAGGCAACCTAAAGGAATACCACGCCTTTTCCATTTCCTATTCAGATAGAATTGTGTTCAGGCTCCTTGACGAGGAAGAAGCGCTCTTCATTCAAATCGGCAGCCATGATATCTGCTATTGACCCCGCCCTTTCATACACTTTTCCGCTCTTTTTTTTCTCTTTCCTTCTTTCGCCTCGTCCAACGGTTGGAGGCTGACCCACGGAGCGTAGCGGAGATGGGTCTAGCCTTGTGGTTGGGCATCATTGCAGCGCAACTACAGCAAACGACAAGATGATGCCAATGACCATTACCGCGGCTACTGTTGCATAGTGTCTTCTCTCGTTTACTATGCCTGGGACGAGGACCGCAACCGATGGCACAAGCGGCCAATATCGCACCGTGAAGTTATTACTTTTAAGTTGTCTCGTTAGTTCATCATTTTCGAGTTCTTGCGGTGTTCGGTAAAGTCCTTGCTCAGTTAAATAGTACTTGTCGACTCCGAAGTTAAACCTCTTGCTTCTGTAGACTTTCCCTCCCACTTCATAGGAATAGGTCACGTCTAGGAGGCACTGCACGGAGTCTCCCTGTATCGATGGGAATTTCGATGTAGCTGTCCACGTCCTAGAGCGGAATTTTTCGAGATTGCCTCTGGCTGTTGGCCAGCGTTCTGCCGCCTTTCCCAACAAGATCTGAACGATCAGATAAAGGGCTATAGCAATCGTAATTACTGAAATTCCTAGGAGCAGCATTTGTCCCCTGTCTTGTCGCTCTTTGGCCAACGGATCGGCGGGTGAGCGGCGAAGCGACCTTCCTTTTTAGGCTACTATCAACTTTCATTGGCACGCGGAGTCCGTCTCCACCCGTTCTGGTTGGCATCCTTCAGATATAAAAGGTGCCTGCCTTTTAAGGTCCTGTATCTACCACTATCCTTCGTCTTCCTTCGCTCCATGGGCTTTTAATAAGTCAACAATTTCTGAATGCCCAAAATGTCGTGCATATCCCAACGGTGTGCCACCGAAGTAGCTACGTGCATTAACATCTGCACCAGCTTCTAAAAGTAGTTCAACGACTTCTTTTGATCCGATGACACATGCTGCTTCGAGGGCCGATCCACTTACTTCGCACTGGTGGTTAACGTCAGCACCATGATCGAGCAGCAACTTGACCATCTCAAGATTTCCATTATCAGCGGCGTACAATAAAGCAGCGCCGTCACCACTTGGCGGAGCATTTGGATCAACCCCCATCTCAAGTAAAAGACGCACTTTGGCAAGGTTGTTGTCACCAGCGACCTGAACTAATCGCTCTTCCTCCACCGTTAGCTTCCGGCGAGGCTTGAATTGCGGCAAAACCGTACGAAGAAAGCGCTTGAGGTTTTCCATGTCGATCTTCTTCCGTCCAATCTGGCCAACGGGACTGAGGCTGACCAACTGCATTTTTCAGCGGTTTCGTCCTGTCGATTGTTGGATCTCAGGCAACAAAGTCAGTATCTCTTCGCGATAACCATCTGTAGTCTGGAAACTGGCAAGTCGAATCCGTCCCGCGACATCAGCAGAGATAACACCTACGATGACTAGCCATTCCAAAATCGCCTCTATACCTCTTGGGCAAGTCGATAACCACTCGCGGATCTTCTCGTAAAAAGCGTCAGTGCCGTATATCTCCAGGTACTCCCTAAAGAACGAGTATTCTCCATAAGTCTCCATTCGCCATTCGAGCGCTCCAACTTTGTTCCACACTCTTTCAAACCAAGGAATAGCATTTTTTTGTAGCAGTTTTTTAATTTCTTTCATTGCTGCTTCGAGTTCAGTTTCATTATTAACAGACCACCACGCATCACCAGTCATTTTGTCAGAAAGGCGCGTGTAAAAGGTCTCAATCTCTCCGCATCGACCAGACCCGATGCTTGGCACGCTCCAGCGGTGTCCGTTCCAAAGGTTGATCGCAAACTTACCGCCTGCCGTGTCCCAGTACTTATCTACCTGCAGTTCAATTCCTTGGACATGCTCAGGTGTTCGTTGCCAGTACTCACGTGGCTTCTCTTTTGCCCAGCCGCGGAAATAACCTTGGGAAGAAATGGCTTCTTGAAAGGATCTGTTTAATTTTTTTATCATCTTAGTTGGTCCAACGTCTTCAGGGTGAGCGGCGGCGGAGCCGTCCAGCTCCACCCGTCTTGTTGGGCATCAATCATGTGCAATGCAGAATGGTACCCCATCCTTGATTAGCTTCTCGAACGAGAGAACAAACTGACTTAAAAATTCGCCTTCGATCTCAAAGTGCCCTTCAATGGTGAGACGACCTGGGAACGAAGGCTCCCAGTCGTTGAGTGTGAACGAAATTTTCATCCCACCGTGGGACGTCATCTTAAAAAGAAATTTTATGCGAAGGCCGCCATCTAATAGAGCTTCACCCTTTCGGGTCACCTCTAAAACTTTCAACCTTGCCAGGAAGTCATCAGGTTTATCGAAATAGATATCTTCAAAACTAACACTGATGCCGCAATAGGAAACTTCTACTGGGAAATGAGGAGTGGAGGTAACGTCTAAATAAGATACCTTGCTGATCCGTAGTGATTTTGCCCTTTTGGCTATTCCCATTCAGTGTAGGTCCTCGAATGTTTTCGCCCAACTACCTATTAGTGGGAAATTGCCGCCATCCCGCCACGCGGGACGGCAGTATCAAGTTATACACATAAACAACATTGACGTAAGGATGGCACACTGTGAAGGTCGGAATTCGTGCAAATTGGGGGATGGCCAGAAAACTGGCCATCCTCCCGCCCCCTTCCTGCAGCGGAAGACGCACCACCTATAACAACTTTCATTTGCCAGAACAAATCCATCGTAATATATAGAGATCCTCTATACATGTCAAAGGCGAAGTGATGAATGGTAGGGGTTTCAACGCAAAGCCGCAATGTCGCAAAGAGTTTCCTATTTTGACACTGCGTTTTCTGATTTCAGACGGACGTTTATCGATTTTGAAGGGGCATTTTATGCTTTTATCGGAACGTTTTTCGATTTTGTGGGAACGTTTTCCGATTTTAGGAGGACGTTTTCCTATTTTAGCGGAACGTTTTCGGATTTGAGGGAGACATTTTCTTAACTTAGGGTGACGTTTCCCGATTTCAGCGGCGAGGGTGCTGATTCTAGAGGGGCGGTTTCCGATTTCGTCTCGCCATTTGCAGTTTTGCCGACAAACGGTACCTGGAAGGTGGGAGGATGGGGGGGAGTGCCACCACCGGCCGTCACGGAAACTCGTAACGGTGCGATGGTGGCACCATAGATTCGTTCTGTTCTAGATCGCCATCATGCTGATGAAGTTGGACCAAGGACCTGAGTCATTTGCCCCGACAGCCCTGATCCTGAAATAGTAAAGCCTACCGGGTGTGAGACCGGTTATCTCAATCCGGTTGATCTTGCCTGAGGTCGCGTGGTGCCTCCAGTTGGCCTCCGTGAAGGGGTCGCCTTCACAAACCCAGATCTCGTAGCTTCTAGCACCCTTCACAGCGGATCCGCGGGCGATGATCATGCGCCCTTCGTATACCATCCTGAAATTCTCCGGCACTGAGAGGCCCCCAGCCGGCGAACGCTTCCCGGTGAGTGGGTGCACCAGGCCCAGTTTCTGCGGAATGGTCGGGTCGTGCTTTCCGGTGAGGGTCGCCATGCCGGTGACGAGGTTCATCTTGGCGACGTGGTCATTACGGGCCGCCTCCAGTTCCGGCTCCTTGTCATGGGCGCCGTCCACAACCTGGTGGAAGAGACTGCGGTGCCGGTCACGGGCCTCTTGTAACTTCTCCTGGTTCGGCAAGACATCATAGATGCTTTGCATGATGGTGGGATCCTTGCTCAAGCTGGTGAGGAGATCGTCGGATGCGCGGATGATTTCGTCGTCCTTCCCCCCGCCGTCACGATTTTTACTCATGTCTTTGGCCTCCGTTAGATAAATTAGAATACTCCAATACACTAGCATGCGAAACGGTCATTTCAAGAGCAAAATTTAGGGGGGGGAGGACGAAAGGCATCATTAACGCAAAGGCGCGAAGGCGCAAAGAACGGCCACAGCTTCAGGATTACATGGCGGCGTATGGGGGAGGGCCGGTGACGCTACTGCTACTGCGCGCTTTTGCCCGACACTTTCGGAGATACGGTATGATCGGGCTATGCGCCACCGCCTGGTCGACAATGCTGATAGTTACAGGTCCCCTTTGCTACCTGTGGCTGGACCAGCCCCCTATCCACATCCATCTTTCGCGAAAAGACCGTATTACACAGTCAAATAACAGATGTACGAGGTCCAATCGCCGTTTCCACTGCGCGTCAGGCAGACAGGAGAACGACTTCATGCCGCTTTGAAGGGCTGCAGGTGGCGGCACTGTTCTTGCTCCTAATGAAGAGCTGCACAGTGTGGTATTCAGTTATGTGCGGCTCGGAGGAGGTTGTATGAAGTATCGGATTCTTGTTCCGGCCCTGCTCTTTTACCTCGCACTTGCCCTTCCTGCCTGGGCAGTCTGCCCGGAAGGTTCCAACTGGACCTCATCGTGGACCGACAGCTTCGGACAGACCACATACTCCGTCACGGCGCCCTGTGTGGTCTACCTCGGCATTCCGTTCACCATCACGGCAAATGTGCATGACGTGTATTATGCCAACACCGCTGTCGGCTGGAACTGGGCCATCACCGACAACGGCACAACCCTTCTCGCAAACCAGGACCCACTGGGCATAACCACCGACGCCGGCGGAAACTGGCAGAGATCGGTGCAGCAGACCTACAGCGGCATCGCGACGGACCACAACCTGACCTTTTCCTTCACCGACTTCGGGAAAGGCCTCGGGTTCGTGAGGGCGGCAGGCTCATCGGTCGGCGGCCTGACGGTGGACCCGTTTTTCATTACCCTTACCTCTTCTTTCACCCTGTCCGCGGCCGACCAGGGCGCCACCACGATCCCCGCCACGGTCTTCAACCCGACAGGGGGAAATCCCTTGAGTTACCGGTGGCTCGACGCGGGCACGGTGGTCCAGGATTACCAGGCGGTGATCGGCACAGGCACGGTGAGCATCCCTCTCAACCTCTCCGCGTTGCCGCCGCTTTCCATCGGCACCCACAGCTACACCGTGGAGGTCACCGACGGCACGCAAACCGGCTCCAAAAAAACGGACGTCACGGTTACCCTGCCCCCCCCGACCATCTCGGGTTCCCCGGCCGGGGCAATTGTCATCGGCACGGCCTACAACTTCACCCCGACTTCCGCCTACGCCTCCAGTTTCAGCATCAGCAACAAGCCGGCGTGGGCCAGTTTCAACGCCTCGACCGGAGCCCTCACCGGCACGCCCTCCAATTCCGATGCGGGCACCTATGCCGGCATCACGATCACTGCCAGCAACAGTGCGGGCTCTGCGTCCCTCACCCCCTTTTCAGTCGTCGTCTCCGCCTCGGGAAGCGGCGGGCAGGGAGGCCCCACACCGGTTCCGGTGCTGAACGGCTGGTGGCTTCTTCCCGGGATGCTCGCGGGGTTGGGATTATTAGCGCGGAAAAAAGAGAAGTGAACCGGCGGCGATGCTGAAGAAACCAGGAAAACCGCGGCCGCTGGCACCAGAGAGGGATGCGGAGGAGCGCAGAGGTGACGTCAGCCGTGCCGTCTCGCCGCTGTTGAAGACCTCGCTCCTGTTCGTGGCGTTCATGGCGGCCATGAACGGGATGCTGTGGTTTCTGGAGTTCCAGGGGATAGAGCCCTTGACCCGGCAGACGACCCGGACCGTATCGTGGCTTCTCAACGCGGCGGGTTGCGCCAACGAGGTCGCGCAGGGAAACCATATCTTCCTGGGGACGGCGCACTGGATCATCACCCCCGAGTGCAGTGCCGTCACCGCCGGGGTCCTCTTCCTTTCTTTCGTTCTCGCCTACCCCGCTTCCCGGAAGGCAAAAGCCGTGGCGGTGGCAGCAGGCGTTCCGCTCATTCTGATCGTGAACGTGGTGCGGCTCGTCCTTCTTGGGCTCATTACCCGGTGGAACGCGCAATATGCCCGTATGAGCCACGACTACCTGTGGCACGTGCTTTTCGCGGCGTTCGTCGTTACTCTATGGCTGGTCTGGATCGAACTGGTGGTAAAGCGTGAAGGCGATCGCCCTCTTCCTCGTTAGGTTAATCCTCTGCTCCTTCCCCGTGATATGGATCATGCCGAGGCTGGATTTCGCTTTCCGGTATCTCCAGGTCCTGCTGACCTCTCACCTGCATCCCGACTACGCGTCGATGAGTCAGCTCTTCTTCGTCAGCGCCAGCAAGCTCACCCCCTTTTTCCTCCTCGTCCTCGCTACTCCCCGGGTGAGCGCCGCTCGCCGCGCAGTAGGCTTTGCGGCTGCCATCGTCTTCTACTTCTCCATGGACATGGCCATGGCCGCGATGTGGCACGTCCCGCCGTTTCTGGTGCCGGAACCTACGACTCTGCACATCGTCAGTTGCTATGCATGGGACATGCTGGGGCGGTGGCTGATGCCTTACCTGTTGTGGCTTTTGCTGGCGGGTCGGCAGATTCCGGCGCTGGCTGCCATTTGGCCTCAAGCTGGTGGGGGGCGGGGGGGCGGGGGCAGAAGGGACTGGCTCCGCTAGGTGCCTGTCCCTCTAGCGGAACGCTCCTTTCAGCTCAGCCACCTCCCTCAAGCACTAAGGGGACAGGCACCTGACGGAGCCAGTCCCCTCCTCCGGTTGTGGGAGCGCTAAAGGTGAAAAACGGTCGCGGTTTTGAGGTGACGGCTGATCTGCGGACCATAAAAAAGGGGGGCGAATATCATTCGCCCCCCTTTTCACGCCATGTTTGCTGCCGGCCGCTCCCTCAGAGCTTGAATTTGCCGACGATACGCTGCAATTCGCCGGACAATTCGGAAAGCCGGGAGGCGGACTGGGCGGAGTCCTGAGCACCGCTGGCGGTCTCCTGGACCACGGCGGTCACCTGCTGGATGTTGTTGGTGATCTCACCGGTCGTGGCCCCCTGCTCCTCGGCGGCGGTGGCGATCTGACTCACCTGGGCGGTCACGTCGTTCACCTGCTCCAGAATCCTCTGCAGCGCCCCCTCCAACTGCTCGGCCTCGATCGCCCCCTGCTCGGTCCCACGCACCCCCTCCTCCATGGAGGTAATGGCATCCCTGGTCTCCTGCTGGATCGCCTTGATCATGTCGCCGATCTCCTTGGTTGCGCGGGTGGTGCGCTCGGCAAGGGCACGCACCTCATCGGCAACGACAGCGAAACCGCGCCCCTGCTCCCCGGCCCGGGCGGCTTCGATGGCGGCGTTGAGCGCCAGCAGATTGGTCTGGTCGGCGATATCCTCGATGGTCGCCACGATGGCGCCGATCTGCTCGGACCGCTCGCCCAGGGAGGATATCCGGTCGGCGTTCTGACGGGTCTGCCGGCCACGGTAACGGATCCCTTCCACTGTGCTGCTGACCACCTTGAACCCCTCCTGGGTGGTGTCGGCGGCGTGCTGCGCGCTGTCCGCGGCGCGATGACAGTTGTTGGCGATATCGGCAGCGGTGGCGGCCATCTCCTCGCTTGCGGTGGCCACGGTGGCGGTCTGTCCTGCCACCGACTCGGCGCCAACCGAAATCGACATGGAGGTGGAGGTGAGCGTGTTGGACTCGGAGGCAAGCGACCTGGAGGCGGAGGCGATCTGGGAGATGATGCTCCCCATGTTCTCCACGAAGGTGTTCAGCTTCTCGGCCAAAAGCCCGATCTCGTCGTGGCGGTCCCCCACGTCGACCCGCTTGGTCAGATCCCCCTCCCCTTCGGCGAGGTCGGCTACGCGGTTACAGAGCACTCCAAGCGGGCTCAAGAGCCGTCTCACGATGAAGAAGATCACCGCGATCCCCGCGGCGAGGAAGATGGCGCCGATGGCCAGGAGCGCCTGCACCTGCTTGTTAACCGGTGCGAAGACCTCGGCCTTGTCCGCGGTGACGCAGAGATACCAGTCCGCCGCCGGGATCCGGGCGTAGGAAGCCATCTTCTCGACGTCACCCATCTTGTAGTCGAGACTGCCGTTGGGTTGGGCGGCAAGTTGGGCGCTCAGGTCGGACAGGCCGGTGGTGACATCCTGGAACTTCTTCTTGAGCACGAGCTCCTTGTTCGGGTGCACCAGGATCTTGCCGCTCTTGTCCATGATGAAGGCGTACCCGCTGCGGCCGACCTTCACGTTCAGCACCTGCTTGATCACGTCGTCGAGCATGATGTCGGAGCTGAGCACGCCGGTGAAGCTCCCGCCCGCGGTGATAGGCGCGATGAAGGAGATGATGGTCTTGCCGGTCTGGGCATCCACGTACGGCTCGGTCTGGGACACCTTCATCTCCGTCTTTGCCTTCTCGTACCAGGGCCTCTTGCGATGATCCCAGGTGGCCTCGGGAACCCAGCCGTCGGAGGAGACGAAGAGGCCGTTCTCGTAACCGGGATAGACGGTGGAGAAGCCTCCGGCACCGGCCAGGAGCTTGATCAGGCCGGTGAGGTACTCCTTGGACTGGCCCGACTCCTTGGACAGCTCCTTGGCACCCGCAGCTATGATCCCCTGCTTGCTCAACAGCCACGCGTTGACACTTTCAGCGTTGTCGTTGGCCAACGACAGCTGCGAGCTGTGCACCATGCTCCCCATGATGTTGCGGGAACTGGAGGAGGCCGTAACGATGAGGGCAACAATTGCTATGGCGAATGCTATCACAACCGTCACGTTGACCTTGTTTCTGAGATTCATATGTCACCTCTCATAATTTCGCCCAAAAGACTTTTTCATCGTTGTTGTTTCGGTGCAAAGAGGAACAAACTTGAGGACTTTAAGGGACAAGGCCAGCAACATTGGTGCAAAATAATGTAACAGCGGGCGTGTTAACCAGTCCGCTGCGTCAGATCAATCTTGCAAGCGGCGAATTTGATAGATAAGCTGCATCCATGCCATCAGCGAGCGCCATTCAGCAGCAACGTCACCGCACCCGGCCCGTGAGCCTTATCGTCGCCGCGATCCTCTCCATCTGCACGGTTCTTTGCGCGCAGACGGCCCTGGGCGCCGATGCCGCTCCGGCACTGGTCATCGTCGGCGGCGACCGCAGCTATCCTCCCTACGAATTCCTGGACAAGGACAACAAGCCAAGCGGCTACAACGTGGAGCTCACCCGCGCCGTGGCCCGGGTGATGGGGCTCAAGGTCGAAATCCGGCTGGGGGCGTGGTCGGAGCGGCGCCAGGACCTGCTCAGGGGGGACGTCGACCTGCTGGAGGGGATGTCCTACTCGGACGAGCGCGCCAAAACGGTAGACTTCTCGCCGCCGCACACCATCGTGCACCACTCGATTTTCGCCCGCAGAGGGGGCAACCGGCACCCGACCCTGGCCGACCTGCGCGGCAAGGAGGTCCTGGTGCTGAACGACGGGATCATGCAGGAGTTCCTGGCGGCCAAAGGCGTCGGCGCCAAGGTGGTGCCGGTCCCGACCCACGCCGACGTGCTGCGCTCGCTGGCGTCGGGCAAGCACGACTACGCGGTCATGGCCAAGCTCCCCGGACTGTACCTGATCCGGGAGCTGGGACTCTCCAACCTGGAGGCGGTCGGAGACCCGGTATCGGCGCAGCAGTACTGCTTCGCGGTGAAAAAGGGGAACGCGGCGCTTCTGGCCCGCTTCAACGAGGGACTCGCCATCCTGAAGAACACCGGGGAGTACCAGATGATCTACAACCGGTGGCTCGGGGTCCTGGAACCGCCGGGGCTCTCCTGGAGCGAGGTCTTCAGGTACGGGGCGGTCGTTGTGCTGCCGCTCATCCTGCTGGCCGGGGGGGCCGTACTCTGGTCGCGGATGCTGCGGCGCGAGGTGGCGACCCGCACGGCCGAACTGACCCGCGAGGTGGAGGAGCGCCGCCACGCCGAGGAGGAGCTGATAAACCGGCAGCAGCAACTGGTCCAGGCGGACAAGATGGCGGCGCTCGGCATCCTCGTGTCCGGGGTGGCCCACGAGATCAACAACCCCAACGGCCTGATCCTTCTGAACCTGCCGGTGATGATGGAGGCCTTCCGCGACGCGGAGCCTATCCTCGAGGAGTACTACGAGAAGAACGGGGATTTCGAGTTCGGCGGGCTCGCCTACTCCCGGATGCGCGAGGCGCTTCCCAGGCTGATGCAGCAGATGCAGGAAGGGTCGCGGCGGGTGAAGCTGATCGTCGAGGACCTGAAGGATTTCGCGAGACAGCAGGAACCGGGACAGGCGGCGGAATTCGACCTGAACGAGACGGTACAGGCGGCGCTGCGCCTTCTCACCAACCTGGTGGAGAAGAGCACGGAACATTTCAGCGTGAGCCTCGGGGAAGACATACCGAGACTCAACGGCAGCGCCCAGCGCATCGAACAGGTGGTGGTGAACCTTCTGGTGAACGCCTGCCAGGCGCTTCCCTCGCCGGACCGGGGCATCGAGCTGGTCACCTGGTTCGACGGGCAGCAGAGGCAGGTGGTTCTGGAGGTGCGGGACCAGGGGACGGGGATCGCGCCGGAACATCTCTCCCGTCTCACCGACCCCTTCTTCACCACCAAGCGCGAGAGCGGCGGCACCGGGCTCGGGCTGTCGGTATCGAGCGGCATCGTCAAGGAACACGGCGGCGAGCTCTCCTTCAGCTCCGCACCCGGCGCAGGCACCACGGCGCGCCTCACCTTCGCCGTGCCCGACAAGGAGTCATCACCATGACCACGACCCTCTACCCCGCCTTCAGCATCCTGCTGGTGGACGACGAACCGGACTGGCTCTACTCCATGAGCATCACCCTGGAACGCGCCGGTCTCAGCAATATACTCACCTGCTCGGACAGCCGCGAGGCGCTGAAGATGATGGCGGAGCACGCGGTGGGCGTGGTGCTGCTCGATCTGACCATGCCGCACCTTTCCGGGGAGGAGCTCCTGGAGCGGATCGCCGAGGAACACCCCGAGGTGACGGTGATCATCGTGAGCGGTCTGAACCAGCTGGAGACCGCGGTGAACTGCATGCGTAGCGGCGCCTTCGACTACTACGTGAAGACATCCGAGGAGGGGCGCATCGTCAAGGGGGTGAAGCGGGCGGTCCGTGAGAAGGAGCTGCAGCTGGAGAACCGGGAACTGAGAAACCGCTTCCTCTACGACCGGCTGGAGCACCCGGAGGCGTTTGACAACATCGTCACCGGCGACAAGGGGATGCGTTCCATCTTCCAGTACGTCGAGGCGGTGGCGCTTTCTTCCCAGCCCATCCTGGTAACCGGGGAGAGCGGCGTCGGCAAGGAGCTGATCGTCTCCGCCCTGCACCGGCTCTCGGGGCGCAAGGGGGAGCTGGTGGCGGTGAACGTGGCGGGGCTGGACGACGCGATGGTTTCGGACACCCTGTTCGGGCACGTGAAGGGTGCCTACACCGGCGCGGGCGAGGCCAGAAAGGGGATGATCGAACAGGCCGCCGACGGGACCCTTTTCCTGGACGAGATAGGGGACCTGAGCCTTTCCTCGCAGGTGAAACTGTTGCGGCTTTTGCAGGAGGGTGAGTACTACCCGATCGGGAGCGACCGTCCCCGGCGCATCCGGGCGCGGGTCGTGGTGGCGACGCACCAGGACCTGGCCGCGCGGCAGGCGGCGGGGGAGTTCAGAAAGGACCTCTACTACCGGCTGCGGGCGCACCACCTGCACATCCCCCCCTTGAGAAAGAGGAAGGAGGACATCCCGCTTTTGCTGGATCACTTCCTGGAACTGGCGGCGCGGGAATTCGGCAAGAAGAAGCCGACGCTTCCCAAGGAGCTCGCCGTGCTCCTGGCCACCTACGATTTTCCCGGCAACGTGCGCGAGCTGAAGGCGATGGTCTACGACGCGGTGAGCCTGCACCAGGGGGGCGTCCTCTCGATGGAGGCGTTCGTGCGCGCCATCGGCGAGCGGCCGATAGCGTCGGCGGCGGAGCAGCCGGCGGAGCCTTCGGACAACCCCTTCTTCGGCATGGACCGGCTACCGGGATTCACCGAGGCGATCGATCTGCTGGTGGCGGAGGCGATGAGGCGGGCGGAGGGGAACCAGTCCATCGCGGCGAGGCTTTTAGGTGTGTCGCAACCGACCTTGAGCAAGAGGTTGAAGCAGCAGCGGGGAGAATGAATTTCCTGGGGGCCTAAGGGGACAGGCACCTGGCGGAGCCAGTCCCCTCCTTCGGTCGGAACAACAAGGGAGAAGACGCGATGAAGCACGGTTTCAATCCACGCCGCATTCCGGCACGAGCGCAACGAGGCAACCTGCTGGCGGGCTCGCTCGCTTTCTTGCTGCTCGCGCTCTCCGTCCTTGGCTGCGCGACGACTTATTCGTCTCCTCTGCCGACATCCCCCCTCCAGCCAGCCATCACCATCTACGTCGGCAGCGGCTGAAGCTACTGCGCCGAGGTGGAAAGTTTTTTCACCGAGAGAAAGATACCCTACACCACCCGCGACATCCGCAAGGACCGCGCCGCACACCAGGAGTGGCGCGAGCGCTATCACGGCGATATCGTCCCGCTCATCGTCTTCGACAACGGCAAGCGGATCGTCGATGGATGCGATGTGCGCGCCATCGAACGGGCGCTAAGGGAGCTTGGGTATGGGGGGGGCGGGACGGGGATTGGAGTAATCAGGTAAGGTAAGGTAAGGCAAGGTAAGGCAAATCCCCCCTGGCCCCCCTTTGACAAGGGGGGGACGTGAGGCCACAGGGGTATTCCCTTGGGCATACTATGCCGATTGTCATACATCGCCCTAACTGACCGTAGTTTCATATCATTTCTCGCTTACACCTCCCTCACTATTCCCTGCGGCATACCCCTCATGTTGATCTGCCCCTTCAAACTCCTCGCTAACATGCCGATTTTATAACACTTCATTCTCTGACCTCCTCTTGGCATCGCCGATGCTATGTACCGGTCATGGGCGTACCTCGCCTGATTACCTCAAAGGGGAGAAAGATCATGTTCTGGCTAGAGTTCGTAGTGGTACTGGCAGCTATCTTCGTCGGAGCCCGCTTGGGCGGTATCGGCCTCGGGGTCATGGGCGGCCTCGGCCTCGCCGTGCTCACCTTCCTGTTCCACCTGCAACCGACCGCTCCACCCATCGACGTGATGCTGATGATCGCCGCGGTGGTCACCGCTGCGGGCGTCCTGCAGGCAGCCGGCGGGCTCGACTACCTGGTCTCCCTGGCGGAAAGGATTCTCAGAAACAACCCGGACCGGATCACCTTCCTCGGTCCTATGGTCACCTACTTCTTCACCCTATTCGCCGGCACCGGCCACGTCGCCTACTCGGTACTGCCGGTGATCGCCGAGGTGGCCCGGGAAACCGGCGTCCGCCCGGAACGCCCCATGTCCATCTCGGTCATCGCCTCGCAACAGGCCATTACGGCAAGCCCCATCGCCGCCGCGACGGTCGCTCTTCTCGGCCTCTTGGGCGGCACGACCGCGAAGCTCGGCTTCAACGTGGAACTGATCGACATCCTCAAGGTCTGTATCCCCTCCACCCTCATCGGCGTCATCCTCGCCGCTTTCGTCTCCAACAAGCTCGGCAAGGACCTCGACAAGGACCCGGAATACCAGAAACGCCTGCAGGAAGGGCTGGTCCCCCCGCCGCGTAACGCGGGCGCGGACAGCGCCAAGGTGAACGAGACGCTCCGTAACACGCCGGCGAGCGCCAAGGTGGCGGTCGCCCTGTTCCTGGTGGGAACTATCCTCGTGGTCCTCTTCGGTTCCTTCCCGCAACTGCGCCCGGAGTGGAGCGTCGGTAGCGACACCCGCATCAGCCACATCGTGGTGAAGAGCGAGACCGAGGCGAAGCAGGTCCTCGCACAGCTAAAATCCGGCGGCAACTTCTCGGAGGTCGCCAAACAGTGCTCCATCGACGCCACTGCGACAACCGGCGGCGACCTCGGCTGGCAGGCCAAAGGGAAGATGATCCCCGACTTCGAAAAGGCCTGCGCGAAGCTCAAGAAGCCGGGCGACCTGACCGAGGTGATCAAGACCCCGTTCGGCTACCACATCGTGAAGTTCGACGACAAGCGTCCCGCCCAGAACAAGGAGAAGATGGGGATGCCGCACGTGATCGAGATCGTCATGCTGACCATCGCGGCGCTCATGCTGCTCCTTTGCAAGGTGAAGGTCTCCCGCGTGGTCGAGGGGAGCGTCTTCATCGCCGGCATCCAGGCGGTCATCGCCATCTTCGGCATCGCCTGGATGGGCGACACCTTCTTCCAGGGGAACATGGAACTTCTGAGCGGTTCGATCAAGGGGATGGTCACCACCGCCCCCTGGCTCTTCGCCTTCGCCCTCTTCGTCCTCTCCATCCTGCTCTACAGCCAGGCCGCGACGGTACGTGCCCTCATGCCGCTGGGGATCAGCCTGGGCATCCCCGCCCCGTTCCTGATCGCCATGTTCCCGGCGGTGAACGGCTACTTCTTCATCCCGAACTACCCGACCGTGGTGGCCGCGATCAACTTCGACCGCACCGGCACCACCGGCATCGGCCGCTACGTCCTGAACCACAGCTTCATGATCCCGGGGCTCGTCGCCACCTTCTCCTCCATCGGGGTCGGATTCCTCCTGGTGAAGCTCATGTTCTAGCCACGTAAGCTCCCTCCCCCGGAGGGGGAGGGTCGGGGAGGGGGAAGCATGAAAAGAGCCCTGCCTCCCCCCTCCCAGCCTCCCCCCTCCGGGGGGAGGAGTAGCGTCATACACCGCCAACATTCCATTGAGGAGTCACGAGCAATGAAAACCACTACCGCCGAATTAAAGAGACTGAGCGCCGCTACCATGGAAAACCGCAGCTGGCTCATGGAACAGTTCCCCCCCTATTTCTTCATCGCCATGAAGGACGAGCCCGAGGCGATGGCCATGCTGGAGCGCGAAATGGCAAGCCTCGCGCACAACCGCCGGCTGGTCCTCTCCGACCGGGAGAAGTGCCTGATCCAGGCGCTCCCCAACGTGCCGGGTTCGCTCTACGACACGCTGCGCCGCATCCCGGAGAGGGAGATATCCTACGCCATGATCGCCCACTCGGAAAGCCCGCTCCCAGGCAGCGACCGCACCCTCGAAATCCAGCGCTTCGAGTTCGATAGAAAGAGCAACAAGGAGATCCAGGACGGCGGGGACGTGGTCATCCCGGCGGGAATCCGCGCCAAGGTCGCCGCCTCGCTGCGCCAAAGCTACCCGGACTTCGTCATGGGCGAGTTGGACCGCCTGCTGCGCATGCTCTGGCTCAACAACGAGAAGTACGTGCGCATGGCCTGGCCGGAGCGGGTGGCCCAGGTGGTCAACCTGTACCAGAAAGGGGTCAAGGCCGGGGGACTCTACCTGGACGTCGAGGAGATGGAGGGGGGGCGTGAATCGCGCATCCACTTCGCGGTGGGCAACCCGCCGCAAAAAGACTTCCTGCTCCAGGTGATGGAGGTGTTCAACCGACTGGATCTCGGCGTGAACCGCGCCTACTGCCTCACCATCTCCAACGGCACCCACCCCTATTTCCTGGGGACCTTCTACGTGCGCCGCCGCGACGGCGAGGTGCTCTCCCGCGGCAGCGAGCTCTTCAGCCGCCTGCAGGATGAACTGTGCAACACCCAGATCCTCGCCACCACCTCCATCGCCTACCGCGACTTCGTCACCAAGGGGACCTTCAGCGGCAGGGAGGGGTCGCTCATCAACGCCTTCATCGCCTTCTGCCACACGAACCTGGCGCACAACCAGCCGGACCGCTTCGGCCTGGATGACGTGAAGAGCGCCTTCTTCTCGCACCCCGAGATCACCCTGCAGTTGGCGGAACTCTTCGCGGTCCGCTTCGATCCCGCGGTCGCCGGGCGCGAGGCCGAGTACGCGGCCAAGCTCGAGGAGGCCGAGAGGATGGTGGGCGACTACAACACGGGGCACCGCTACCTGGACGAGGTGCGCCGCGCCATCTTCCGCTGCTGCCTCATCTTCATCAAGCACACCCTGAAGACCAACTTCTACGTCCTGGAGAAGCAGGCGCTCGCCTTCCGGCTGGACCCCGCCTACCTGACGGAGCTGGGCGCCGAGTTCACCTCGGATCTCCCCTCCGCCCTCCCCTTCCGGGTCACCTTCTTCTTCAGCCGCTTCGGCTTCGGCTACCACATCGGCTTCTCCGACATCGCCCGCGGCGGCTGGCGCACCGTCATCGCCAGAAACGGCGACGACTTCATCACCAACGCCAACACGATCTTCCGGGAGAACTTCGTCCTCGCCCACACCCAGCACCTGAAGAACAAGGACATCTACGAGGGGGGCTCCAAGCTGGTGCTGATCCTCGACGCCGGGGACCTGCAAAGAAGCGGCGAGCGCGACCAGGAGGTCTTGCGTCTTTACAAGCTGCAGTACGGGGTGGCCAACGCCTTTTTGGACATCTTCGTGACCGAAAACGGCGTGGCGAAACTGCCGGCGGTGGTGGACTACTACCGCGAGGACGAGCCGATCGAGCTCGGGCCGGACGAGAACATGCACGACTCCATGATCGAGAGCATCGCCCGCATCTCCAAGACGCGCGGCTACCTCCTGGGCATCGGCATCATGTCCAGCAAGAAGGTCGGCATCAACCACAAGGAGTTCGGGGTCACCTCGACCGGCGTGGTCCGCTTCGCGGAGATCACCATGGCGGATCTCGGCATCGATATGGTGAACGATCCCTTCAGCGTGAAGTTCACCGGCGGCCCCAACGGTGACGTGGCCGGCAACGCCATGCGCATCATGCTGGAGCGCTACCCGAGGATGCAGATCCGCCTCATCCTGGACGGTACCGCCGCGCTGTTCGATCCGCAGGGGGCGCGCCACGGCGAGCTGTCACGCATGCTCCTCAAGGAGGATCTGGATGGCTTCAACCCGCAGGCGCTGCACGAAGGGGGCTTCATGCTCTTTAGAAGCGGCAGCAGGACCGAGGGGCTGAAGACCCTGTACCGCAAGGTGACCATGGGGGCCGACGGCATCAGCGAGCAGTGGATTTCCATCGATGAGTTCTCCCGCGAGTTCGGCGACCTGGTCTTCACCACGGAGGCCGATCTGTTCATCCCCGGCGGCGGGCGCCCGGAAACCATCGACGCCGGCAACTGGGAGCGCTTCTTCCTCCCCGACGGCACCCCCTCGGCGCGCGCCATCATCGAAGGGGCGAACTCCTTCATCACCCCGGAGGCCAGGGCCCAGCTGCAAAAACGAGGCGTCATCATCATGCGCGACGCCTCCGCCAACAAGTGCGGCGTGATCTCCTCCTCCTACGAGATCATCGCCAACCTGCTCATGAAGGACGGCGAGTTCCTGGCCGAGAAGGAGGAGTACGTGGCCGGGGTCATCTCCATCCTGGAGAAGAGGGCCGCCGACGAGGCGCGGCTCATCCTCAAGCGCCACCGCGAGCGTCCGACCGCTCCCTGCACCGAGATCTCCGACGCCATCAGCACCGAGATCAACGGACACTACGCGCGCCTGTTCCGCTTCTTCCAGGGGCGGCCGGAGCTTTTGGGGCAGGCCCCGTTCCGCCGGGTGATCCTGGCGCACCTGCCGGCCCTGGTGGCCGAAAAGGCGCTCTACCGCCGCAGGATCGCCACCCTCCCCCAGAAGTACCTCTGCGCCATCCTGGCGGCCGAACTGGGCTCCTCGATGGTGTACCGCGGCGACCAGGAGACCGAGTTCGAGGATATCCTGAGGCTGCACATCGACCGCAACTTCGCCGCCTGATCGCCAGGCGCCGCGAATTAGAACGTAAAACCCATGAGCCCGCCGGCAACGGCGGGCTCAGCCGTTTGAGGAAGTTGGTTTTGCTGCTATTATCATTAAGTTGCCCGCCTTGGGGGTAATCCCGCGCTCAACATTTCCTGCCCCATGCCGATGAGGAGCAGGTCGTCACGAATCCTGTCGGAGGAAGTAGTGCCCCACCTCAAAGGTCCACATCCGCATCCCCGCAGCCGCTCGGCGGCCCTGCGCTACAGCGCCATCCTGTTCGCCGCCTTCCTGGTGGTGTTCGGGCTGATCGTCTGGTTCACCGAAGGGAACAACCTGAGGGCGAAGCAGAACGACTTAAGCAGCAGGGCCAGGACCCTCAGCGGTTCGCTGCAGCTTACCCTGGAAGGCGATGCCAGCTACCTGCAACTGCTGGCCCTGGACCGGGCCTCGGGAAAACTCACCGCGCAACTGTTCCAGGAGCGTGCCGGCCAGTACGTGCAGGCGCACCCACAGCTGATCAATATCACCTGGGTCGACGCCGACTTCCGTATCACCGACGTCTCACCGCTGGCGCCGAACCGGCAGATCGTCGGACTCCAGTTGAACCTGCCGGAGCCGAAACGGGTTTCCGCCCTGGCCCGGGAACGGCGCAAGCCGGTGTACACCCACCCCTTCGAGGCCATCCAGGGACGGCCCTCCTTCGAGATCTGGGTCCCCGTGTTCCGGGGCGACACCTTCCTCGGGCTCTTCGGGGGCGTCTACTCGTGCGACAAGCTCCTACAGCAGCTCGCCGCGCAGACCCAGCCGCACCTGTACCACCTGAGCCTCAACGACAGCAGCGGCGGCCTGCTGGCCACCATGCCGCAGATGCAGCTCCTGGACCGTGATTTCTACAAAGAGATGCCGGTCACCGACCCGGAGAGCGGGGTGATGCTGCGGGTAACCCGCTACCAGGTGCGCAGCGACTGGCGCCTGTACCTGTTGAAGGCGGTCTCGCTTTTGCTGATCATGGGGATGTCCTACACGCTCTGGACCCTGAAGCTCGAGATCGACGAACGCAAGCGCGCCGAGGAGGAGATCAAGAAACAGGCCGCCCTTTTGGAGGAAGAAATCACGGAGCGCCAGGCGGCCCAGGAATCGCTGCAGGAGCAGGCGGCGCTGCTGGAGGAAGAGGTTTCCGAGCGCTGGCAGGCGGAGGAGGCGCTCAGGGAGAGCGAGGAGCGGCTGCGCCTGTTGCTCGATTCCACCGGCGAGGCGATCTACGGCGTCGACATCGACGGGAAGTGCACCTTCTGCAACCGCGCCTGCCTGCGCATGCTCGGCTACCAGAACGAGGGCGACCTCCTGGGAAAGAACATCCACGACATCATGCACCACAGCTACCCCGACGGCCGGCACATGCCTCAGGAAGAGTGCAGCGCCCACACAGCGATGCTGCAGGGCAAGGGGAGCCACGTGGATGACGAGGTGTTCTGGGGCGCGGACGGCAGCAGTTTCCCGGTGGAGTACTGGTCCTATCCCCAGGTGAAGGATGACAAGGTGGTGGGGGCAGTGGTCGCCTTCATCAACACCACCGAGCGCAGGCACCTTGAGGAGCAGTTCCGCCAGTCGCAGAAAATGGAGTCCATCGGCCGGCTGGCCGGCGGCGTGGCGCACGACTTCAACAACATGCTGAGCGTCATCTCCGGCGCCGCCGAACTGTCCAAGCGCAAACTCGAGGACGGCGAGCCGATCGGGCAGTACCTGGAACTGATCATCAACGCCGCCAGGCGCTCCAGCGACATCACCCGCCAGCTCCTCGCCTTCTCCCGCAAGGAAGTGGTATCCCCCAAGCCGGTGCAGTTGAACCGGCTCATCGAAGACTCACTGAAGATCCTGACCCGGCTGATCAGCGAGGATGTGAAACTCTCCTTTCATCCCGCGCCGGAGCTCTGGAGCATCATGATCGCCCCTTCGCAGGTGGACCAGATCCTGATGAACCTGGCCGTGAACGCCCGCGACGCCATGCCGGAAGGGGGCAGCCTCGCCATCGAGACGGCCAACGTCCAGATCGCCAGCCACTATGCCTACCTCCATCCCGATGCGAGACCGGGGGAGTACGTGCTGCTTTCGGTGAGCGATACCGGCCACGGCATGGACAAGATGACCGCCGCCCACATCTTCGAGCCGTTCTTCACCACCAAGGGGCAGGGTAAGGGAACCGGCCTGGGCCTTTCCACGGTGTACGGCATCGTCACGCAAAACGGCGGGTTCATCAACGTCTACAGCGAGCCGGGCCAGGGTGCCGTGTTCAAGATCTACCTGCCCCGCCTCCAGGAGAGCGAGGCGACGCCGCAGGGGCCCCTCCCGGCGGAGCGACGGATTTCCGGGACGGTGCTGCTGGTGGAGGACGAGGAGATGCTGCTATGGCTCACGACGAGGCTTCTGGAGGAGATGGGACTCACGGTGATCCAGGCGCAGAGTCCCTTGGAGGCCCTCGAGATCAGCCGGCAGCGGGGAGCGGAGATCGACCTGCTCCTGACCGACGTGGTGATGCCGGAGATGAACGGCAGGGAACTGGCGGAGCGGGTCAAGGAGAGCCTGCCGGAGATGAATGTGCTCTTCATGTCGGGGCACACCTCGGACAACGTGTTGCAGCGCGGAGTCATTGAAGCGGGCATGCACTACATCCAGAAGCCGCTGGAAATGGAGAAGCTGAACCGGAAGATATCGGAGATGCTGGCGCAGCGGCAAAAGCCCTGAGCCCGACTGAGATGCCCGAAAGCGCGGCAGGTGCGGGATGAAGATAGAGACATACCAAAAGGGTGAGCGGGTCACCATAGCGCCGGGGGAGTTCTACGTCACCGGCAAGCCCGGCGTAATCACCACCCTGCTCGGCTCCTGCATCGCCGCCTGTCTGTACGACCGCAGCCGCCGCATCATCGGGATGAACCATTTCATGCTGAGCAACCCGCGCTACTCCAAGGAGCTCCCGCTCAACATCACCGACGCGGGGCGCTACGGCATCCATGCCATGGACCTGCTCATCAACGCCATGATGGCCCAGGGAACCGACCGCTCCCGGCTCAGGGCCAAAATCTTCGGCGGGGCCACCATCATCAACCCCGAAAGCAACACGGACAACTTCTTCTGCGTCGGGCAGGTCAACTGCAGGTTTATCCTGCAATACCTGGAGCAGGAGCGGATCCCCATAGATGCCATGGACATCGGCGGCGACTTCGGGAGGGTGATCCACTTCTCCAACGGCGACTTCGCCGTACACCGCAGGAAGGTGGACTCAAGCCGCAGCAGCAAGCTGGCCCAGCGCGACCGCTACTGCTGGCAAAGGGCGATCGAGCAGCAGCAGGCGGCCCTCACCGAGGTCGAGCTCTGGTAACGGGAAAGGGCGGATTCGTCATGAAGATGCACCTACTGAAGCAGGAACAACTGATACCGCTGCCGCTGGAACAGGCGTGGGGATTCTTCGTGCACCCGGGGAACCTGCCGCGCATAACGCCGCCCGACCTGGGCTTCAGGATCACGGGGGAGCTCCCCGAAAAGATGCACGCCGGGATGATCGTGAGCTACACCGTGACCCCGTTCCTGGGCTGGCCGGTCAAGTGGGTCACCGAGATCACCCACATGCGGGAGCCTTATTTCTTCGTGGACGAACAGCGCTTCGGCCCGTACCGGATGTGGCATCACCAGCACATCTTCCAGGAAACGCCCCAGGGAACGCTGATGACCGACCTGGTGCACTACGTCCTTCCTTTCGGCCCCTTCGGGGAGCTCGCCGCCCCCTTCGTGGCGCGCCGGGTACGCGACATCTTCGAGTACCGACGGCAGGCGCTGGCCGGTGAGCTGGGCTTTGCGCTCCGGCCAGGATAGGGGATCGGGTAGCGGCACCGGTGCAACGGCACCAGCGTGCACATTTTTTAGGCAAAAAGGTAGAAAACCATGATCTTTGAGGGGAAACCGGCGCAATCCCGAAAGTTATCCACAGCGTTTTCCACGAAACTGTGTACAGCGAAGCCGCGCCCAGCAGGGACTTAGGGTATCGGCGCGGTTTTTATGCACTTTTCACCTCTTTCACCGCTCCCTGACACATTATTGACGAAGCCAATCAACCGTTCTCCTTGTCGTTACCCCAGAACGGCCCCTCGAAGAACTGGCGCCTGAGGCGCTCGTCCGGATTCTGCTCGTAGAATTCCTCCTCGGCGAAGGAAAAGCGGTAGTCGGAGACGTACTCGAGCAGGACCCGGTAGGCGGCGTTCACCTTCCTCATCTCCTCGCTGTCGTCCGGCGCCCCCAGGTCGGGGTGGTGTCTTTTCACCAGTTCCCGGTGCCGGCTCTTGATCTGACTGAGGCTCGCCCGCTGCTCCAGGCCGAAGACCGCCAGCGCCAGTTGCAACTCCTTATAGGTCATCGCTTTCCTCCCGTCTCAACCAGGCGCCGCCGCGCGCTCCGGGATAACCGCTCACCTCCCCGCCAACTGCCGGGCGAGCCTGCACAGGTTTGCCACCGAGAAGCCGTACTCCTCGAGGACCCGGTCTCCCGGCGCCGAGGCGCCGTATCCCTCGACGCCGAGTACCACGCCGGCGTCCCCCACGTAGCGGTGCCATCCCTGGGGACTCCCCGCCTCGACCGCGAGCCTGAGCGGGACCTCCCGCGGGAGCACGGACTCGCGATACTCCGGCGGCTGCTCGTCGAAGATCTCCCAACTCGGCAAGGAAACCACGCGCACCGCGAGTCCCTCCTCCTGCAGCTTCAGGCGCGCCTTCAGGGCGAGGGAAACCTCGGAGCCGGTGGCGATCAGGATGAGACGCGTCCCCTCCCCTTCAAAGTCGGCCAGCACGTAGCCGCCGCGCAAGAGCCCCTGAGCCGCCCCGTAGTGCTCCCGGTCCAGGGTGGGGACGGCCTGGCGCGACAGCACCAGGGCGACCGGGCGGTTCCTGATGGAGAGCGCGGCACGCCAGGCAAAGGCGCTCTCGTTGGCGTCGCAGGGGCGCAGCACGATCAAGCGCGGAATGGCCCGCAGCGAGGCCAGCTGCTCCACCGGCTGGTGGGTCGGGCCGTCCTCGCCGAGGGCGATGGAATCGTGGGTGAAGACGTGGATCACCTTCAACTCGGAGAGTGCCGCCAGGCGCAGCGACGGACGCAGGTAATCGGAGAAGGTGAGGAACGTGGCCCCGAAGGGGATGGTGCCACCGTGGGCGGCCATGCCGTTCAGAATCGCCGCCATGCCGTGCTCGCGCACGCCGAAGTGCACGTTGGCGCCCCCCGCTCCCCACTCGCCGCCCACGGCCCCCTGGCGGTCTTCGGGCTGCCACGACTCGCTCTGGAAGTCACCCCTGCCGGTGAGCGCGGTGACAGTGGAGGGGTTGAGGTCCGCGGAGCCGCCGAAGAACTGGGGCAGGCGCCCCGCCAGCGCGTTCAGTACCTTCCCCGAGGCGGCACGGGTCGCCATCCCCTTCTCGTCCGCGGGGAACTGCGGCAGGGCCTCCTGCCAGGCGGCGGGAAGCTCCCCCGAGACGGCAAGTTCGAGTTCGGCAGCCGGTCCGGGGTACTCGAGCGCGTAACGGGTGCGCAACGCCTCCCACTCCCGCTGCGCGGCGCCCCCCTGCTCCAGCGCCTGCCGGAAACGCTCCAGCGCGCGCTGCGGTATGTAAAATTCCGGCCCGGCCGGCCACCCCAGCCGCTCCTTGCTGCGCAGCACCTCGTCTGCGCCCAGCGGCGAACCGTGCGCCTCGAAACTGTCCTGCTTGCCGGGAGAACCGAACCCGATGCGGGTGCGCACCATGATGAGGCTGGGGCGCCGGGTGTCGGCACGCGCCTCCTCGAGCGCGCCGGCCAGGGCCGCCAGGTCGTTGCCGTCCTCGACCTCGAGAACCTGCCAGCCGAAGGCGGCGAACCGCGCCGCGCGGTCCTCGGTAAAGCTCAGGGAGGTCGAGGCGGCCAGCGTGATGCGGTTGTCGTCGTAGAGGCAGATGAGCTTCCCCAGTTGCAGGTGCCCCGCCAGGGAGGCGGCCTCCGACACCACCCCCTCCATCAGGTCGCCGTCACCGGCGATGAGGTAGCTGTAGTGGTCGATGAGGCGGAAGCCGGGGCGGTTGAAGCGGGCGGCCAGGTGCGCCTCGGCCATGGCCATGCCGACCGCGTTGCCAAACCCCTGCCCGAGCGGCCCGGTGCTCACTTCGACGCCCGGTGTGAGGCCGCGCTCGGGGTGTCCGGGGGTGCGGCTCCCCCACTGCCGGAAGCGCCGTATCTCCTCCAGCGGCAGGTCGTACCCGGTCAGATGCAGCAGGGCGTACAGCAGCATGGAGCCGTGCCCCGCAGAGAGCACGAAGCGGTCCCGGTCGAACCAGGCCGGATCGGCCGGGTTGTGCTTCAGGAATCGGGTCCAGAGCTGGTAGGCCATGGCAGCGGCCCCCATCGGCATGCCGGGGTGGCCGCTGTTGGCATTTTGAATGGCGTCGACCGCGAGAAAGCGCAGGGTGTTGATGCAGAGCTGGTCCAGATCGGTGGCGGGGTCGGTGACGGGATGCATAGTCATGGCGCTGCTCCTTCAGGTCTGAAGTCCGGGAGCATCGGCACTTTTCCCGCCACGCCTCTTTTTGATGCAGAGAAGCTTCTGAACGAACTGTGGCAGGGAAGTAGTGGTGCTTCCTGCCATGACTATAACAAGTGATAAGGGAAATAGGAACTGGGTCATTGATTGACAATTGACAATTGACAATTGACAATTGACAATTCGAATCCAGAAATGACTTTGTCTCGCGAACTCTATGACTTGGCCTCCCTTGCCCGGTACAGTTTTATCAACGGTCCGTCCCCCTCCATGGTGGCTTAATCGGAGTTGTCCGCGAAACTGAGCGCCGCTTCGGGCGAACGCGCGCCGGCCACCCGGAAGCCGGAAACCGACTTGTCGAGCCTGCACCAGACGTCCTCACACAGTTTCAGCCCCACGGCCTGGGCGTTTTCCTCCAGGTAGCGCAGGTGCCGGGTCCCCGGTATGGGGACGATGTCGCTGCCGCGGCGCAAAAGCCAGGCGAGCGACACCTGTGCCGGGGTCGCGTCGTGGGCGCAGGCGAGCTCGTTGACCATGGAGACCAGGGTGAAGTTGTGGTGCAGGTTCTCCGCGAGAAAGCGCGGGTTTTTGCGGCGCCAGTCGCTGGGCTCCAGGTCCTCCGGGGTCCGGATCTTGCCGGCCAGGAAGCCCCGTCCCATCGGGCTGTAGGCCACGAAGCCGATGCCCAGTTCGCGCAGCACCGGCAGGAGCTTGTCCTCCACCCCCCGCTCCCACAGCGAATATTCCGACTGCACCGCGGTCAACGGGTGTACGGCGTGGGCGCGGCGCACGATGCGGGGCCCCACCTCGGAGAGTCCTATGTAGCGCACCTTCCCTTCACGCACCAGTTCCGACAGGGCGCCCACCGTTTCTTCGACCGGGACGGCGGGGTCCAGGCGGTGCTGGTAGTAGAGGTCGATGTAGTCCGTCCCCAAGCGCTTCAAGGACCCGTCGATCGACCTGCGTACCTGTGCAGGGCTGCTGTCCAGGCCGATCTGCCTGCCGTGCGGGCCAAAGCGCCAGGCGAACTTGGTGGCCAGCACCAGCTTTTGCCGCGGGACCTCCTTCAAAAGGCGTCCCAGGAGTTCCTCGTTGCAGAAAGGGCCGTAGACCTCTGCCGTGTCCCAGAAGGTGATGCCCAGCTCGACGGCGCGGCGCAAGACCCGGATCGACTCGGGCAGGTCGCCGCTGCCGTAGCAGTAGGTCAATCCCCGGCAGCCAAGCCCCAGCGCCGACACCTCCAGCCCCTGTCGCCCCAGTTTTCGTTTGTGCATAAAACCTCCTAAGACCGTTCAAGGTTCAACGTTCAACGTTCGATGTTGACAAAGCTCGGGCCGACGATTTCCCGACGGCAAATGTTGCCGCTGCTCGCTGCACCCTGCCCAAACCTTCAACCTGTAACCTCGCCCTCACCCTTGCCCTTGCCCTCGAACATTGAACATTGAACATTGAACGTTGAACGGGTGTTGCTTCTTCCCTTTGGTACGGCGACAAAAATAGCCCATATGGCTATGGGCTACTTTTGCGGCGGCGTTGGTCAGGGGTGCCGAAGGCCAGGGTGCTGCAGGTAAGCGAAGGTCCCCTGGCCGCTCATGTCTACTTGTTGACGACGCAGTCGATGATGGCGTTGATCCTGCGGTTTTTCTGCCGCCCTTCCGCCGTGCTGTTGTAGGCGATGGGGCGGGTCGAGCCGTAGCCCTTGGCGGAGAGACGGGAACGCTCGATGCCGAAGTTCTTCACCATGTAGTCGACCACGTTCTGGGCACGCTGCTGGGACAGTTTCATGTTGTGGGCCTGATCGCCGGTGTTGTCGGTGTGACCTTCGATGACGGCGGTCGTGGTGGTGTAGCGTTTCATGTAGTCGGCCACTTTGGCGATCTCATCGCGGTACTGGGGCTTGATCTCCGCCTTGCCCAGGTCGAAGTCGACCACGAGGGACATGCACAGCCGCTCCGGCGGGGTGACCTGCTGCACGTCGAAGGCGCAGTCGATGATGGCCTCGATGCGGCGGTTCTTCTGCTTCCCTTCATCGGTCGCGTTGTCGGCGATGGGACGGGTGAAGCCGTATCCCTTGGCGGCGAGACGGGAACGCTCGATGCCGTACTGCTCGGTCAGCACATCGACCACGGCCTGGGCGCGGCGCTGGGAGAGGTCCATGTTGTGGTTGTAGGAACCGACGTTGTCGGTATGCCCCTCGATGACGGCCGTGGTGGTCGGATACTTCTTCATGAAGTTGCCGACCTGGGCGATCTGGTCGCGCAGTTCCTTGCGCACGATGGCCTTGTCGATGTCGAATTCGCCCTGCAGGGTGATGCAGTACTTGTAGTGCCCGGGGCTCGGCTCGGCGGCGGTCGGCTGCGGCTGCGGTTCGGGGGCCGGTGCAGGCGCCGGGGCCGGCGGCGGGGTCTGCGCGACGGTGCCACCCGGTTCGGCTGCGGTGGCCTTGGCAGGGGCAGTCCTCGCGGTCCGCCCCCCCATTACGAAGGTGAGGCCGACGCTGTATTCCCAGTTCCTGGCGATGTTCTCCTCGATGTCGGAGCTCTGGAAGTCGATGATGCGGCGGGCGTCGGCCCTAAAGGCTATGTCGTCGGTGAAGAAGAGCTTGAAGCCGGCGCCGCCGTTGGCGGTGCCGTCGTGGAGGTCAGTCCCCTTATACCGGATGGTGTACCCGCCGCCGCCCAGGGCCAGGTAGGGGACGAAAGCGGACCTGGGCATGAAGTTCCAGATCAGATCCAGGTGGTACGAGTACATGCCGTTCTCGCGATCGGAGGCCTGGTCTTCCACCCTCAGGTAGCTCCCCACGAGCTCGGTGGCAAAGTTGTCGGTCCAGTCATAACCGAGCCGCAAGCCGCCCGTGATCCGGTTTTCCCTGTAGTTGCGTTGGGGCAGTTTCGAATCGTCGAAAATGTACCCGCCGGCGTAGGGGGAGATGGAGAACGCCCCCGCACGTTCTCCGGCGTGCGCCGTGGCGGCCAGCGCCATCACGGCCATGACCATGATGCAGATAAAGCCGGTGATCTTTTTCATCGTGGTAGCCTCCTTGTTGAGGAGAATCCTCCGTGGGACACTCCCGCTAAATTTTTCGAGCCGGCGTCCGGCCCATCCAGTCCCGGCCCGAGCCGGTGTGAAAGATCCCGCAAACTACCTGATCGACTATCTGCAGTGCCTCGCATGCCACTGCCGGAAAAATTAACGTTTACCAATATAGCGACATTCCTGCGGCTGTCAACCGGCGAAAAACCGCACTGGAAGCCGCTGCGCAAAGCATGCACAGCAGACAGGCTCACTCTCCCCGGGTGCGCGTCATGTCGCGCGCCGCCTTGACCTCATCCGCGGGAAGCCCCGCCTCGAGATACCGGGACACCCCTCCCTCGAGCGCCCGCGCCGGCACACCGTTGTCGGTGAGGAAGGCGGCCAGCTCCAGGGCGGGCTCGTCGCCGGGAACAGCCGAGCAGACCACCACCAGGCGGTCGCGCGGCATTTCCCGGAGGTGCCGCCTGGCGTCGTCGAAGTTGACACGCAGCGCCCCCCGGATCCGGTAAACCGCGAGGTCGGCATCGCCGGGGTGCCTCAGCTCGACAAAAAAAAGCGGCTCTCCCCCCTTGATCCGCTCCCATACCCATTGCGTTGACACCGCCAGATCGCGCCCCATGGTTCCTCCCGGTCAGTCCTCTCCCTCGTCGCCGGCTTTCTGGTCGACATGTCTGCCGTCCACCTTCCTCCTCAGGGTGAGGTACACGAAGAGGGCGAGGGCCGCGATGATGAAGAGGGTGACGCTCAAGGCGAAGGTGCCGAAGGAATGCTGCTTGACCGCCGGGGCGGGAACGTTCGACGGCGCCTGGGTTTGTGCTTGCACAGTGGCCATGGCCTCCTCCTTTTGTCCGGTCATCCGCTATTACCCAGCGGGCGGCACCCATCTAAAATAACTTAGTGCATTTTAATGTCAATACGCCAATCTTTGTTTTTTGCCGATACTGGAGCAGAAGCCGACAACTGAACAGCTAGCGCAATGGTCGACTCGACAGGGGCGAACGGGGAAAAGAATGCTGGTGCGGCCAGACAGCGGTCGAAAAAAACGCTGCTGTCAGGGGGAAAGGTCAATGACTGTCGTGGCGGGCGGGACTGGGTGGGGAGTGCGTCTGCAGGCGATGTTCCCCCGCAGTGATAATGAAATAAATATCACTGGGATTTATGCAAGAAAACTATTACCATTCAAGTAGTTCCTGCACACACACCTACAAACGAGCAAAGAGCCGGAGATATGAACATCACCGATAAAATAGAGCAGGCGAAGCCTGCACTTCCCGTCGAGGGAAGGATGGATACCGCGCCGCGAGCCCGGGCGCAGCAATCGGACCGCCGTCCCGAACACCAGCAAGACCTGGTGGAGCTTTCCTCGTCCCTGTCCCAGATCTCCACCAAGGAGCTGGACCAGCAGCAGGCCCGGCGCGTCGCCGCCATCAAGGCACAGCTGCAATCGGGAGAGTACCGGGTCGATTCCCGGCAGGTGGCGGAGAAGATGCTTTCGACAGGGAGCGGCGTCTGAACGGCAGCCTCCCCTGAAACGCTGGAACGCCAAACGGCGCGTCACCCAACCGGTGACGCGCCGTTGTAATTTGCACAGCCAGGCGTCGACGCCCCGGGCGCTACGGCCCGGAGAGGAGCCTTCCCAGGTCGTATTCGAGGTGCTGGTAATCGGGGAAGCGCCAGCTCCCCCCCCAGGTGAAGCCGCGCTGGCGGAAGGGGGCGACGAGCGGATCCCCCGGCTGCAGCATGCCCGGGCGCTGCTCCTGACGGTCGAGGTGATCGACGGATGAGGCCGGAAGCACGCGGCACAGGGCGGGGTTCCCCAGGCAGAAGTCGCGGGCGGCGGCGCCCCCGGCGATCCCGGCGGCTTTCGGCCGGGCGTCCTCGGTCAGCATCAGGTACGGGTTCTGCCGCGGGTTGATGTCGATTGCGGCGCCGTAGCTGTGCCTGGAGAAGACACCGGGCCTGCCGGGAACCTCGCGGCAGTTGAAGGCGGAGCTGTTGTTGGCATCCATGGAACGGAAGTCGTCGCCGTCATAGGCGTCGATGAGTTCCATCCTCTCGATGGGGAAGCGGCCGTTGTAGGCATGGTGCAGGGAATCCATGAAGAAGGCGGCCAGCGCCTCGTGCACCACCAGTTCGCCGTAGTGCGGTTTACCGTCGAAGCCCCAGAAGGTGGTGACCAGGTAGGCGAGCCGGTCCAGGGGGACCGGGCATTCCGGGCGCCAGGACTTTTTCTCCTGCATCAAGCGCCCCACGCTTTCCGGCAGCGTCACTGCAGCCGCGAAGAAAGCGCCGCTGCCGTGTCTAAGCGCCAAAAGGCGCCCCTCGGTGAGCCTCCCCTTCAGCCCGGCCGGCAGGTCGGCGGGAAGCTGCCCCGCGATGCCGGCGGCTGCGGCCGCGACCGCGGAGGCGCTGCCGATCACCGCCTGCGGGCGCTGCTCCGGGTCGAGCCAGCCGATCAGCTGCACCAACTCCTTTTCCGGCAGCGAGACGCAGCCGGCGGTGCCGGTGTCGGGCCCGCGCTCGACATGAATGAAGATGGCGCTCCCCAGGTCGCGCACCACCGGGTCGCTGTTGTAATCGAGCACCAGGGCGTACCTGTAGAGCGGGTCGGGACGCAGCAGCTCCTCGAAGGAGGCGGCCCTGGTCTCGCCGCGCCAGACCCAGCGGTTGTAGTCGGGGGATTGCGGGTCATCCACCCAGAGGTCCTGGCTGTCGACCCGGCGGTAGGGAAATCTGCCGGGAGAGTCGGCCGGATAGCCGAAGGCGGTGCGCAGCGGGAAGATGCCTGCGGGGGTGCGCCCGTCCCCTTCCCGCTTCTCGAAGGGGGGCGCGACGCCGTTGCGCCCGAGATTCACCGGGACCGGCGGGAAGGCGAGCTCCCACCCCAAAAGGGAGCGCCGTACCGGGTAGAGGGTCGCCTGCGGCTGCCCCGGAGTGCCGGGGTCGACGTAGAGGAACTGGCCGCTTTCGGAGTTGCGGGCGAGGCCGTCCAGGCTCTCGCCGATGCGCCGCGGCAGTTCCCCGCCGGAGCTGCACCCCGCAACGATGCCGATGGTTAGAAGCACAAAGCCCCCGAAGATGGATCGCCACGTCCTTTTCATGCGCCGCTCCTGGTCGTCAGATTAGAGAGGTCTATACGATTTTGGAGCGGGAAAGGCAAGAAAAACTTCCTAAAAAGGCTGCAACCCCACGATCTTCCTCAAGAGCACCAGCAGATCCCCGACGTCGATGACCCCATCCGGGCGGGACACCCCGTTCACCACCGGGGCCAGGTCCCCGTGGGCGAGCGCCGCGGCGTCGGCCGTTTCCGCCCCCAGTGAGATCCGCATCAGCTGCCAGGCATCCCGGATATCGACGCTGCCGTTGCCGTCCAGGTCACCGCCGATCCGCTCGATGCGCACCAGGTTTCTGTGCGCCACGCTGGTGGTCCCGTCGCTTGAGCTGGCGCTTACCGTGATCCGGTTCTCCCCCAGGGCGAGCGGCAGCTGCTGCCGGAACACGCCGGCGACGACCTCGGGGGTGAACACGGTGCCTCCGGCTTCCACCTGCACCGTCCCCGCCGCCGTGTTCCCCGCCGCGCCGCGTATGGTGACCGACACCGCCTCGGTCCTCACATCCTGCACGGGATCGGTCACGGACAAGGCCGGAGCACGCGGGGTGAAGGTGACGCTGCGCTTCACCCGTGAGCTGCGCCCGTCCAGTTCCGCGCTGAGTTCGATGGTATTCACCCCCTCGGCGAGAATGGCGCTCGCCGTGAAGCTCCCGGCGCCGGCCGCCAGGTCCCGCAGCGCCGCGCCGTTTACCGCCATGGTCACCGCGCTCCCCGGGGTCACCGTCCCCGAGACGGCGCAGTCGGCCGCGTCGGTGACGCTGTCGTCCGCAGGAGCCTGCACCGCCAGGGCCGGCGCCAGCGCGTCCAGGGTGACGCTGAAGCTGTGCGTGGTCACGTTTCCGGCACCGTCACGCGCCCTCACCTCAATGGGGTTTTCCCCCTCGGAGAGGACGACCGCCGCACTGAACAGTGCCGCATCGGCGATGCGGTCGCTGCCTGCCACGGTGAGGCCGGCGATGCCCGAGGTGTCGGTCGCCCGCCCCATGATGTTGAGGACGGGATTGGAGGTGCTCGCTCCGGCGTTGAGCGTCGAAAGAAAGAGTAGCGGCGGGATGCCCTCCTGGGCCACGGCGAGGGTCCGCGACACCGGCAGGGCGGCGAGGTAGTCGCCGTTTCCCTCCTGCAGCGCGGTGAGCACCGTGGTCCCGGCGCCGACGATGGTCACCGTGCTCCCCGCCACCGTCGCCACGGCGGCATCGGAGCTGCGGTAGCTGACCGCGAGGCCGCTCGTCGCGCTGCCTGCAAGTTCGAAGGGTGGATCACCCACCACCTTCTGGGCCGGCGACGTGAAGCTCACCTGCTGCCCCCCGCGCAGCACTACGAAGGGCTGCGACTTGTCCGGTGCCCCCTCCAGGTCGCCGCTGCCCTGCTGGCTCGCTGTGATCACGGTGCTCCCCGCCCCGACTATGGTGATGACGTCCCCCTCCACCCGGGCGACGTCCGGGTTGGAGCTCCTGAAGCTAAGCGGGAGGCCGCTGCAGGCGGAGGCGATGATCTCGAAGGGGGGATCGCCGAAGGTCCGCTCCGGGATGGCCGGGAAGGTGATCTCCTGACAGGACCTGTACACGGTGAGCGTGCCGTTGACCGGAACGAGGTCGTAGTTGGCGGCACGCAGGGTTCCCGCCGCGGCGATGATGGGGTAGCTTCCCACGGCGCTGTCAAGGGTCGCCACGGTGGCGAGGAGCGGGGCACCGGTGACGACCGAGACCCCGTCGCCGTAGACGAAGCCCTGGAAGTTCGCGGTGAGCTCGGGGTTCGGTGTCAGGTAGGCGCGGCTTTTGTCATCGGCTACCACCCGCAACGCCGCCCGGGCAACATCCAGGGTCACCCGGACCTCGGGAGCCGGGTCCCAGAACGCGTCTCCCCCCTGCGAGGCGGTAATGACGGTGCTCCCTGTCCCCGCTATGCGGATCTCACCGTTAACCACGACGGCCGCCCCCGGGTTGGAGCTCGCGTAGCTGACCGGCAGACCGCTGTCCGCTCTCGCTCCCGCAGCGAAGGGGGGATCGCCATAGTTCTTGCGCGGAGGCTCTCCGAAGGTGATGAACTGCGGCCGGCCGGTGACGGCGAAGGTGCCGTCGGCGAAGCTGTAGCGATAGTTGGTGCTGGCAATCCCCCCCAGGGCGATGAGGATAGGGTAGCTCCCCCGCCCGGTGCCTGCATCGACGGCGGTGGTGAGCAAGGGGGCTCCGCCCAAGCTGTCCGGCGTGTCCCAGGGTGCGAGAGCGGTGTACCTGGCGGTAAGCGGCGGGTTGGCAGTGCCTGCCGTCTTGGTCTGATCTACGGCGCTGACAAGCAGGTCCGCCGGCGTGATGGTCAGGTTGGCGCCTCGATAGACGATGTCATAGCCGTTGCCAAGGGCGAGGCTTCCCAGGGTGATGGCGTACTCTCCCACGTCCCTGCCGGGGACCCGGGCCAGCCCCCCGGTGAACTGGTCGCCCCCGTTCAGTGGCGGAGAGAAGGTGTAGGTAAGCGGCGGGTCGTCCTGCCCGTACACCTTGCTGCGGGCATCGGCGCTGACCGTGATGGTGATGGTCGGCGGCTTTAGGTAATAAAGGCGCACCGACTCGACCAGGGAGCCGAGGGTGCCGCGCTCGGAGGCCACGTATCCCCTGGCACGGACGTAGCGGTTCACGCCGGTGCCCAGGTGCGCCAGGTCGAGACCATCCAGTTCCCACCTCCCCGCGACCCAGCGCGCGTTCCCCAGCGGGACCCAGACCGGCACGGCCGCGCCGGGGTTCTCCGAATACTCGAAGCTCACCCGCCACAGCTGCGGCGATGTCCCGGTACGCAGCCAGCTCACCCTGTCGCCGGCATCGGACACGGTGAGCTCCTCGGAACTCCAGCCGTTGGAGAATCGGATCAGCTTCTTCCTCCCGTTCACGCCGGTGAAATCGCCGCCTATGATCAACTTGCCGTCCCCCTGCAGGTTGGCGGTCTCGATCTGGCTGACGGGGGTCCCGCTGACAAAGGGGAAGGTGCCAAGGTCGAAGTCCGGGTCGAGGTGCCCGTCCGGCGTTACCCGGGCGGCGTAGTCGCGGTGCATGACGGCGCCGAAGCCGTCCCGGATCTCGTCGAAAACGCCGTAGATGATGACGCTGCCGTCGGATTGCAGGGTGGCGCCGACGACATGGCTGTCGAAGGTGGCGTCATAGGTGTACCGCCCCGCGATCACGAACCCTTCGTCGACGGTACCGTCGCTGCTGAGGCGCAGCAGGTTCCTCGTTACCGGGACCGTCGCCCCGCTCACCGCATCGACCACGCTCCCGGGACGCAGGGTGAACCCCGAAACAAGGATCCGCCCGTCCGGCAGCAGCACCAGATGGTCGACCTTCCCCCCCAGTTGTAAGGGGGTACCGCCATGCCAGGCCGGATCGAGGAGGCCGCCCGGCGTGATCCGCAGCACTTTCCCCGTGTCGGTGGTGACGAGGAGCAGACCGTCGGGCTGGATGGCGAGGGCAGTAACCATGCCATCCACCTCGGCTGGCGCAACGAAGCCCAGATCGAGCTCCCCGGTGCTCGAGAGCCGGGACAGGTAACGATAGGGGGTCGGGTCGAGGTTGTCCCCCCCGAGGTAGATCATGCCGTCCGCGGCAAGGGTTACTGCGTTGAGAACCCCGAATATCTGCCGGTACCCGCTGACCAGGGTGTTGAAGGTGGCAGGGCCCGGGACCCCGGCGCCGTCGAGGCGCACCATTTGAAACTGGAAGGACCAGTTGACGGTCAGGAATTCCCCAGCCATGAGGAGTGCGTCATCGGGTAGGGGCACCAAGCTGAAGCAGGACTGCCCAAGGGCGAGGTTGGGATCGTAGCCGGGGTCCAAGGACCAGTCCCCCCTGAGCCGTGCGATGTGCTGCCGCCCCGCCCCCAGCACCTGCTCGAAGAGGCCGGTCATCGTGATCCGGCCATCCGGGAGGAAGGAAAGCCTGTTGACCAACCCGGTGCCCCCGACAACCTGCGGCAGGTCGTCGTCCAGGGCTCCGTGCGGGTAGAAGCGGGCAAGGGAGGTGCGAGTCGCGCTACCGACGCTGCCAAAACCGCCGCCGGCAATGAGGCCGCCGTCGCCTTGCCGGGCCAGCACCCGGACCGGGGCGTCGGCGGCGGGAAAAACGGTTTCGGCGAGGGCCCCGTCGATCCTGAAGCGGGCCAGGTTGATGCGCTGTGCGGGGGGGGAGGCGGCAGTGAAGCCCCCCCCCGCGACGATGCCCCCGTCCGGCTCGACGACGAGTGCGAAAACCCCTGCACCGGGGGCGGTGGCCAAACCCGGATCGAAAGAGTCGAGAGTCCCGTCCCGGTTCAGCCGCGCCAGGTAGTTACGGGACAGCCCTCCGCCGGAGAACTCCCCCCCGAGGAGGATCTTGCCATCGGCCTGCACGGCCAGGGCGCGCACGGCACCATTTGGGGAGACCGGCCTGAAGCTCGCGTCGTAGGTGCCCGCGGCCGAGAACCGGGCGATGTTGGCCGACCAGGCGGTGGCGAATTCCCCCCCGACCACGACGGCGCCCTGCTGCAGCGCTATGGCGTGGACCGCCACGTTGCCGCCGTCGTCGTTGAGCCCGCCGGTGTAGGTCCAGTTCAGGGCTCCGCTGGCCGCCCCGGCCACCGCGAGCCCGGCCAGGTTCCTGGTGGGGACCCCCGCCTTGATCTCCGGGAATTCCCCTCCCACCAGGATGCCGGCGTCTGCCGGCAGCAGGACGAGCGAGCGCACGGTCACCGGCGCGAGGGTGCTGGTGACCGGGTCGAGCGGGTCGAGCGCACCGGCGGCACCCATGAGCCGCGCGAGCCCCTTGCGGTTGGTCCCCCCGACGCGGGTAAAGCTCCCGCCGATCCAGATATGATCGGGGTTTCCGGGCGTGACCGGGTCGGGCTGGAGCGCCATGGCATAGACCGGGCCGTCGGGCGGCGGCGGCTGGAATGAGTCGTCCAGGGTGCCGTCGTGGTTGAGCCTGGCCAGGTTGGTCCGCGTCGACACGGGGCTGCCGCCGGTCAAGGTGAAATCCCCGGCGATCAGGATCTTCGCGTCCAGGCGCTGCACCGCGACGGCATGCACGACCCCGGTGATAGCCACGCTCCCGCCGGGATAAATGTCGAAACCGTCCAGGGTCCAGGCCGCAGCCTGCGCCCGCGGGGCCATGGCGCACAGCACCAGGAGCAGGATTGCTGCTGCCGCCAGAACGACGCTCCGTCCTGCTGCCGGGTCGATCCGTCTCATGCCTTAGCGCTCCTGTATGTGGATGATCTTCCGCAACGGCTTTAGTCCGCTGTTGGTGACCAGTCGGGGCTTCACCCCCTTTCCGGTCCGGGGAGGGCTGCGCCGGTTGTCGCGGTCGCTCAGCCCCCCCGCGTCCAAGGTAGGGATGCCGCCGTTGGAGAGCGGCATCAGGGCCTGGGCAGACACCGACCTAGCCGGACCGCCGGTGCTGTAATGCACCCCCCACAGGTAGGATAGCCCTTCCTGGCAGGGCTCCAGGGAAGGCCGGTAGGTGGTGAAGAAGACGACACCCCCGGTGAGGGTGCTCGGGCTGTCAACAGAGCGCTCGCTGCCAAGGGTGCCCGAGGCCGCATCGAGGTCGATGCGCCATCCCCGGTAGTTACTCCCCTGGTCCCTGGGCTGCACCACCCGCACAACGTCGGTGACGTCGACCAAATCGGACCGGAGCACCGGCTGGCCGCTGCAGGAAGCCACTTCTTCGTCGTCCTTGCGGAAGGTATTGCGCTCGGCGTCGTAGCATGGCTCGCGGACACCGTAGAGCGAACGCGCAGCCGAGAGGTCGTCCTGCCTGTTGAAGTACCTCCCCGCTCCGAAATAGAGCCACAGGCGCTTGTACTGCCGGTCCTGGAGTTTGCCGATGGCACCGGTGACCGGACCGGTGTCGTCTATGACTATGCTCGCCTTCCATTTGGCGGGGTCTGGGTCCTCCCCGGTAAACAGCCTCAGGACCCCGCCGGTCCACCCTCCCCCCGCAGCCGCCCTGGTATAACCGACGTACAGCGCATCGTCCTCGTAATTCCCCGCCGATGATGGGCTCCACTTGTCGGCATCGATCCCCGCGCCGGCCATGCTGCCGCCGAAGGCGTTGGGAATGCCGGTGTCGATGACCCAGTAGTTGCCCCCCTGGGTGAGCGGCGGCACGGCGTTCAGGTCCACCACGAACAGCTTCAGGTTCTGATCGGAGACCGCGGTGAACTGGCGCGTTTTCCTGTCGACGGCTCCGGTTGGCCCCGAGGCGAAAACGGCGAACCAGCGCCCGTTCTTGTCGCGATCGGAAATCTGCTGATTTTGAGCGTTGATGGTGCGCGCGTTGACGCGGATTATGGCAGCGCCGGAGGTGGCAAAGCCCAAGTTCGGGTGGGAGAACTCCCACAGGAACCTGGGGGTACCGGTGCCATCGGCCGCCTGGGTAGTGACATCCAGTGCGAAGTAGGAGGAGAGACCACCGACGCCGGCAGCCGGGGCCTTGACGCAGGTCGCCGAGGCGCCCTCGTCGCAGGCGGGGCCGTCGGGGAGCCTGCTGGCGCCACCAAGTCCCATGCCGCCGATCAGGACCGTACGCCAGTTGCTCCCGGTGCTGTTGTCCCTGGTGCAGTTCCAGTACCCATCGCGGCTGCAGAGGGCGGGGTCGCCGATGCTTGCGTCGAGCAGGGTGACGGCGCCGTCGACGTAGTAAAGGTGCAGGTAGAGGGGCTCCTTCAGGTACCTGAGGTAAGGAAGCGCGTTCTTGGGGACGAAGCCCCACTCCTCCTTGCCGAGATCGGTCCCGTCCAGAACAGCCTTCCGGGTGCCGGGCCAGACCTCCTGGTCGACCGGGTGCACCCGGCTTTGTCCCAGCCTGAAGGCATGCAGCATCCCGTCGTTTGCCCCGGCATACACGGTGCCGCGGCCGGCGTACGCCCCACGGACATCGACGAATTTGCGGTACGAGGGGTCGCCGTAGCCGACCGGCGCCGAGAGGTGATAGCTCCCCAGGGGGGCAGCCGACTGCAGTGCCGGTGTCGAGGAGATGATGTCGCCGAGCTTCCAGACCTTTTTCTCCGACCCGCCATAGGCCGTGAGGCTGCGATCCCTGGTGGCGCCACCGCTGCCGCCGTGGGTGTCGTCGCTGCCTTTCACGAAGGCCACGATCTGGTTCGCCTCCGCCTGGTCCCGCGCCAGGAGCAACTGGCGGTTCACCGCAGTGGAGGTGTCGAGGAGGGGAACCAGGGACGTGCCGCCGGTCTGGGTGTAGATGGTCCTGGTAACGGGGGATCGTTCCCAGAGCTGGCGCCCCGCTCGCCACAGGCTGTGCACCGCCTCCGGCAGGACCGTCAGCGGGTATCCCGCCGGCTGGACCGAGTCTGCGTTGCCGTCGCCATCCGCATCGACGAGGAGCCTGGCGCGACTTTCCTGCAAGACAGGATCCTCCACGACGAACTCCACCACCCGGTCCAGTTCCAGATCCAGGGTCTTTCTCTGCTGGGTATCCTCCCTGATGCGGCTTGCCGACCCGCTGCCGCCGCCCATGAAGTTGTCGATGTAGTACCAGAGCGCCTGCAATTCTCCCATCCAGATCCCGGACGTTTTGCCGCCGTCGAAACTCTTGTGCGGATAAAACTGCGGCTGCAGGAACAGGGCACCGTTTCCCTCCCCGGTTGCCAGTAACGAACTGCTGGTGCCGGTGTTGAAGCCTCCGGCGATCTGGAGGAAGACCTTGGCGAGGGCCCCCTGCAGGCCGGCGGGGTTGTAGACACTGTTGATGCTGCCTCCCCCTTTGGCCGCGGCCAACTGCATCAGCTTCTCCGGTTTTCCCTCGTCCGAGGTGGTGCAACTCCCTTCGCTGTCGTAGCCTGCCCGGCTGCCGGGATCGCCGCAGGGGGGACCGGTATAGATGACATGGGTGGTGATGTAATCCTTGTGCCGCGCTACGGGCTGGGCAGGATCGAAGATGTTCTTGTGCCGGGCGATCCAGGCCAGGTCGTCCAGGTTGTAACTACCCAGGTTCACGGGGGGAGAGCCGACGGGGGTGCTCGCGGTGGTGATGAGGCCGGCGGGCATGCCGTCGACGGGATTCACCCAGGCTGCTGCCGCCGCTGCCACATAACTGTTAACCGCAGGGGCACGGTCCGCCGTAGACATGCCGTCGGTGAGGACGAGGACGTTGTTTCTTTGGCAGGTGTACCTCGACGGTGGGTAGGCGGGATCGAAGTCGGCGGACTGGAAACGGAAGGATGGTTTTTCGCCAAAGTACCCGATCGCCTCGTAGAAAGCCTCGGCCAGCGGCGTCCAGGACGTCCCCCTGATGGCGTCGACGGCTGCGATGAGTCCCTTGTCATGGTTGCCGATCTCCCCGTAGTTGAGGTAAGAGATGATCCTGCCGCCGTCGTTGCGGGTGTCCTCGCTGCAGGTCCCCGAGCCGCAGTCGCCGTCGACGTAGCACTCCCTGCGGGGGACGGGATCGCTGCTGCAGTGCTTCACGCAGGGGATGACAGCACCGCACTCGGAGCCGGCCCCGTTGTCGTTGAAGACCATGGCGCCGAAGTTGATGTCGTCGGCGAACTGCTGGATCAGCCCCGTCGGTGCCGCGGCCGATGCGACGCGTACCTGGAGCGTTGCCGCGACCTTGCCGAGGTTGGTGATCCCCGCGTCCAGGATGAAGGACGGGAGGCTTGAGTTGGTGGCCGCCTGGGCGGCGTTGGCCGAGGGATCGATCAGCCACGGCTTCTCCACCTCTGCACAAAAATCCTTGGTCTGGTTGACCGAGCATCCCTCCGGGAACCCCTGGGCGTAGCATTGCCCGAGATAGCCTTGGATGGTCGGGGCGCCGTCATGAAACAGCAGGTTGTGGAAAAGCTCTTTGCCGCAGACGTCGTCCCCCACGTTTTTGGGTATCTTGCTTGCGTCACCACTGTAGAAAAAGAGGGTGCGTTTGCGGCAGTCGAGCAGCAGGTCCTTGGACAGGTCGGTGTAAAGGATCTCGGTGCCGGCCAGGTACTTGTAGCAGTAGCTCATGATCTCCGCGAAGACCTTTCCGGCGGTCGGTACTCCGACCGGGTCCTCCAGTTTCCCCATGCAGCTGGCAGCGGCGTTGGCCACCTCGCTGGCAGGTGCCCCCTCCTGCCACTTCCGCACCGCCAAGAGGCACTCACTGGTGTTGTATCTGGCAGGATAGACGTCGATCCTGCTCGGGCCGCCGTGGTTCGCCTGCTGAACGTAACCGGACTCGGAAGGGATCGGGCCGCGCACCCCGAAGGTGACCGGGAGAGGGGTACCGCTGGCGTCGTTGACGATCTTCACGTAGCGCTTCCCCTGGCAACCGCGCGATTCCGCCTGCAGGAAGCCGGTGTCGGGGTTGCCGCTGGGAGGGATGATGTACTTGCCGCCGGTCAGGGCCAGCTTTTCCAGGTCCTGCTTGCTCATGGCGAGCCAGTTGAGGAACTTGCCGGTGGCGAGGAAGTTGTCGAGTTTCTTGCTGTTGTTGTTGAGGTTGACACAGAGATAGGCGGCCCTCGCCTGGTTGCAGGTGCTGCTCTCGATGCTGGCCCCGGGCGCGGCCACGAAGCGGTCGGTGACCGTGGAATATTGATAGACCGTGGCCGCCTCGAAATAACCCGGGTATTCGGCTGCGGGGTTGAAACTGTCGTCAAGACAGAAGGTCTGTGGGTTGGTGTAGGCAAGGTCGTACATGCTGGCGGAGTTATCCAGCAAAAGAAGCAGGTTGGGCTTCACCCCGGTAAGCGGAGGGACACTGCAGTAGGCCTGCATCTCCGCGGCCGCGTCGGCTTGGGCCTGGTGCGCTGCAGTAAACACGATGAAGACTATCAGGCAAAAAACAAGGACGCCGGCGTGCACGGAGGCCGGCACTCTAAACGTTCCCATGTTGGCTCCTCTCACATTAAGTTCCGACAGCACAGGCGGGTTTATAGGAGAAAATATTAGAAAGTTTCAATAAAAGAGTATAGCCTGGCAATCGTGAAAAAAAAGTCCCTTTTGGGATTGAGGAGTTTGGGGCTCTTTAGCAAGCTTCGGGTTCATTGACATCAATTCTGGCGATGCTAATGTTTTCCTGACACTTCATTGGAAAGGACCGGCGGCGCCACCAATGTGCCGAGGCAGTTCTCTCTCACACGTCCTCCCTCCCCGAGGGAAGGGAAAGGAGCCGGAGAACGGAGATGAAAGATCCCCAGGAAGGTGGCTGGACAAGCGGTGAAACGTTCGAGGAGTTCCTGACCAGGCGCGGCGTCACCCGGCGCGAGTTTCTCTCCTTTTGCAGCAGGGTGGCGGCCTGCTTCGCCGCCGCGACCCTGCCGGGCGCCTCCGGCGCACTGGCACAGGAGATGGCGCAGAAGCTCTCCGGCGCCGGACGCCCCAGCGTCATCTACCTGCAGCTGCAGGAATGCACCGGCTGCCTGGAAAGCCTGCTCCGTTCCGGGAGCAGCCCGATCGACCGGCTGATCCTGGAACACGTCTCGCTGGACTACAACGAGCTGCTGATGGCCCCCTCGGGGAGCGCCGCCGAGGAGGTCCTGCAGAAAGCGGCCGCGAGTCCGCACCTGCTCTTGGTGAACGGCTCGGTCCCCCTCAGGGACGACGGCGCCTACTGCACCATCGGCGGCGACTCCGCCGCGAACCTCCTGAAGCGCGCGGCACAAAAGGCGAGCGCCATCATGGCCGTCGGAGCCTGCGCCGAATACGGCTGCGTCCAGGCCGCCTCCCCCAACCTCACCGGCGCCGTCGGCGTCTCCGACGTCATCACCGACCGCCCCGTGGTCAACATCAGCGGCTGCCCCCCCATCGCGGAAACCATCACCGCCACCCTCACCTACTACCTCGCCTACGGACATCCCCCGCCCCTGGACGGCATGGGGCGTCCACTCTTCGCCTACGGCCAACGGATCCACGACAAGTGTCCGCGCCGGGCCAGCTTCGATGCCGGCCAGTTCGCCGAGCGTTTCGACGACGAGAACGCCCGCCGGGGATACTGCCTGTACCGCCTCGGCTGCAAGGGGCCCGCTACCTTCGCCCCCTGCGCGACCGTGGAATGGAACCTCGGGCAGAGCTTTCCCATCAAGGCGGGGCATCCCTGTCTGGGGTGCACCGAGCGCCACTTCTACGACCGGATGACCCCCTTCTACCGCAGGCTCCCCGGTTTCGTGGTCCCGGGCCTCGGGGTGGAGGCTACCGCCAACACCGTCGGCGCCGCCGCCGTGGCGGCCTCGGTGGGGGGCGTGGTGGTCCATTCGGCCGCCACCGTGATCGCGCGAAAGAGGTCGAAAAAGGCCCAGCCGGAGACCCTCCCGCTCGCGGTACTCGGGGACACCGAACCGCCGACGCGGGACGAAGATCAAAAGACGTAATGCGAAGACGCGGTGGCGCCAAGGCGCAAAGAAAAGCGCGAACAGAAGGGAAAAACCATTTGCCCTGTTTGCTTTTCCTAGCGTCCCAGCGCCTTTGCGCCTTTGCGTTAAAGGTTTGGGAGTTTAAAGGAGGTCACCATGGCAGGCGAGCGAATCGTCATCGACCCCATCACCCGGATCGAGGGGCACCTGCGCATCGAGCTGGAGACCGAGGGAGGGAGGGTCGCCAATGCCTGGGCCTGCGCCACCCAGTTCAGGGGGATCGAGAGGGTACTGCAGGGGCGCGACCCGCGCGACGCCTGGGCCTTCGCCCAGCGCATCTGCGGCGTCTGCACCGGCGTGCATGCCATCGCCTCCGTGCGCGCCGTCGAGGATGCCGTGAAGTGCAGGATCCCACCCTGCGCCGAACTGATCCGCAGCCTGGTTTCGGGCATGGCCACCCTGCAGGACCACGTCATGCACTTCTACCACCTGCATGCACTGGACTGGGTCGACGTGATGAGCGCGCTGAAGGCCGACCCCGCCGCCACCGCCCGCCTGGCCGCCTCGCTCTCCCCCTGGCCCAACAACTCCGCCACCTGGTACCGGGAGGTGCAAAAACGGGTGGCCGATTCGGCCGGCGGGGGGCTCGGCATCTTCGCGGGCGGCTACTGGGGCCACCCCGCCTACCGGCTTCCCCCCGAGGCCAACCTGATGGCGCTCGCCCACTACCTGGAGGCGCTCTCCTGGCAGCGCGAGATCATCCGCCTGCACACCATCTTCGCCGGCAAGAACCCGCACCCGAACTACCTGGTGGGGGGGATGGCCTGCTCCATCAACCTCGACAACCAGATCGCCATCAACCGGGTGCGCCTGGACGAGATCGCCGGGATGATCGACCAGGCCCGGCGCTTCGTGCTGGAGGTCTACTACCCGGACGTCCTCGCCATCGCCTCCTTCTACCCGGAGTACGCGGCCATCGGCGCTTCCTCCCCCACCCTGTTCGCCACCGGGGAGAGTGCCTACTCCTGCTCCGGCGACCCGGCCGGGGGCGTGGTCCCCGCGGGAGTGGTGCTGGACGGCGACTACGGCACGGCGCACCCGTTCGATCCCCGGAAGGTCGCCGAGTTCATCTCCTCGGCCTGGTACAGCCAGCCCGAGGGGGACCGACAGGGTCTGCATCCCTGGCAGGGGCGCACCGACCCGCACTACACCGGACCAAAGCCCCCCTTCAAACAGCTCTCCGACCAGGCCAAGTACACCTGGTGCAAGGCACCTCGCTACGACGGCCGTGCCGTGCAGGTGGGCCCCAACGCCCGCATCATGCTCGCCCTGGCGCAGGGGCATGCCGAGACGGCCCAGCTCGCCGGGGAGGGGCTGGGGAGACTGAACGCCGGGGTCGGCGCGCTCAACTCGACGCTTGGGCGCACCTACTGCCGTGCACTGGAATCGGTGCTCCTGGCCCGGCGCATGGACCAGTGGTTCGGCCAGTTGAACGAGAGGATCCGCGCAGGTGACGTCGCCACCTTCAACCCGGAGCTGTGGGAGCCCTCGAGCTGGCCCAGGCAGGCCCAGGGGATGGGGTTCATGGAGGCGGCCCGCGGCACCCTGTCGCACTGGGTCGAGATCGAAAACGGGCGCATCTCGCGCTACCAGGCCGTGGTCCCCAGCACCTGGAACAGCTCCGGCCGCGACCCCGGCGGCCAGATGGGCCCCTTCGAGCAGGCCCTGGCCGGCGACGGTAAGCATCCGCTCTCCGACCCCAAGCGCCCCATCGAGGTGCTGCGCACCATCCATTCCTTCGACCCGTGCGAATCCTGCGCCGTCCACCTCCTGGTACCCGGTGGCGGCGGCGTGGAGGTGAAGGTGCAATGAGCCTGTACCAGATTCCGGAATCCGAGATCCGCATCGAGCTGGGGGACCCGGTCCCCTTTGCCGGAAGGAAGCGGCGCGAACTGCTGATCGCCGCCGCCCTGGGAGCTCCCTTCGGGACCAGGGACCCGGTCGACCTGGCGCTTTTGAGCGCCGCGTCCCGGAAGGAGGACCTGCGCCACTACGAACAGACCGGCTTCACCCCGCTGGAGCCGCGCCTGGCCCGGAGCGTGGCACGGGTGCGGCGGGTGGACAACAGGGAGGAGGCGCTCATCGCCCGGGGCGAGGTGGACAGCATCCTCTACCTTTGCCATCCGGACGAGGCGACCCGTTATCGTGCCGAGCTTCAGGCGGAGATGCAGATGACCCACGGCTTCCGGGCGCTGGGCGTGGGGAGGGGGAGCATAGGGGCGGACGGCGGCGAGCGATGGGAGTTCCTGGGGTACATCCCGGTTCGGGCCACCAGGCAGAAGAGCCGGCGCAGCGACGAGCCGGGGGATTTCTACTATGTGCCGGTGTGGGACTGGCAGCTGCGCGTGCTGCACTGGCTGGCGGTAGTGCTGATCGTCGTCCTCTCCCTGACCGGCCTGCTTATGGGGAGCAGCCGGTTCATCTACGGGGTGACCGACGGATACTCCAACTACTTGAGCTGGCTGAGGCTTACCCACTTCGTGGCCGGGTGGCTCCTTTTGTGCGCCGCCATCCTGCGCATCGCCGGCCTTTTCCTCGCATCGAACCGGTTCCAGCGCTGGGACGCCCTGTTCCCGGTGCGGCTGCGCGACCTGAAGAACCTGCTCCAGGTGGCGCAGAACTATCTCTTCTGCCGTTTCGACCGCCCGCCGCACTACATCGGGCACAACCCGCTGCAGCAGGTCGCCTACACCGCCATCTTCGCGGTGGGACTGCTGGCGCTGCTCACCGGTTTCGCCCTGTACGCGCTCTACGATCCCGAGAACTGGTTTTTCGGCTACCTGGTCCGGTTGGACGAGCTCATCGGGGTGCAGTACCTGCGCCTGGCCCATCAGCTGGTGATGTGGATCTTCCTCGCCTTCATACCGATCCACGTCTACCTTTCGGTCCGCGCCGACACGGTCGAACGCGAAGGCGCCCTCTCCTCCATCGTGAGCGGCGGCCGCTGGTGCAGGAAGGGGACCCGGTTCGAGGACGGGGAGGCAATCGACAATTGACAATGGACAATTGACAACGGCGCCGTCCATGCCCGCGTCCTTCCCTTTGCAAAAAAGAGGGGAACGCGGGTTCACCTGCAGCGCTTCGCGGGCTACGAACCACCTTCCGCAAAATCCTCCGATCAACAAACAAAAAGGCCGCGCCTGTTGAGGGCGCGGCCTTTATTGCGTGCATCTTTTGGTCGTGTCAGCGCCAGTGGATGCAGCTCACGGGGCAGACATCGATGGCGTTACGTTGAATCTCGTCCTCGGATGCGCCGGCCGGATCGTAGGCTTCCGCCTTGCCGTTGTCGGCGAACCGGAACACCTCCGGCACGTTGTCGGTGCAAAGACCGCAGCTGATGCAGACGTCTTGGTCGACCCAGGGTTCTTTTGCCATGGTAATACCTCCAGTTTTTGTGTTGGGAAGCGTCGAACGTTAGATGCTATCGGCAAGCCTTTTCCTTTGCTCTTCCAGTTTTTCCTGTGCCTTCTCCAGCGCGGCCAGCAACATCTTCTTGGACTCCTTGGTGAGCCCTTCCTTTTCCTTGAGGAAGTCGGAGGCACGGTCGCTGGCCCGGTCCACGAACTCGGAAACCGTTTCCGCGAAGTCACTGACGGCCTCGTTGGCCTTGTCGCCCACCTCTCCAGCCAGCGACGCAAGGTACTTGCGCGTCTTCTTGCCGGCCTGGGGAGCGAGTAACAGAGCGAGCCCGGCTCCGATCAGTCCGCCCACCACGAGCTTCACCATACACCCTCCTTCGCAGCACTCTTTGTGTCCCATACCGTCTCCTCCGTCTGCTGGTTTTGACAACAGCCGTAATACTACCAATAAAATTAGCTTCGTCCAATTTACAAAAAAAACATTGGGATAAGGACTGACATAAATGCAGATCCCCCTGTCCCCGTTCGCAAAGGCAGCGGAAGGGACTGGCTCCGTCAGGTGCCTGTCCCCTCCTTCGGTGCAAGGAGTATCCAGCCGGATTTTCTCCGTGGCCAATGGTTTTAATTTTGTGTAAGATGGCGAATCGACACAGTTACAACGGCAAGGAAGGACGCGACATGAACGTGGAGCAGATGAAAATCGTGGTGAAGGAGATCCTCTCCAAGACCGACCTCACCCCCTGCGTGGTGGGACACCGCGGCGTGGGCAAGAGTGCGGGCATCCTCCAGGCCTGCCGCGAGCTGGACCGGCGCTACGTTTCGCTGCGCCTGGGACAGATGGAGGTGGGCGACCTGGTCGGCATCCCGTTCCGAAGCGGCGAGGTGATGCAGTGGTCGCGCCCTTCGTGGCTCCCCGGCGAGGAGGACGCTCCCACCGTGATCCACTGCGACGAGCTGAACCGGGCCCAGCAGGAGGACACGCTGCAGGCGATCTTCCAGTTCGTGGAGCCGCCGGCCGATGGGGTGCTGCGCGCCATCCACACCCATACCCTTTCCCGCCGCCACAAGGTGGTGGTCAGCATCAACCCTCCCGACGGGAGCTACCAGGTGGCAACCCTGGACCGCGCACTCATCGACCGCATGGTGATGCTCTTCGTCGAGACCGATTACCAGTGCTGGGCCCGCTACGCCCAAAAGCGCGAGTTCGCCGGCGAGGTGCGCCAGTTCCTGGCCGGAAACCACGGTTTGCTCGCCAAGCAGGGGATGCCGATGGAGATGCAGGTGGAGCCGAGCGAGCGCGCCTGGGAGATGGTGAGCGTGCTCAAGAAGAACTGCCGCTTCCCGGCCGAACTGGAGATGGAGGTCTACTCCGGGATCGTCGGCAAGGAGGCCGCCATCGCCTTCATGCGCTGGCTCTCGGACCGCAAGGGACGGCCGGTGACGGCGGACGAGGTGCTGAACGACTGGCCGAGCGTGGCCGGGCGGGCCGAGGCGCAGCGCGACGACGTGCAGGCGGCGACCATCAACGACCTCTCGGCGCTGCTCCAGGTATCCCCCGAGCTCAGCCAGGATCAGGAGGACAACCTGGTCTCGTACATCGCCGTGCTGCCGCGCGACCTCCGCTTCGGCTTCGTGAAGTCGCTGCTGAAGATCCCCCATGTCGCCCTTTTGCTGGTGAAAGACAAGCACGACGCGGTCATCTTCGACGCCATGCAGGCGATCAGCGAGCAGGCGGGGTAAGCGGTGTCACCGGGGACGCTGCAAAACGCGGTGGTGCGGCTTTTAAAGGAGCGCCCCTTCTACGGCCACTTCCTGCTCAACCTGCGCCGGGAGGAGCGCCCCCTCTCCGGTAAGCCGGCCGGCGTCACCATCCGTAACGGCACTCCGACCCTCGCCGTCGATCCCGCTTCATTTTCCCTCCTCGCCGCCGTCGAGCAGCAGGCGCTGCTCGAGCACCTGGTGAAGCACCTTCTGCACCTGCACATGCTGCGCGGCAAGGGGAAGAACTCGCACGACTGGGACCTCTGCTGCGACCTGGCCATCAATCCCGACACCCCGGGCCTCCCCGAGGATGCGATCTACCCGAACCAGTTCGACCTCCCCGACGGGCTCGCCGCCGAAGAGTATTACCGGCTGCTGGTGCGCCCCTTCGATGTCGGCAACCTCGCCGGGAGCGGTTTCGGTGACGAGGCGCAGGAGGCACAAGGTGCCTCGGGAGCGGGGAGGGACCCGGCTGCGGCCTCCACGCTCGACGATCACGCCATCTGGAGCGACGCCGACAGCACCCCGCTGCCACTGGCCGAGGAGATGTTGCGCGCGGTGACCCGGGAGAGTCTGCGCGGCAGCGACGGCGAGGCCCCCGCCGAGGTGAGGGCGGTGGTCGACGCCATCCTGCGCCCCTCACCCATCCCCTGGCGCCAGGTGCTCCGGCAGTTCGTCGCCACCGCGGGCAGAATCGGCAAGAAGAGCACCTGGATGCGGGAGCACCGCCGCTTCGAGCACGACACGCCGGGGTCGCGCAAGCGGCACCGCCTGACGCTTCTGGTCGGCATCGACGTAAGCGACTCCACCAACATCGTGGAGCTGAGGGAGGCTTTCGCCACGGAGTTGCTGCAGATCGCACGCGGCCGCGATGCCGCCATCACCGTGCTCTACGCCAACAGCAGGATCCAGCAGGTGGAGGCGTTCAAGGGAAGCGCCTTCGTGCCGGAGCGTTACGACGGCGGCGGGTTCACCGACCTGCGCCCCGTCTTCGAGTACGCAAAGACCATGCATCCCCCGCCCGCCGCCGTGATCTACCTCACCGACGGCATCGGGCCGGTACCGGAGCAGATGGAACTGCCGACCCTGTGGGTCCTGACCGCGGAGGGGGAGAAGCCGGCCCCGTGGGGCATCGAACTGAGACTGGAGGTTTGAACAATATGGAAGAAACGACTTCGACGCCGATGACGGCCGAATCGGTGGGAGAGATATTGAGGGAAGCGGGCGCCCAGGTGATGGTCCGCTCCGGGCGCAGCGAGAACTACAGCGCCCCCAGGGAATTTTCCTTCGAGGTGAAGGCGATTTTCGAAAACGGGATGGGTCTGCACGTGGTCGCGCGCCAGTTCAACTACCGCGACCCGTGGGAGGCCGAGGGGAGGGTCAACGACCTGGTGGACGTGATGCTTTTGCGCGACGGCGCGCTTACCCCGCTCCCCAAGGGGTTCCCCTACTTCCAGGGGATCGACGAGGAGTGCGGCCTGAACGAGGCGATGCTGCGCGAGGTGATCGATTGCGTGCGCAAGGTGAACCCGAAGTTGTACCTGTTGCAGGAGATGACGGGCGACCTCTGAAACCTCACCATTACCGGCAAAGACCGATCAGCCCCATTGATTACTGAAGTTGTGCTGCTAAACTTCCGATAATGTTTCGGGAAGTATCAGCATCTTCTGTCAAAGCTCGTGTGTTGTTCACTATCGGAGCGGGCCCAGATTCATGGCGTCAAACGGCAGGTCCAGTAGAAGATAGCAGGAGGCACGTGATGAAAATGTTGGTAGTCATTGTCGCCCTGGTCTACCCTCTTCTGGGTGCAGGCCTGACAGCATCGTCTGCCGAGGAGTTGAAGTTCGGCGTCGCGGCCATGATATCACCGCAGGAAACCATCAAGTACTACCGGCAGACCATCGATTACGTCGGCAAGAAACTGGGGCGGCCGGTCGAAATGGTGCAAAAGCACAGCTACGACGAGACGGACAAGTTGCTGGAGAAGGGGGAGCTGAAGGTCGCCTTCGTCTGCTCCGGTCCGTACGTCGTCGACAAGGAGAAGTTCGGCGCCGAGCTCCTGGTCGCCCCCCAGTCCTACGGGGAGCCCTTTTACTACGCCTACATCATCGCGCACAAAAACAGCGGCGTCACCGACCTCTCCCAGCTCAAGGGAAAAAGCTTCGCTTTCACCGATCCCAAGTCCAACACCGGCAGACTCGTCCCCGCCTACATGATCGGCAAAAGGTTCAACACCACGCCGGAGAAGTTCTTCGGCCGGATCATCTACACAAAGACCCACGACAAGGCCATCGAAGCCGTCGCCAAAAAGATCGTCGATGGAGCCAGCGTCGACAGCCTGATCTACAACTACGCCGCCAGCAAGGATCCCCGTTTCACCAGCCAGACCAGGATCATCGCGAAGTCACCTCGTTACGGCATCCCCCCCATCGTCACCCGCAAGGACCTCGACCCGACCCTGAAAGCGCGCCTGCGCGACATCTTCCTGAACATGCACAAGGATCCCGAAGGCAGGGCGATCCTGGCAGGCATCAAGGTAGACCGGTTCATCGTCCCGAAAGACTCGGACTACGACTCGGTGCGGGAGATGGAGAAGTGGCTCAGGATGAACATCAAGTAGGCATGCGCCCGCGAGGGAACCCGCTCCGCGAACCGCGTGGGCGCCGCCAGGGGAAGGCAGGTATTCATGGGCAGGTGGCAGATCCAAAATCTGAGTCTGCAGCGGAGGTTTTTCCTCCTCTCCTTCAGCATCATCCTCATCTTTTCCGTCGCGGTGACGGCAACCTTGTTCGTCGCCCAGAAGAACAAGCTGGAACAGTCGCTGCTGAACAAGGGGGCAGGGTTCGCGAGGTATGTCTCGTCGGTCTGCACGGACGCCCTGATCTTGAAGGATACCCTGCAGCTTGATGCCCTGGTCGCCGAGGTGCACGACGAAGAGATCATCTACACCGTAATCGAGGATGACCAGGGAAACGCCCTCACCACCACCGTCGCCAGCCTGAACAGCTCCAAAGCAAAACTCAAGCCTTACCTGGACAAACTCCCGCCCGACGCTCCCGTGGGCACCGTGATCCAGGCCCTGAAAAAGGAGCTGGATGTCGTCGAGGTCTCCCAGAGGATCACGGTCGACTCATCGGTCCAGGGGGCGGTGCGTGTCGGGCTGAGCAAGCACAACATCCGCACGCAACTGCTGCGGCAGATGGCGATCATCCTGGTGGGGATGCTCTTCATGTCGCTCACCCTCGCCATCACCCTGAACATCGCCACCAACCGGCTGGTGCTGCGCCCGGTCAGCGAACTGGCCCGGGTCGCCGACCAGCTCACGGCGGGGAACATGGCCGCCCGGGTTACCTCCTCCTCGATCGGCGAGATCGAGACCGTGTGCAGGAGCTTCAACCTGATGGCGCAGCGCCTTGAGGGGGACATCGCCGAGCTAAAGCAAGCCGAGGCGAGCGTGCGCCTCGCCCAGGAGTCCCAGGAGGCGATCCTCAACTCGATGCCGGACCTCATGTTCCGGACCGACCGGGACGGCGTCATCGTCGAATTTCACTCTTCGCAGATGAGCCTGCTGTACCTCCCGCCTGAGCGGTTCATGGGGAAGAGAATTCCCGAGGTTCTGCCCGAAGAGCCGGCACGGATTATCATGGAGGCCTTGGCAGAGGCGGAGAAAACCGGCGCGCACAGGGGTGCGGTGTATTCCCTTGCCATGCCGCAGGGAGAGATGTGGTTCGAACTGGCGGTGACCGCGATGGGGCAGCCCTGCACGGGCTTCATCCTGCTGGTCCGCGACATCACCCAGCGCAAAGAGCTGGAGGAAGAACGGCAGCGATTCGAAAAGCAACTGCTGCATGCCCAGAAGCTGGAAAGCCTCGGGGTGCTGGCGGGGGGCATCGCCCACGACTTCAACAACATCCTGATGGCCATCATGGGGAACGCCGAACTGGCCCTGATGCGCATCAACAAGGAATCACCGGCGATCGTGAACCTGCGCAGCATAGAGCAGGCCTCCGCCCGGGCCGCAGATCTCGCGGCACAGATGCTCGCCTATTCGGGCAAGGGGAAGTTCATCATCGAAAACCTGGACCTCAATCGCCTGCTGCAAGAGATGCTGCACATGCTCGAGGTTTCCATATCGAAGAAAGCGCAGCTCAGCTTCAAACTCGCCGAGTCGCTCCCGCTTATAGAGGGCGACGCGACCCAGATGCGCCAGGTCGTCATGAACCTGGTCATCAACGCTTCCGAAGCGTTGGGAGAACGCAACGGGACCATCTCGATCAAGACCGGCAGCATGGAGTGCGACCGCAGCTATCTGAACAATGTATGGCAGAACGAGGAACTTGCAGAGGGGCACTATGTCTATCTGGAAATAGCCGACACCGGCTGTGGCATGGATCAGGACACGCTGGCGAGGATGTTCGATCCCTTTTTCACCACCAAGTTCACCGGCCGCGGCTTGGGGATGGCGGCGGTACTCGGCATCATCAGGGGGCACAACGGGGCCCTGGTCGTGGACAGCGAACCGGGCGTAGGGACCACCATCAAGATACTCATTCCGGCGAGCGAACAGCAACCCGATGTCCAACAGCCCCCCTCCCCGCCCGAGCGGGAGGATTGGGAAGGCGCGGGATACGTCCTTCTCGTCGACGATGAGGAGACTGTGCGCAACATCGGCGCCGAGATGCTCAGAGAGCTCGGTTTTTCGCCGATGACCGCCAGCGAGGGGAGCGAAGCTCTCGAGCTGTACAAGGCCGTCCCCGGTATCCGGGTGGTGATCCTGGACCTGACCATGCCGCACATGGATGGTGACCAGTGCCTGAGCGAGCTGAAGAAGATCGATCCCCACGTGCAGGTCGTCATGTCCAGCGGCTACAGCGAACTCGAGTTACAGCGGAAATTTTCCGGCCGGCAAGTCGCGGGGTTCATCCAGAAGCCCTACACCCTCTCGGCCCTCAGGCAGGTAATGAGAGGCATCAATCCAGACACCTGAACACCCCCGAACTCCACAGGCAGCTGCCGCAGGGCTCGGCGTTGACGTAGCAGTCCTGGTCGAAACACTCCGCCTGCACGAGGTCGCAGGGCGAGGTGTTGCACTCGGCGCAGGACGGGTAATCGTGACGCACGACGTTCTGCCGGTAACCGCGGAACTTGGGACTGTTCCAGATATCCAGCACGCCGCGGTCCTTCACGTTGCCGAACACCCACGGTGTCACCGGGTGCAGCCAGCCGTTGGCGTAGGAGCGGCAGCTGTGCCACAGGTGGTAGCAGGGATGCATGCCGCCATCCCAGGAGATGAAGGCGCTTCCCTTCTCGACGAAGCTGCAGCCGCGCTTCTCGCGCCGGGCGATCTCCGGCAACCGCAGGTCGATCCCCGTCCGGCGCGCCACCTGCGCCGCCTCCTCGAAGATATCCTGGCTGTGATGGATCTTCGGCATGTCCAGCGCGAAAAGCCTCTTCAGGTCCAGAGTTATCCCACGCTGCTGCGCATCGGACTTCATGGCCGCCACGAAATCGATGATCTGCCGGTCCTTGTCGGTCTTGTGGTAATTCCAGAGCACCTGGAAATAGCGGCGGATATCGACCCCTTTGAGGTCGGCCTTGCTCTTCCAGCTCTGGAACAGGGTGATCGCCTCGTCGGTGCAGATGTCGTAACTGCACTGCTGCAGGTGCGGCTCGTCGAAGGGGTGCAGATGGGAGACCAGCGCGAAGCTGACGCCGAACTCGGCCGCCCAGGAGAGCGCCGCGGGGAGCTGACTCAGGTTGTCGCGCATCACCACGAACTCGACGCCGATCTCCATCTCGGGACGGTGGCAGGCGATCTTGGCGGCGCCCAGGGCGTTCAGGGCGTGCTCCAGGTCGACCAGCTGGCTTCCGGAGCGGATGGAGCTGAAGGTGGTGGCGTCGACACCGTCCATCGACAGGCAGATCCGGTCCACGCCCGCGTTCAGCAGCGACACCGCGCGCAGGTGCGACAGGAGCAGGCCGTTACTCTGGAAGCCGACCCAGCTCCCGGCGGGCATGAGCTTCTTGGCGCGGCTGACGAAGTGCTCCAGGCGGGTGTTCAGTAACGGCTCGCCCACGCCGTTCAGCACCAGCGCTTCCAGGTTGGGCAACGCCGGTTCCAGTTCGCTGAAGGTGGCGAGGTCGAGGTCGCCGTCCTTGGTCCGGCTGCCGTCCGCGTTCTGCTTCATGCACATGACGCAGTTCAGATTGCAGCGGCTGGTGGTTTCCACGAACAGCTTGGAAGGGTATTCCAGGAAGGCCGGTTCGTTGACCGGCATGAATTCGGACAGCGCCGCTGCATTGCTTTGCATCTTTCGGTCCTCGTTTTTGGCGTGCGTCGTTCCCGCGAAGCGGGAGGAGGTTCACTACCCCCTCGCCCCCGGGAGCCGGCCGGACAGGGGAGGTGCCGCCCCAATCAAGACGTCCCGTCCGTCCGTTCCCGGGAGGCGAAGAGTTCCTATGGAGCCGGCACCGGCCCCTAGTCCCTGCCTTTCAGCCCCTCGGCCACCAGCTCGGCGATGTCCTTCACGTTGGTGCCGCCGCTGGAGCGATCCTTCAGGCCGTCTTCCATCATGGTCATGCAGTAGGGGCAGGTGGTGCAGATGGTGCCGGGCTTGCCAGCGAGCGCCTCGTTGACCCGGTTCAGGTTGATCCTCTCGCCGAGATGCTCCTCCATCCACATGCGTCCGCCGCCGGCCCCGCAGCAGAACGAATTCTGACGGTTTCTCTCCATCTCCGCCGGAGCGCTCCCGGTCGCCTGCGCGATGACGGTGCGCGGCGCCTGGTAGACCCCGTTGTGGCGCCCAAGGTAGCAGGAATCGTGGAAAACGATGTTGCCGCCCTTCTTCTCGTGGTGGTCGAGCTTCAGCTTCCCCTGGGCCAGCAGCGACTCGATGAACTCGGCGTGCGGAATCACCTCCAGCTCGAGGCCGTACTGCCGGTAATCGTTCTTCAGCGTCGTGAAGCAGTGCGGGCACTGGGTGACCACCTTGGTGACCCCCTTCTCCTGGAACATGGCCACGTTCTCCCTGGCCATCTTGTCGAAGAGGTATTCGTTCCCCAGCCGGCGCAGGCTGTCGCCGCAGCACTTCTCCTCCTTGCCGAGGATGCCGTAGGAAACGCCCGCGGCCTCCATGATCCGGGTCATGGCCAGGGTCACCTGCTTGCTGCGCGAATCGAAGGAGCCCGCGCACCCCACGAAGTAAAGGTACTCCGTCTTGCCCGCCTCGAACTGCTGCACGTCGCGGCCGCCGGCCCACTTGCCGCGCTCGCCCGGAGCGATGCCCCAGGGGTTGGAGCGCTGCTCCATGTTCTCGAAAAGGTTCAGGAGCTCCTCGGGGAAATCGGCTTCCATCTGCACCAGGTGCCGGCGCATCTTGGTGATCTTGGGCATCTGCTCGATGAAGACCGGGCAGGCGGCCAGGCAGGCGCCGCAGCTGGTGCAGGACCAGAGGGCGTCGGGCTTGATGCTCCCCTCCGCCTCGCCGATGACCGGCACGGTGGGCTCGCCGCCGCGCTGCAGGAGATCGCCGTTGGCCAGCAGGTTCATCTTGATGTCGTGCATCACCAGGCGCGGGTTGAGCGGTTTGCCGGTGGCGGCGGCCGGGCAGGACTTCTCGCAGCGGCCGCACTCGGTGCAGGAGAAGGAGTCGAAGAGGTCTTTCCAGGTGAAGCGGTCGATGCTCCCGGCGCCGTACACGTTCCCCTCGACGAACTCCTCGCGCGGTTGCGTGTTGGGCGTGTCGAGCCCCTTGAAGAAGCAGTTCGGGATGGCGGCCAGGATGTGCATGTGCTTGCTGTACGGGAGGTAGTTCAGGAAGAACAGGAGCACCCCGGCGTGCAGCCACCAGGAAACCTGTGCCACGCTCTCAAGCGTTGCGCTCCCCTGCCCTGCCAGCAGCGACGAAAGCGCCAGGGAAACCGGCATGGACTGGGCGGCGCCTTCAGCTCCCAGGGCGATCTCCGCCGCATGGAGCCCAAAGTAGGCGACCATCAGCGTGCCGATCATGGAGAGGATGCCGAAGGCTTCGCCGGTGCGAGCACCCTGGTAGGGAGGCGCCACGGCCCTTCTCACCAGGGCGATCACCACCGCGGTCAGGGCACACAGGGAAACGACGTCGAACACGAAGACCAGCGGCAGGTAGAGCGCCTGCGGCAGGAGCCGCGACAGCTTCGCCGCCGGGAATACCCCGGCCACCAGGAACTCGGTGTTGGCGACGGCCAGGATCAGGAACGACCAGAAGATGAAGAGATGGTTGATACCGAAGGGACGGCTCACCACCCTCTTCTGGAGGAAGGCGAACTCGAACATCCCCTGCAGCCGTTCCGGCAGGCTCGAGAAACGGTCCTCGGACGCGCCGACGGCGACGAGGCTGAAACGGCGGTAGCAGCTCCAGGCGAAGATAAGGCAGGCTGCCGCCAGAAGCGGTGCGAAGATGACAGGATCAGGTTGCATAGTAAGTGCTCCGGTTCCTTCGCCCTGCGGGAGAGGGAGAGGATGAGGGCGTTTCCTCAACCCCACGTTGACGCGCTCCTCAATAAGCAGCGCCCCCAGCCCGACCCTCTCCCGGAGGGCGAAGGAAGAAGTATGATGCTAAGTCGAATCGCTCCTGCCGGTGACCCGGGGAACGGATGTTTCGGAGATCACAGCGTCCAGCGTGGAGCCCCCGGCTCCCCTTACGCCGCCTTGCTGTCCTTGACCTCGGCGCTCCCCTTGCACGCCTTCATCTCGCGCAGGGCGGCGATGAGGGCCGGGACCACGTCGAAGAGGTCGCCCACGATGCCGTAGTTGGCCACCTCGAAGATGGGGGCTTCCTTGTCGCGGTTGATGGCGACGATCAGGTCGGAGTCCTGCATGCCGACCAGGTGCTGAATGGCGCCGGAGATGCCGCAGGCGATGTAGATCTTGGGACGCACGGTCTTGCCGGTCTGGCCGACCTGGCGGTCGCCCGGCATCCACCCGGCGTCGACGGCGCTGCGCGAAGCCCCCACGACGCCGCCCAATTCATCCGCGAGTTCCTGCAGGATGGCGAAGTTCTCCTTGGCCATCATGCCGCGGCCGCCCGAAACGATGAACTCCGCGCCGGCGATGTCCACGTCACCCGCCTTCTTGTCGCGGATCACCTGGAGCACCTTGGTGAAGATGTCCGCCTCGGAGATGGGGAGGCTGACCGGGACGATCTTGCCGGTCCGACCCGGCATCTGCGCCGGCATCGGCATCACGTGGGAGCGCACCGTCGCCATCTGGGGGCGGAACCGGTCGCACATGATGGTCGCCATGATGTTGCCGCCGAAGGCCGGGCGGGTCTGCATCAGGTTGCGCTTCGCGTCGATATCCAGCCCGGTGCAGTCCGCGGTGAGACCGGTCTTGACGCGCGTCGCCACGGCTCCGGCCAGGTCACGGCCCATGCCGGTTGCGCCCATGAGGACGATCTCCGGCTTGAACTTGTCGATCAGGTGGCACAGGGCATCCAGGTACGGGTAGGTACGGTAGTGCTGCAGCACCGGCTGATCCATGAGGTACGCCTTGTCCGCGCCGTAGCTGAACGCCTCGTGGCACAGGTGCTCCACCTGGTCCCCCATCACCACCGCGCAGAGCTCGACGCCCAGCTTGGCGGCGAGTTCCTTCCCCTTACCCATGAGCTCCCAGGATACGCGGGCCGCCTCACCCTCGGTCTGCTCCACGAAGACCCAGACCCCGCGGTAGGCCGCCACCAGCTCGCGGCGCGCCAGCTCCTCCGGGTCGGCATCCTCGTCCGCCAGGTCCTGCTGTCCGGCAAGCTGCGCCAGGATCTCCAGTTCCTCCGGCGTATAGAAGATCTCCAGGGCCGAGCCAGGGCAGGCCTTCACGCACTTGAGGCAGCCTATGCACTTGGAGAGCTCGATGTGCGGCTCACCCGCATCGCTCATCTGGATGCCGTCCACCGGGCAGCTGCTCTGGCAGCGTGCGCCGCAGGCGATGCACTTCCCCTCGATGAGCCTCACCTTCCCCCGCGGCTTTTTCAGTTTGGTTGTAGCTTCAGCCATCCGCTCCGTCCTCTCGTTATTAAATTGCACAAGCTCCGACAGATCATGGTTCCCTCCCCCGGAGGGGGAGGGTTAGGGAGGGGGCATCCGTTGTTCCGATAGCCCCCCTCCCAACCTCCCCCCTCCGGGGGGAGGAGCTAGTCTTGCGTCCCCCCCGGAGGGGGGAGTGGTTGCTCCTCCGGCTGGTTATGTGGACTACACCGCCAGCATGTCGCTCGCCACCAGCTTCTCCAAGAGCAGCCGTGCGGTGCCCGCCGGGTCGCCCATGCCGTCGCCGATGATCTCGCCCGCGGCACGTTGCGGCGAGAAGATCCTGCTCACCCAGGTGGGCGAGCCCTTCAGACCGACGCTGTTCGGGTCCAGTTGGAGTTCCTTGTTGTCCCAGACCTTCACCTCGGTCTTGGCCGCCTTGAGCCGCATGGGGACTGTCGGGTAGCGCGGGCGGTTCAACTCCCGCACCACGGTGATCATGGCCGGCAGCTTCGCCTCCACGATCTCGTAGCGCCCTTCCAACTTGCGCCGGACCCGAATCTTCTTGGCCAGGAAGTCCAGGTGTTCGATGCGGTCCACCAGCGTAAGCTGCGAGAAACCGAGGCGGATGGCGATGCCGGGTCCCACCTGGGCCGTGTCGCCGTCGATGGTCTGCTTGCCGCAGAACACGATGCCGACCTCGTCCTCCTGGGCCAGTTTCCTGATCGCCGCGGCCAATACGTTACTGGTGGAGAGCGTGTCCGCCCCGCCGAAGGCGCGGTCCGAGCAGAGGATCGCTTCATCGACTCCCAGCGCCAGCGCCTTTCTCAGGGTCGCCTCCGTGTTGGGCGGTCCCATGGAGAGGGCGGCCGCCTTGAATCCGTAGCGGGCCTTCATGCGCAGGCTTTCCTCGAGGGCATGAGTGTCGTAAGGGTTGACGATGAAGGGAATGCCATCGCGCACCAGCGTATTGGTGACCGGGTCGATCTGCACCTGCGTCGTATCCGGCACCTGTTTAATGCAAGCCACCACGTACATATATAAGGTCCTTTCCTGTACCAGCAGTTTCAAGCTTTCAGCCACAGTCCATCGGGTCCACCAAGGTTTTGGTGGCTTTGGTGGCTAATGGCTCGCCCTGGACAGCTCCCACTGCTCCCTGAACAGAGCGAACGCCTCGCGCATGATGAAGGAAGCCTTCTTCCCCCTCTTGTCCATCAGCTTCTGGATTGCGTCGCGCTCGTCGTCGCTCATACGGATCGAGATGATGTTCACTTTTTTCTGGCTTCTGTCCTTCATGACTTCTCCCCTTCTATCTGTCCTGAAAATATGCTGCGTTTAAAGCAGCTCGATCTCATCGTCGGGGCGCACCACCCCACCACTTACCACCGTGGCAAAGACACCTTCTTTGGGCATGACGCAGTCGCCGGCCTGGTAGTAGATGGCGCAGCGGGTGTGGCACTCCTTGCCGATCTGGGAGATCTCCAGTACCACCGGGCCGATGCCGAGCCGCGCGCCGACCGGGAGGTGCATGAGGTCGATGCCCCGCGTCGTGATGTTTTCGGCAAAGTCCCCGGCGCCTACCGAGAGCCCCAGCTGCACCATCTTATCTATGCTCTCCTGGGCTAAGAGGCTCACCTGGCGGTGCCAGTCCCCCGCGTGCCCGTCACCGATGATGCCGAAGTTCTCCCTCAGGTGCACCTCCGGCGCCGCCTTCTTCCTCTCGCCCTTATTGCGGCTTATGTTGACCGCCACTACCGATGCGCTCATGAAATCCTCCGTTAGGGTTACAGCTCCGTTAGGGGGACAGGCACCTGCGGAGCCAGTCCCCTTGTCGGCTTTCCTCGCCGGTGTTAGGGGGACAGGCACCTGGCGGAGCCAGTCCCCTATCCGCCGATCCTCGACATGTTCACCACCGCCTGCTCGGCCCCTTCCTCGGCGATGTGGTGCCTGCCAGGCTTCTGGGTCACGATCCGGCGCAGGGTCTGCTCCAGCGCCTCGGGGTCCTCTGAGGCCAAAAGCGGCTTCAGGTCCGTCCCCTGGTCCGAGAAGAGGCAGCCGCGCACCCGGCCGGTCGCCGTGATCCTGATCCTGTTGCAGCTTTCGCAGAAGTGGCCGGAGACCGGGGTGATGATCCCGATGGCGCCCGCCGCTCCCTGTATCTTATAGTTCCTGGCCGGTCCCGCCATCTCCGAGCTGACCAGCGGCAGCAGCGGATAACGCTCGCCGATGGCAGCGAGGATCTCGCTCCCCGGCATGCTCTGCGCGCCCCATCCCTCGTCCTGCAAGGTCGGCATGTACTCTATGAAACGGACCGTGTACGGCTTTTCCAGGGTGAGCGCAGCGAAGTCCAGGATCTCCTGGTCGTTCACCCCGCGCATCACCACCATGTTGATCTTGAGCGGACCGAAGCCCGCCTTCTGTGCTGCATCTATCCCCGCCAGCACCCTTTTCAGGTCGGCGCCTCGGGTGACCCGGGCGAAGGTTTCCGGCTGCAGGGAGTCGAGGCTGATGTTGAGCCTGGCCACCCCGGCATCCTTAAGGGGCCGGGCCAGCTCCTCGAGCAGCAGGCCGTTGGTGGTCAGCACCAGCTCCTTCAGCCCCGGCAGGGCCGAAAGACGCCCCAGGAAATCGACCAGCCCCCTGCGCACCAGCGGTTCCCCGCCGGTCACCCTGATCTTCTCTATCCCCTGCGCCACGCACGCGGCGGAGACCCGGTACAGCTCCTCGTAGCTGAGCATCTCTTTATGCTCGAGCTTCGCCACCCCCTGCGCCGGCATGCAGTAACAGCAGCGCATGTTGCAGCGGTCGGTGACCGAGAGTCTTAAGTAGTTGATCCGCCTGCCGTAGGTATCGATCAGTGCCATGTCTTACTCCCTTCGGAAACACGCCTCGCCGTATACAAAGGCAATATCGATACCAATTGTCCCGATTCGGAGCAAAAAGCCGGATCAGCCACTAATGAGGGAGGAACTAAGCTGGTGAATACATGGGAAACGAACCGATTTTTGTCTTTCTGAATTCAACAAACGTGCGGGGAGCGTGACGGCGGTTGGCAGAGCAAAACGGCCGTTCCACAAAGGAGCAAATGTTCCATTGTGGAACGTCGCAACTGTTCGATTTGAGGACGCAACCTTGGAGGGGGGTGAGCGGGAGGTAAACACAGCGATTGTTAAGTATACGGTATCCTGTGAATATTATTCGATATCCCGAAAAATTGTGTTTACGGCAAATTCTGGTACGGCCTTTGCGAGAGCGTAGAAAACCGTTTTAGGAAAGTGTATGCAGCATCGCACCACTATCTTAAAAACAAAAAGAACCGGGGCAAGCCCGGAAAATCAACAGGGGGAAATGAAAATGGCATTAGGAGAGCAGACTTACGGTTTCTTCATCCCGACGGTATCGCTGATGGGCGTTGGTTCCGCTAAGGAAACCGGCGAGCAGGTCAAGGCACTGGGCGCATCCAAAGCGCTGATCGTCACCGACAAAGGCCTCTCGGCCATGGGCGTTGCCGACAAGATCAAGGAGCAGGTTGAAGCTGCCGGCGTTAAAGCCGTTATCTTCGACGGCGCCGAGCCGAACCCGACCGACATCAACGTACACGACGGCGTGAAGGTATACCAGGAAAACGGTTGCGACGCGATCATCTCCCTGGGCGGCGGTTCCTCCCACGACTGCGGTAAGGGCATCGGCCTGGTCATCGGCAACGGCGGCCACATCCGCGACTTCGAAGGCGTGAACAAGTCCACCAAATCCATGCCGGCATTCGTTGCTATCAACACCACCGCCGGTACCGCTTCCGAAATGACCCGCTTCTGCATCATCACCAACACCGACACCCACGTAAAGATGGCTATCGTCGACTGGCGCTGCACTCCGAACATCGCCATCAACGACCCGCTGCTCATGGTCGGCAAGCCGGCAGCTCTGACCGCTGCCACCGGTATGGACGCCCTGACCCACGCGGTTGAGGCATACGTCTCCACCATCGCCACCCCGATCACCGACGCCTGTGCCATCAAAGCCATCGAGCTGATCGCCGAGTTCCTCTCCAAGGCTGTCGCCAACGGCGAAGACCTCGAGGCACGCGACAGGATGGCTTACGCCGAGTACCTGGCCGGCATGGCGTTCAACAACGCATCGCTTGGCTACGTTCACTCCATGGCTCACCAGCTGGGCGGCTTCTACAACCTGCCGCACGGCGTCTGCAACGCCATCCTGCTGCCGGCCGTCAGCCAGTACAACCTGATCGCCTGCCCGAAGCGTTTCGCTGACATCGCCAAGGCTCTGGGCGAGAACGTCGACGGCCTCTCCGTGACCGAAGCCGGCCAGAAGGCGATCGACAGGATCCGCACCCTCTCCGCTTCCATCGGCATCCCGACCGGCCTCAAGGCCCTCAATGTCAAGGAAGAGGATCTGGCCATCATGGCAGAGAACGCGAAGAAGGACGCTTGCCAGTTCACCAACCCGCGCAAAGCGACCCTCGAGCAGGTCATCCAGATCTTCAAGGATGCAATGTAGTAGTCACTCGCCCCAACGTCCCCTCCCCCCTTGCGGGGGAGGGACAGGGTGAGGGGGAAGACGCCACCGAATTGGTGATGGCAACTTCACCCACTGCAGCATAATCCCCTCCCCCGGAGGGGGAGGGTTAGGGAGGGGGGGCCTTGTTCACAGACTGCGGCATCCCCCCTCCCAACCTCCCCCCTCCGGGGGGAGGAGCATAATGAAGCCTTTCCTCCTTTGCGAAAGGGGGAAGCTTAAGGCCGTAGCGCCCCGCAGTACCCCAGCACACGCAACAGATGCGTAAGCGGTGTCGGGTCAGTCACGCATCAAAAATCTCCGAGCCGTCGCAGCCTAAAAGGGATCATCCCTCATGGCTCCAGGCCAACGGGTTTCGCTGGAAACGGCGGAGCCTCCCTCTTGGAAAGGAGTCCCGGCGGTAGCTACTGCCGGTAGAACTAAATAAAAACAGGGAGCTTGAAAAGCATGGATAAGATTTTTCGCGTCAACATGACCGACCTCACCACCAAGATCGAAGAAGTTCCGGCAGCATGGGCAGGCCTGGGTGGCCGTGGCCTCACCTCCACCATCGTGGCCGCCGAAGTACCGCCGACTTGCCACGCGCTTTCCCCCGAGAACAAGCTCGTCTTCGCACCGGGCCTGCTGACCGGCACCGCGGCAGCCAACTCCGGCCGTCTCTCCGCAGGCGCCAAGAGCCCGCTCACCGGCGGCATCAAAGAGTCCAACGCAGGCGGCACCGCAGCTCAGATGCTGGCCAAACTGGGCATCAAAGCGATCATCATCGAAGGCGCACCGAAAACCGGCGCCTGGTACAACCTGGCCGTGAGCGCGAACGGCGTCACCATCAACGAGGAGAAAGAACTGCTCGGTCTTGGTAACTTCGCCGTCATCGACGCAGTCGAGACCCGCCTGGGCAAGAAGACCGGCGTACTCACCATCGGCCCGGCCGGCGAGCTGAAAATGACCGCCGCCAACATCTCCGTCAAGGACCCGGACAGCAAGATCCGCAGCCACGGCCGTGGCGGCCTGGGCGCGGTCATGGGCTCCAAGCAGATTAAGTTCATCTCCATCGACAGCGAAGGCGCGAAAGCCGTGACCATCGCGGATCCGGAGAAATTCAAGACCGCAGCAAGGGCGTTCTCCAAGGCGCTGCTCGACCACCCGGTCTCCGGCGAAGGCCTGCCGACCTACGGCACCAACGTCCTGGTCAACATCCTCAACGAAGCAGGCGGCCTGCCGACCAAGAACTTCACCGTCGGCCAGTTCGAAGGGCACGACAAGATTTCCGGTGAGACCATGCACGACACCATCGTGGCGCGCGGCGGCAAGCCGAAACACGGCTGCCACGCCGGCTGCATCATCCAGTGCTCGCAGGTCTACCACGACAAGGAAGGCAAGTACGTCACCTCCGGCTTCGAGTATGAGACCATCTGGGGCCTGGGCGCCGACTGCTGCATCGACAACCTGGACGACATCGCCCGCGCCGACAACCTGATGGACGACATCGGGATCGACTCCATCGAGACCGCCGTCATGTTCGGCGTGGCCATGGAGGCCGGCATCCTCAAGTGGGGCGACTCCAAGGAAATGCTTCGCCTGCTGACCGACGAAATCGCCAAGGGCACCGCTTTGGGCCGCGTGCTGGGCGGCGGCGCCGCATCCGTTGGCCGCACCTACGGCGTGACCCGCGTACCGGTGGTCAAGAACCAGGGCATCCCGGCGTACGACCCGCGCTCCGTCAAGGGCATCGGCATCACCTACGCCACCTCCACCATGGGCGCCGACCACACCTCCGGCTACACCATCGCCACCAACATCCTGAACGTCGGCGGCTACGTCGATCCGCTCAAGAAGGACGGCCAGGTCGAGCTCTCCCGTAACCTGCAGATCGCGACCGCCGCGGTTGACTCCACCGGTATGTGCATCTTCGTCGCCTTCCCGGCGCTGGACATCCCGGAGTGCCTGCCGGCCCTCATCGACATGATCAATGCCCGCTTCGGCATCGCCCTCACCGGCGACGACGTCAACAACCTGGGCAAGTACATCCTGAAGACCGAGCGCGAGTTCAACCAGAAAGCCGGTCTCACCAACGTCCACGACCGCCTGCCGGACTTCTTCAAGACCGAGCCGGTCGCACCGCACAACGCGGTGTGGGACTTCACCGACGAGGAAATCGACGAGTTCTGGAACTTCTAGGAACCACCTCTACCCGGCGTGACGGAAGTCACGCCGGGTTTTTCCGTTTAAGCCAAACACGCAGGTGCCGTTATGCAGATCACACTCAAGCTTTTCGCCACATTCAGAAACGGCAGGTTCAAGGTCGCCGAGCAGGAGCTCGCCGAGGGGTGCGACGTGCGCCAGGTGGTGCTCTCCCTCGGACTCACCGAAGAGGAGATCGGCATCGTCATGCTGAACGGCCGGCACGGCGAACTCGACAGCAAACTGAGCCACGGCGACACGCTTTCACTCTTTCCCCTGGTCGGAGGAGGCTGATATGCGCAAGGTCATCACTTTTCTGAAAGATCAGACCAAGGACGGACTGCTTTCCTGGAGCGCCCAGGACGCCACCGCGAAGCAATTCAAGCTGAGCCACGCGGCGGTCGAGCTCATCGCCCTGCAAAACGGCCTCTTCCCGGCGCGCTACCAGCGCAACCGGAACATGATCCAGGTCGATGAGCAGCTGCGCCTGTTCCAAAGCCGCGTCGCCGTGATCGGCTGCGGCGGCCTGGGCGGCTACGTCCTGGAAGAGCTGGCGCGCCTCGGGGTCGGACAGATTATCGCCGTCGACCCGGACATCTTCGAGGAGCACAACCTGAACCGGCAGATTCTCTCCTCGCCCGCCCTGCTCGGACAACCCAAGGCGGCGGTAGCTGCGGAGCGGCTGGCACAGGTGAATCCCGCCGTCACGGTCACCGCCATCCAGGACTACTTCTGCCTGGCCAACGGCTTCGAGCTGCTGGCGGGAGCGCAGGTCGCGGTGGACGCGCTGGACAGCATCTCGTACCGGCTGCAGCTGGCCGAGTATTGCAACCTGGCCGGCATCCCCATGGTGCACGGCGCCATCGGCGGCTGGTACGGCCACGTCGCCTCCCAGTTCCCCGGCGAGACCACCGTGCAGCAGATCTACCGCCACTGGGTGGCGGGCAAGGGGATCGAGCAGCAGCTCGGCAACCCCTCTTTCACCCCGGCCGTCGTGGCGAGCCTGGAAGTCGCCGAGGTCTGCAAGATCCTGCTCGGCAAGGGTGAGCCGCTCAGAAACCGCAAGCTCGCCATCGACCTCCTGGAAATGGAGATGCAGGAGATCTCCTACGCTCCGGTCCCGGTCACCCTGGTCGACGCGGCTTAGCTCTTCCCCTTGCTGCATGGGGCGAGGAAAGCGCTGTAAAGCGGCAACGCTGCCGCTAAAAAAACAAGCGACGCCGTCGACGACGCCGCAGAGAGCACCGAGGTGCATCATGCCAAGCTTTGAAGAAGCTCGAGGCATCATACTGGGCCACGTCGCCCCGCTTGGAGAGGAAAACGTACTGCTGTCCGACGCACTGGGGCGCGTGGTGAGCAGGGACATCATGGCCCCGTGGGACCTGCCCCAATACGACAATTCGGCCATGGACGGCTATGCCGTGCACGCCGCCGATTGCACCTCGGTCCCCAGCCGGCTCCTCATCACCGGATTTCTCCCGGCCGGCGGCGAAGAGTGCGCCGCCGTAACCGTCGGCTGTGCGGTGCGCATCATGACCGGCGCCCCCATTCCCCCCGGATGCAACGCGGTGGTCCCCATCGAGGACACGGAACAGGACGGGGACCAGGTCGTCATCAACCAGAGGGTGCTCCCCAAGCAGCACGTACGGGTCAAGGGAAGCGACGTTGCCTCGGGCACCCAGGTCCTTCCTGCCGGCAGCCAGGTCCGCCCCGCCGAGATCGGCATGCTGGCCGCCATGGGGCAGGCGCTGGTACCGGTGCACCGCAAGGTGCGGGTGGCCATCCTCTCCACAGGAGACGAGCTCATCGAACTGGGCGAAAGCCCGAGGGCCGGCAAGGTGATCAACTCCAACGCCCTGTCACTCGCCGCCGCGGTGCGCGAGGCGGGAGCGGAACCGGTGCTGCTCGGCATCGCGCGGGACAACCTGGAAAGTCACCGGGATAAGATGCAGGAAGGCCTTTGCTGCGACGCCCTGATCACCTCGGCCGGCGTCTCCGCCGGTGACCGCGACCTGGTCCGGGAGGTTGCCGCGAGCCTCGGCGCCGACGAGCTGTTCTGGAAGATAGGGATGAAGCCGGGCGGCCCCACCGCCTTCTCGGTCTGGCAGGGAAAGCCGATCTTCTCGCTTCCCGGTAACCCCGTCTCCACCATGGTGACCTTCGAGCTGCTGGTGAAGCCCGCCCTTCTGAAGATGATGGGGCACCACCGGGTGCTCCCCCCCTTCGTCAAAGGGATACTGGCCGAAGATGCACACAAGAAGGCCGGCAAGCTGCACTTCATCCGGGTCACGGTGAAGAAGCGCCACGGCAGGCACGTCGCCTACTGTGCCGGTGAGCAGCACACCGCGATACTCAGCACCATGACCAGGTGCGATGCCCTGGCCGCCCTCCCCTGTGACGCCACCTTCATCCCCGCCGGGAGCGAAGTCGATCTGGCGCTGATGAGGGAAGTGGATCTGCTGAGCGAGGCCGAAGTCGGCATAAGGTGCTGTGCCTGAAGCAGAATCAAAGCTGAACGGGTCATAATAATAATTAATTTGGTATATTTTCTTTCCCGAATATGCGATAAAGCGGATGGTAGGATTCGGGAGGTGAAATATGCAAGAGATGTTGATTTTAGGTGGGATCGTCGTGGGGTGGATCGTGTTGCAGCGCTTCATCCTGCCCAGCATGGGGATCGAGACTTGAATGTCTCCCGCATGCACCTCCGGTCGGGGGAAGAAGAAAGAAGCAGAGAAAGAGCAGCAAGGATAAGAAAGGGCGCCGCTAAAAGCAGGCGCCCTTTCTTTTTGTTGCGATGATAGTCCTTTCGTACCAACCGTGATCTCGTTCCCAAGGTCCGCCTTGGGAACGCAAAGCCTCTCCGAAGCTCCAACTTCCCTCGGATGCAAAGCTGGAGCTTTGCGCCGAATGGGGTTCCCAAGCTGGAGCTTGGGAACCAGGAAGTTCGCACCAACCGTATGGGCGAATAATCATTCGCCCTCACCCCCGCCCCTCTCCCGGAGGGAGGGGGGGGATGGATGAAAGGTTGAAACGTAGAACCTAGAACATAGAACCTAGAACCTAGAACGGCCGTTCGCCGTTTAGTACCTGTAATGCTCCGACTTGTACGGCCCTTCCTTCTTGACGCCGATGTACGCCGCCTGGGCGTCGGTCAGCTCGGTCAGCATGGCGCCCAGGGTCTTCAGCTGCAGGCGCGCCACCTTCTCGTCCAGTTCCTTGGGGAGAATGTAGACGCCCACCGGATACTTGCCGGGGTTGCAGAAGATCTCCATCTGCGCCAGGGTCTGGTTGGCGAAGGAGGAGGACATGACGTAGGAGGGGTGACCGGTGGCGCAGCCCAGGTTAACCAGACGCCCTTCCGCCAGCAGGATGATGCGCTTGCCGTCCGGGAAGATGACGTGGTCGACCTGCGGCTTGATGTTCTCCCACTTGTACTGCTTGAGTTTCGCCACCTCGATCTCGTTGTCGAAATGCCCGATGTTGCAGACGATGGCGTTGTGCTTCATCGCCTTCATGTGATCGTGGGTGATGACGTCGATGTTGCCGGTGGTGGTGACGAAGATGTCCGCCTTGTCCGCCGCCCACTCCATGGTGACCACCTTGTACCCTTCCATGGCCGCCTGCAGCGCGCAGATCGGGTCGACCTCGGTGACCCAGACCTGGGCCTGAAGCCCGCGCATCGCCTGGGCGCACCCCTTGCCCACGTCGCCGTAACCGCAGATGACCGCCACCTTGCCGGCCACCATGACATCGGTGGCGCGCTTGATGCCGTCCATGAGGGACTCGCGGCAGCCGTAGATGTTGTCGAACTTGGACTTGGTGACCGAGTCGTTAACGTTGATGGCCGGGAACTTGAGCGTCCCCTTCTCGTACATCTGGTACAGGCGGTGCACGCCGGTGGTGGTCTCCTCGGTCACGCCCTTGATGCAGGCCGCCGTCTTGGAGTACCAGTCCGGCTGCTCGGCGAGGCGCTTCTTGATGGCCGCGAACAGGAACTGCTCCTCCTCGCAGGTCGGGTTGGCGATGACAGAGGGATCCTTCTCCGCGTCGGAGCCCAGGTGCAGCAGCAGGGTCGCATCGCCGCCGTCGTCGAGGATCATGTTCGGGGCGCCGCCGTCGTGCCACTCGAAGATCTTGTGGGTGTAGTCCCAGTACTCCGCCAGCGTCTCGCCCTTGTGTGCGAAGACCGGGATGCCTGCGGCGGCGATGGCCGCGGCGGCGTGGTCCTGGGTGGAGAATATGTTGCAGGACGCCCAACGGACCTCGGCGCCCAGGGCGGTCAGCGTCTCGATGAGCATGGCGGTCTGGATGGTCATGTGCAGCGAGCCCGCGATGCGCGCCCCCTTGAGCGGCTGGGCCGCGGCGTACTCCTCGCGGATCGCCATGAGACCCGGCATTTCGGTTTCCGCGATGATCATCTCTTTACGGCCCCAATCGGCCAGCGACATATCCTTTACGATGTAATCCTTGGTCACGTTGTTTCTCCTTTTGATGAGTTAACTTACACGCTTAGTGTTGTTTTTTCAGACTCCCCTCGCCCTCCGGGAGAGGGGCAGGGGTGAGGGCGTTGTAACCAGCGGTAGAGCCGCCATCTCCCTCACCCGCCCTGTCGGGCACCCTCTCCCGGAGGGAGAGGGACTAACGTTTCACGGCTTTCACCAGCAGCACATCTTCCACACCGTTCGGGGCGGTGACGCGCTCTATGGTGACCTCGGAAAGCCCCGCCCCTTCCAACCACACCTTGAGTTCATCTTCTTCGAACCCCAACCACTGGTCTGCCAGTTGCTCACGGGCCCACTCACGCTCGTGGCGCGCCAGGTCGGCCAGCACCAACGTCCCCTGTAGCTGCAGCACCCGAACGATCTCGGTCAGCACCGCCTGCGGATCGGGGGCATGATGCAGCACCATGTTGGCCACGACGCATCCCGCTCCCCCATTGGCGATGGGAAGATGGGTCATCTCGCCGAGCCGCAGTTCGGCACCCGGGACATCGTCCTGAACCAGGCGCCGCCGCGCCTCCACCAGCATGGCAGGAGAATGGTCGACACCGATCACCTGCTTTGCCTTTCTGGCCAGTTCAGCCAGCAGGATCCCGGTGCCCACCCCGATTTCCAGCAGCACGGCGACCTCAGGAACCAGCGCCAGCAGGGCATCCTGGTACTCCGGCACCGGCAGCAGGGTACGTGACAGATCGTCCCACTGGGCCGCGTGCTGGTCGAAGAACTCCTGGCTGCGCTTGCGACGTGCTTCCAGCGCCTGCGCCACGGCAGCAAGATCGTTGCGGCGCTCGGGAAGCTGCTCCAGTGCGCGCTCGAACTCCGGCCTTATGGCAGTGAAAAAGGTGTTTTGCTCACCCGCGCGGTAGTAGCTCCAGGTCCCCTGACGCTTTACCGAGAGCACACCCGCCTCCGCGAGGATCTTCAGGTGTCGGGAGATGCGCGACTGCCCCATCCCCATGATCTGGGTGAGTTCCTGGACGGTGAGCTCCGATTTGAGCAGCACGGCCAGCAACCGCAGCCGGCACGGATCGGCCAGCGCTTTGAAAAGTTCCAGCATAGGTATATCAACCTTGGTGATTATCTTAAATCAAGTTTTCTTGATATACCATGAGCCGCGGCTGCTGGCAAGTCGAAAAGCATATTATTTCCGGCTCATTGGGGACCGGCTCCGCCAGGTGCCTATCCCCTTAGTGCAGGAGGGGACTGGCTCCGTAGGTGCCTGTCCCCTTTGCTTCGAAAAGCTGGTTGAGCTGAAAGGAGCGTTCCGCTAAAGGGACAGGCACCTGACGGAGCCTGTCCCTTCTGCAGCGCCCCCTCTCTCGTTTTCAAAACGAAAATCCCCCTGCAGCTAAGCCACAGGGGGATGGAAAATCAGGTGTAATGATGTGCTGTCAGGCCGCCCGGTCCTCGGCGACGGCCCCGGTCTCGGCGAAGATTTCGTCGAAGATCTCCTGCACCGTCTCGATGCGAGTCGCTTTCCAGGCGTTGGTGCCGCAGAAGATGAGACCCGAGTCGACCTCGCCGCGCTGGGCGCGGTCCAGCGACTTCACGATGCAGAAGCGCTCGCCGCTCTCCTTGTAGGAGCACTTCTTCAGGCAACCATGCGAGCAGACCGAGGCATGGTCGCGGTCGTAGGCCATGATCCCTTCCTGGTTGGTGAGGATGGCGCGGCCGGGCAGACCGGCAGGACTCATGATCAGGCCAATGTCCTCTTTCTTGCAATTGAGATAGGCCTGCTTGAAGGCGTCATCGGCGTCGCACTCGACGGTGGTGACGAAACGGCTCGCCATCTGCACCCCGTCGGCACCTTCGGCCAGGGCGTGGAGCACGTCGGCGCGGTCCCAGATGCCACCGGCTGCGATCACAGGAATATCGAGGCCGTACTCGCTGCGGAAGAACTCCTTCACGCCGCGCACGGTCTCGTACTGGTCGTATTCGCCGGTGCCGATGTTCTCCATCTTTTCACCGAGGTGTCCGCCTGCGGTGTCCGGGTCCTCGACCACGACGGCATCGGGGAGACGGTTGTAGGCCTTGTCCCACTTCTTGGCGATCAGCTGTGCGGCACGCACGGAAGAGACGATGGGCACCAGCGCGACATCGGGCGCGTGAGCGGTCAGGCCGGGCAGGGTCATGGGGAGCCCCGCGCCGCAGACCAGCACCTTGGCTCCCGCCTCGACCGAAGCGACCACCAGCTCCTCGAAATCGGACAGGGCGACCATCACGTTGACCCCGATGATGCCGTCCGGGGCGATCTCGTACGCCTTGCGGATCTCTTCTTTAAGCGCCAGACAGTTGCTTTTCAGGTAGTTCTTGCCGTTGAAAAACTCGCTGTTCAAGGTTATGCCGGGGGAAGCCACCAGCCCGACGCCGCCGCACTTTGCAACGTGCCCTGCCAGAGATCCTGCGGAAATCCTCACCCCCATGCCGCCCTGGATCAGCGGGTAACGTGCCTCGTGTTTGCCAATGCGCAACGGTTTGAACATATGCTCCTCCTGACTGTCTGACTGCACCGTAAACACATTAACAGAGAACCTCAAACTCTTTTGTAATAGTACTGTAAAACAAAGGGGCCTATGTTCCGCAGATACCCCTTGCAAAAAGCCGGCGGCGGTGCTACCAGTGGGGCATGAAAATGAACCGGAAACTATCCAACCCGTTGATTGCACTGATAGGGATCCAGCTGATCTGGGTGGTCATGGTCATCTCCTGGATCTACTGGTTCATCGGCAGGAGCAAAGAGTTCCGCAACCTGGCTCTGCGTTACAAACCGGAGCTGCTCACCCAGGGGATGGAGTGGATCGTCCTGGTCGAGGGTCTGTTGATGGCAATCGCCATCCTCGCCGGCGTCTATGTCATCTTTCTCTACTGGCGCCGCCAGGCCAAGCTCTACCTGCAGCAGCGCACCTACATCTCCCAGTTGACCCATGAGCTCAAGTCGCCGCTCACCTCCATCCAGTTGCACCTGGAGACGGTGAAGATGAGGGACCTCCCCAAGGAAAAACTGGACGGATTCATCGACACCATGCTCTCGGATACCGACCGGCTCAACATCCTGACCAGCAACCTGCTCATGGCCACCAGGATCGAGTTCCGGCAACTGGGCGAAAAGGCCAAGAAGATCGATTTCTCCGAGTTCGTCACCAACTATTTGCAGGGCAAGAGCAGCGACCTCCCCGAAGGAGGAAAGCTCACCCTGGAGATCGAACCCAACATCAACGCGACCATCGACGTCGAGGGTATGGAGATGGCGCTCAGGAACCTCTTCGAGAACGCCCTGCTCTATTCACCGGTTTCGCCCGAGATCAGGGTCTCGCTCAAACGCAGCATAAGCGGCAGACAGTGCCTGCTGGAGTTCCAGGACAACGGCAAGGGGCTCAAGAAGAACGAGCTGGAGAAGATCTTCGAGATGTTCTACCGCGTGCGCACACCGGGTGAGAACATCAGGGGGACCGGCCTGGGGCTCTACATCGTCAGGTCCGTGGTGAACGCGCACGGCGGCAAGATTTCCGTCGAGAGCCCGGGACTGGGCAAAGGCTGCACCTTCCACATCACCCTGCCGCTTCAGGGCAGGCAGCAAAGAGGTTAGGCATGTCCGGTGAAAGACCGCACATACTGCTTGTCGAGGACGAGATGCATCTCGCGCGCGGCATCACCTTCAACCTGGAACAGGAAGGGTACCTGGTGAGCCACGTGGAGAGCGGCGAGGAGGCGCTCGACAAGGTAACCATGGAGAAATTCGACCTCATCATCCTGGACGTGATGCTCCCGGGCATCGGCGGCTTCGAGGTCTGCCAGAAGATCCGGGGGCTCGACTCGAGGGTACCGGTGCTGATGCTCACCGCGCGCTCCGCCGAGAGCGACCGGATCTCCGGGCTCGCCGCCGGCGCCGATGATTACCTGGTCAAGCCTTTCAACCTGAAGGAGTTCCTGCTCAGGGTTTCCGGGATGTTGCGGCGCAGCGCGTGGTATCGGCCGGAACCGGTGGAGGAGGGATATCGCTTCGGGGACAACGAGGTGTTCCTGCTTTCCTATCGCGCCAGGACCAGGCAGGGGGAAATCGACCTCACCGACCTGGAAGTGCGCATGCTGTCGCTGTTCTTCCATCGCGAAGGAGAGGCCATACCGCGCGGCGAGATCCTGGAGAGCGTCTGGGGCTACGCCACCGATGCCGAAACAAGGACGCTGGACAACTTCATCGTGCGGCTCAGGAAGTACTTCGAGCCCGAGCCCTCGCGCCCCGTGTTCTTCCAGACCGTGCGCGGGGTTGGGTATCGGTTCAGCAGGAAAAGCTAACAGCCGTTCAACGTTCAACGTTCAACGTTCAACGTTCAAGGTTGGAAACGGGTTTACCTGCATGTGGCGCCATATAGCTACGGCCACATTGGCAACAATAAGAAAAGGCCTTCTGGATCACCAGAAGGCCTTTTGCTTTTAACATCGAACGTTGAACGTTGAACGGGTTTCTTAGAGTCCCGCCTTCTCCCTGATGAGGGCGGCCTTGTCGGTGCGCTCCCAGGTGAACTCGGGGAGCTCGCGGCCGAAGTGGCCGTAAGCTGCGGTCTTCTTGTAGATCGGACGCAGCAGGTCAAGCTGCTCGATGATGGCGCGCGGACGCAGGTCGAACACCTCGCGCACGATCTCGGAGATGCGCTTGCTCGGGATCTTGCCGGTGCCGTTGCAGTCGACCATGACCGAGACCGGCTCGGCGACGCCGATGGCATAGGCCACCTGCACTTCGCAACGCTCGCAGATGCCGGAAGCAACCAGGTTCTTCGCTACGTAGCGCCCCATGTAGGCCGCGGAACGGTCCACCTTGGAGGGGTCTTTGCCGGAGAACGCGCCGCCGCCGTGGGCACCGTGCCCGCCGTAGCTGTCCACGATGATCTTGCGGCCGGTGAGACCGCAGTCGCCCATCGGCCCGCCGATGACGAAACGACCGGTCGGGTTGATCAGGAACTTGGTCTTGGCGTCCATCAGGTTGGCCGGGATGATCTTCTTGATGACTTCCTCGATGATCCCTTCCTTGATCATCTCGTAGGAGACCTCGGGGGTGTGCTGCGAGGAGATGACGATGGTGTCGACGTGGACCGGCTTGTCATCGATGTACTGGATGGAAACCTGGGACTTGGAGTCCGGACGGAGGAAGTCGAGCACGCCGGTCTTTCTCACGTCGGCAAGCCTGGAAACCAGCTTGTGCGCCATGAGGATCGACATCGGCATCAGCTCCGGGGTCTCGTTGCAGGCGAAGCCGAACATGAGCCCCTGGTCGCCGGCGCCCTGCTCCTTGAACATCCCCTCGCCTTCGGTGACGCCCTGGGCGATGTCGGGGGACTGCTTGTCGATGGAGGTCAGCACCGCGCAGGTCTCCCAGTCGAAGCCCATGGCGGAATCATGGTAGCCGATTTCGCGGATGGTCTCGCGGGCGATCTTCGGATAATCGATGATGGCGTTGGTGGTGATTTCACCGGCGATGACCGCCATACCGGTGGTCACCAGCGTTTCACAGGCCACGCGGGATTTGGGATCCTGGGCCAGGATCGCATCGAGGATCGCATCGGATATCTGGTCGGCAACCTTGTCCGGATGCCCCTCAGAAACAGACTCGGACGTAAAGATAAAGTCCTTCATTTCCATAAGGTAAAACCCCCTAACGAAGTGTGTAGCAGGTAGCGTAAAGCTTGCAGATTGTATAGTTGGCGATCACCTTTGTCAATAATTAAATGCGACCAATATCAAACAGTTCCGCCACCGCACACCCCAATACCTAAGCTGCATGCGGATAATTAGTTGATTCAAATAAAATGCCCGATACACTCTTTTCCGTCGCATCACGTGCCACCCTGAGCGCCGGGATCACAGGTCACCTGAAGCAGGTTCACGATGTCCTTTCAGAGGAGGAGCACAATGAGATTGCTTTGGTTGGCAATGTTGTGCCTGCTTCTTGCCGCTTGCGGCGGAGGCTCCGGCTCGAGCGGCGCTCCCGGCGACGACGGCAACGTACTGACACCGGAACCCGCCGCAGGTACAGCGCGACTCACCGTCGGCACCCAGGGACCTGCCGCGGACTCCGTCTTTTATGCCGCACAGTTCACTCTGCGTCTCCCCGCGGGGGCATCGCTCCCGGTCGCCACCGGCAGCACCCTGCTCCCTGAAGGGGCGCTGGTCCCTGCCGTCAGCGGCAGTTACAGCGGAGCCAATATCCTGGAGCCCGCCGGCACGGCTTCGGGACCGCTACTGTTGGTAAACATCGCCCATCCCGGCGGGCTCACCGTCGGTCCCCTGGCCACCCTCACCTGTCAGGTCGCGGCGGGCGTGACACCTGCGGCCGCAGCCTTCACCCTGGACGGCTTCTCCGCCCGCGACGCCAACGGCGCCGTAATACCAGGCATCACCGCGCGTCTTACCCTGCAAACGCAATGAGCGGTTGACGGATACTCCGCCAACCGCTCACCTGTTCGCATTCCCCCGTCGGGGGAACAACCTTTCTTCCTACTCGACCAGCTTGACGGAGTTGATGAAGACCGGCTCCACCGGGACATCCTGGTGGCCTGCCTTGTTGCCGGTTTTTACGTCACGGATGGCGTCGACCACATCCATGCCTTCTATCACCTGCCCGAAAACCGCATAGCCGAAACGATCCGGGGTCTTGCCGGCGTGGTCGAGGAACGCGTTGTCCACGACGTTGATGAAGAACTGGGAGGTGGCGCTGTCCACCACGGCGGTACGTGCCATGGCGAGGGTGCCGCGCACGTTCTTCAGGCCGTTGGTGGCTTCGTTCTTGATGGCGAACTTGGTCTTCTTCGGCTGCATGTTCTCATCCAGCCCGCCCCCCTGGACCATGAAATTCTTGATGACACGGTGGAAGATGGTGCCGTCGTAGTAGGCATCCTTGACGTAGGAAAGGAAGTTGCGCACGGAGATGGGAGCCTTGTCCTTGAAGAGCTCGATCTTAACGGTGCCCATCGAGGTCTCCATGACGACTACAGGATTTTTTTCTTCAGTCATTATGTTGCTCCTTTATATTGGTCTTGATACACCTTTTCGGGTTGCAGCGGTCTTCAATACCACACAAACAACTGTCTGGGAAGTTTTTACTGGTTGCAGCCGTGCAGCTACGGTATCATGTACAGCCAGTGATTGTACCAGAAACGGCTTTGTAATGCAGCCATGCATTAGATTATTCACAGGAGAGCACGCATGAAAGTATCAACCATCACCCTGCTGGCGGCACTGACACTCTCAACTTTCACCACTGCCCTGCCCGTAGCGGCATCGGACGTGCAGCAGGTCGCCAAGGTAGGAGAACCCGCCCCCAACTTCAGGCTCGACGCCTGGGTCAGCACCGCATCCGGCAAGGAGTTCAAGCAGATCTCCCTCGACGACTATCGCGGCAAGTGGGTACTGCTCTTTTTCTACCCGATGGACTTCACCTTCGTCTGCCCCACCGAGATCAAGGGGTTCAACCAGGCGCTCCCCGAATTCCAGAAGCTTAACACCGTCGTTCTCGGCGCCTCCACCGACAGCAAGTACTCGCACCTGGCCTGGGTGCAGCGCGGCGACCTGGGCAACCTGCAGTATCCCCTGCTTTCCGACATCAAGAAGGAGGTGGCCGAGAAATACGGCGCCCTGGACGAGAAGGAAGGGGTGGCCCTGCGGGCCCTTTTCATCATCGACCCGGACGGCGTGCTCCAGTACCAGGTGGTGCACAACCTCGACGTGGGCAGGAGCGTCGAGGAGACCCTGCGCGTCCTCGAGGCGCTGCAGACCGGCTCGCTCTGCCCCCTGGGGTGGAAGCCGGGCCAGAAGACCCTGGGCAAACCGTAATTGCACAAACACCAAGCGGGAAGCACTAAGGGGACAGGCACCTGGCGGAGCCAGTCCCCTACCCCCTACCCCATCATCGCCTTCATCTTGGCGAAGAAATCCTCCGCTGTCTTTTCCGCCTCCTCCGGCGTCACTTCCTTGGCCACCCCGGTTTGCTGCACGTTCAGCACCGTACCCGGGATCTCCTCCAAAAAGCGCGACGGGACCCGTTCCTCCATCTTGCCGTACTTCTTCCGGAACAGCGTGCGCGTCATCACCAGTTGCTGACGCGCCCGGGTGATGCCGACGTAGCACAGGCGCCGCTCCTCGTCGATGCTGTCATCCTCGTAGATCGCCCTCTTGTGCGGCAGGATCTCGTCCTCCATCCCCACCAGGAACACGAAGGGGAACTCGAGCCCCTTGCTGGAGTGCAGCGACATGAGCGTCACAGCGTCCTTGCCGTGATCCTTCTTGTCCTTGCCGGAGAAGCGGTCCTCGTCCATGAGCGACACCTTTTCGATGAAGCCACCGAGCGTCGCCTGCGGCACCCGTTCCTCGTAGGCCGCCATGGAGTTGATGATCTGCTCCACGTTCTCCACCTTGCGCCGCGCGGCCTTCTGATCGTCGATGGTGCGGAAGATCTCCTCCTCGATCTTCAGCTTCTCGAAGAGCGCCTTCCCTTTCTCGGCCAGCCCACCTTCGGCCCGGAACGCGTCGGCGGCGTCGAGCAGGGTGTGGTGAAAGGAAAGCACCTTGTCCCGGATCGCCTCGGAGATCCCTTCGATCTCCCCTACCCGGCTGATTGCCTCGAACAGGGGGATCTCCTTTTCCAGCGACCACTGGTTGATGCGGATCACCGTGCTGTCGCCGATGCCGCGCCTGGGGAAGTTGACGATGCGCAACAGGGCCACCTCGTCCAGGGGGTTGGCGATCACCTTCAGGTAGGAGAGGGAATCCTTGACCTCCTTGCGCTCGAAGAACTGCGTGCCGCCCACCAGTACGTAGGGGATATCCTCGAAGCGGAGCTGCTCCTCGAAGGCGCGGCTCTGCGCGTTGGTGCGGTACAGGATGGCGAAGTCGCTGTAGGGGGTGTCCTTCTTGAAGCGCTCCAACTGGATGCGCTCCACCACGGAGGTTGCCTCCTCCTCGTCGTCCTGCACGATACAGAGATCGATGAGCGCCCCCTGCCCCGACGCGGTCCACAGCCTTTTCGCCTTCCGTATCTTGTTGTTGCCGATGACGCTGTTGGCGGCTTCCAGGATGTTCCCGGTGGAGCGGTAGTTCTGCTCCAGCTTTATGGTGCGGCACCCCTTGAAGTCCTTCTCGAAGTCGAGGATGTTGCCGACGTCCGCGCCGCGCCAGCCGTAGATGGACTGGTCGTCGTCCCCCACTACGCAAAGGTTTTTGCAGCCGGCGGCCAGGTGATTCACCAGGAGATACTGGGACGAGTTGGTGTCCTGGTACTCGTCAACCATGATGTATCTGAAGCGGTCCTGCCAGTGCTTGAGGACCGGCGGGTGGTGCTGCAACAGTTCCGCCGTGAGCATGATGATGTCGTCGAAATCGATGGCGTTGAAGGCTTTCAGAGCGGACTGGTAGCGCGGGTAGACCAAGGCGGCCATCATGTCGATGTCGTCCAGCGGGTTGGGTGCGAAGCGCTCCGGCGGGATCAGCTTGTTCTTGGCGCCTGAGATGCGCCAGATGATGCTCTCCGCGTCATATTTCTTGCTGTCGGTGTTCACCTCACGCACGATCTGGCGCACGAGCCCCACCTGGTCGGCCGTCGAGTAGATGGAGAAGTTCTTCTTGTAGCCCAGGCGCTCGATGTCGCGCTTGAGCACGCGGACCCCCAGGGAATGGAACGTGGAAAGCACGATCCCCTTCGACGCCTTGCGCCCCACCAGGTGCTCCACCCGCTCCTTCATCTCCTTGGCCGCCTTGTTGGTGAAGGTGACGGCGAGAATCTGGTCCGGCGACACCTGCTTATTCAGGATCAGGTGCGCTATGCGATAGGTGATCACCCCGGTCTTGCCGGACCCGGCGCCGGCAAGGACCAGCAGGGGGCCTTCCGTGTGCTTGACGGCGGCGAGTTGTTCGGGATTGAGACGGGACAGGTCGAGCATGAAATCCTCGTGAAGCGGATACTTACGCCGCAGCGGCTGCGAAAGCTTTTGCGCTGCGGGCCAAAAAAGAGCCGCCACCGGAAAGGTGCGGCCGGTTATTGTTACCAGAAGCAAAACGGCAATGCAAGTCGCTATATCCATGCCAGTTCCAAACTGCCGCGCGGTGTGCTATAAAGCACCGTTCAAGACAATCCGCCACGAGGTTCATCATGGAAGCACAAGCCGCCGCCCAGCGCATCGCCTGGCTCTCGAAGGAGATCGAGCGCCACAACCGCCTTTACTACGAGCAGGACATGCCGGAGGTCACCGACGCGGAGTACGACGCGCTGTTCCGCGAGCTCCAGGGGCTGGAAAAAGAGTTCCCGGAACTGGCCCTTCCCGACTCACCCACGGGACGGGTCGGCGGACGGCCGCTCGCGAAGTTCACCCAGGTGCGCCATAGCATGCCGATGCTCTCGCTGGAGAACGCCTTCACCGAAGAGGACATGATCGACTTCGACGACCGGGTGAAGCGCTTCCTGGGTCTTGCCGCCGACACCGGGATCTCCTACGTCTGCGAACCGAAGATGGACGGGGTCGCGGTGGAACTGGTGTACCGCGAGGGACTTCTCGCCATCGGCTCCACCCGCGGTGACGGTGTCGTGGGCGAGGACGTGACCCAGAACCTGAAGACGATAAAGGACGTGCCGCTGCGCCTGGAGACGACCGAGCCGCCGGAACTGCTGACCGTGCGTGGCGAGGTCTACCTCCCCCTGGCGCCCTTTCGCAAGTTCAACCAGGAGCGGGAGGAGGCCGGCGAGGCCCCCTTCGCCAATCCCCGCAATGCTGCGGCGGGATCGCTGCGTCAGCTCGACTCCCGCATCACCGCCAAACGCCCCTTGAGCATCTTCTGCTATGCGCCCGGGGAGCTGGGCGGGGTGGAATTCTCGTCGCAGAGCCATTTCCTCAAGACGATCCCCGGGTGGCGCCTGCCGGTGAACCCGCTGACCCGCGTCGTGAACGGCATCGGCGAAATGCTCGCCTACTACCAGGATATGATGGAGAAGCGCGACGACCTCCCCTACGAGATCGACGGCGTGGTGGTGAAGGTCGACTCCTTCGGGATGCAAAGGGAGCTGGGGGAGAAAAGCCGTTCGCCGCGCTGGGCCATCGCCTGGAAGTTCCCGCCGCGCCAGGCGACCACCGTCGTCGAGAAGATCTTCCACTCGGTCGGCCGCACCGGGGTGATCACACCGGTTGCCTTCCTGAAACCGGTGAACGTGTCCGGGGTCATGGTGTCGCGCGCCACGCTGCACAACTGGGAGGAACTGGAGCGAAAGGACATCCGCGAGGGGGACACCGTCATCGTCGAGCGCGCCGGCGACGTGATCCCGGCCGTGGTGCAGGTCATCCTGGACCAGCGCCCGGAAGGTGCGGTCAAGCCTGAGGTCCCGGAAACCTGTCCGGTATGCGGCGGTGAAGCGGTCCGGTTGCCGGACGAGGTGGCGGTGCGCTGCGTCGCCCTTAACTGTCCGGCGCAGCTTCTGGAGCGCGTGAAGCACTTCGCGGCGCGGCGCGCCATGGACATCGAGGGGCTGGGCGACAAGTTCATCGATCAGCTCTTGAGCCTGAAGCTGATCAAGGACGTGGCCGACATCTATGCGCTCAAGGAAGAGGACTTCATGCAGTTCGAGCGCATGGGGAAAAAGCTCGCCGAGAACCTTTTGAACGCCATCGAGGCAAGCAAGGAGAGGGAACTGTCCCGGCTCATCTTCGCGCTCGGCATCAGGCACGTCGGTGAGCACACCGCCAAACTGCTGGCCGGCGCCTTCGGCAGTATCGAGAACCTGGCCAAGGCAAGCGAAGAGGAGCTCACCAGCGTCCGCGAAGTCGGCCCGCAGGTGGCGACCAGCATCGCCGACTTCTTCAGGAACGAGGAAAACCTGAAGGTGCTGGAACGGCTCAAGGCTGCCGGGGTGAGCCCGAAAGTTGAGGAGAAGCGGCTCGGCGGCCGGTTTACCGGCAAGACCTTCGTATTCACCGGGGCGCTGGAGAGGTTCACCAGGGACGACGCCAAGAAGATGGTGGAGCAGGAAGGTGCCCACGCCGCCGGCAGCGTCTCGAAGAAGACCGACTACGTAGTGGCCGGCGCAGAAGCCGGAAGCAAGCTGGAGAAAGCACGCCAGTTGGGCGTGCGGGTGCTGACCGAAGAGGAGTTTCTGGAGTTGATGCAGTAGCGGCCAGAGTTAGCAGTAGGCAAAGGCGCGGCAGCCGAAACGGCTGCCGCGCCTTTTTTGCAGGTCAGCGGTGTTCCTTACGGTAGTTGTAAAGCCTTTCGGTGAAGCCGCCGTTTTCGGCAAAGTCCGTCTCAAGGCGTTCCATTTGGCGTTTCAGCAGGTAGCTTGCCTGGTGGGACAGGCAAAGCATGATGTTGGCGCTCACCTCCGCGCTGCTCCCGCGTAGCGCATGCAGGGCCGCCAACAGTGGCTCGTCGAAGACGTCTGACCGGTCGGACTTGTCAGACGAGTCGGACAGTCTGACGGACTTGGTCAGTTTTCCAGCAAGTCTCGCGCGCATAGCGCGCACCCTGGTCGACTCCTTGTCCCAGACCGGAAGGTTGTTTTGGCGCAGGAAGTCCTCGTAGTCCCTAATGAGTTCCCCCAGGCTTGCCCGTGCCACCCCGGTCAGCTTCAGCTCAGTCTTCTTCGAGGTGCCCGAGGCCAGAGAGCCTTCCGCAATGTTCTGCACACCGCTGCGCGCCGCCTGTACCATTTGGTCATGGGTGCGTGAGCGTTTGTCGATAAAGCGCTCGCAAAAGATGACCGTGCCGTCGTAGGCAGCCAAAGCCACGGCAAAACTCCGTAGCTTGCGATAACCTCCGTGCGGCAAGATGAGATCGCCCGAGCCGTTCATCGCACCTCCAAAGCAACAGTCAGACCAGTCGGACCAGTCGGACCAGTCGGACCAGTCGGACCTGTCGGACCTGTCGGACCTGTCAGACCTGTCCGACGTCCGATGTCCCCCCAGTCTTACTTCGCCAGTTTTGCGGTCAGTGCCGGCACGAACTGCATCACGTCGGCCACCACCAGCACGTCGGCGACCTCGCCGATGGGGGCGTCCTTGTCCTTGTTGATGGCCACGATGAAGCCCGACTTCTTCATCCCCGCCAAATGCTGAATGGCCCCGCTGATGCCGCAGGCAATATACAGCTTGGGACTCACGGTCTGCCCGGTCACCCCCACCTGCGCCCCCGCCTCCATCCAGCCGCTGTCCACGACCGGGCGGCTCGCCCCGACCTCGCCACCCAGCACCTTGGCCAGCTCCGCGATTACCGGCAAATTCTCCTTCTTGCCGACACCGCGCCCGGCACTGACGATGATCTCCGCCCTGGTAAGATCGACCCCCTTGCGGACCGCCGCCTCATATCCCAGGAACTCGGTCCGCCCCTCACCGTCGACATCAAGCGGCTGCTGCTGCGGCGCCCCCCCCGGCACCAGCGCCGGAAAAGCTCCCCCCTGAAGCGTGAGCACCACCGGGCTGCCGACAGGCTGCACGACCTGCCTCATCTTCTGGCTGCAGCACGGGCGCTCGAAACCTCCCTCCGCCAACGCCACCACCTCGGAAACCTGCGGCGCCTGGAGCAAGGCCGCGACCCGCGGCGCCAGGTCCCACCCGTAGGAGGTGTGCATAAAAACGACGTAATCCGGCTTCTCCCGCTCGACCGCCGCCTGCACCAGCCGCTTGTGCAGATCGGGGTTGTACTCCCCGTATTTGCCGGCATCGGCGAGATAAACGGCACCTCCGTAGCCCGGCAGCGCTCCCTGGTTGCCGATCAGCACCATGGCGGTTTCGGCCCCCAACTGCGCGGCGAAACCGAACAGTTCGTAGCTTGACTCCAGCAGCTTTCCTTCCCGGCATTCGCCAACGAGTAGTGTTTTCATGTTCGCCTCCCTAGCGCAACACCGCCGTCTTGTCCTTGAGTATCCCGATCAACCGGTCGACCTGGTCGGCAACGTCCCCTTCCAGGACCACACCGCCCCCCTTCTTGGCCGGAGCTCGGAACTGGGCCGACACCAGTCGTGCGTCCTGCTTGAGCAGCTGTTCAACCGGGATGACCGTCACCTCTTTCTTCTTCGCCTTCATGATGTTGGGGAGCGTCGGGTAACGCGGCTGGTTCAGGCCGAGCTGGCAGGTAACCACGGCCGGCGACTTGAGCCGCACCGTCCCTTTCACCCCTCCCTCGAGCTCACGCTTCACGGTCACCGTGCCGTCGGCATACTCGAACCCGACCACGGTCGTGGCGCAGGGATACCCCAACATCTCGGCGATGGCCACCCCCACCTGGCTCGAGCCGCGATCCAGGGACTGCATGCCGGTGAAGATGACATCGAACGCCTCCCCCTTGGCGTAGGCGGCGATGATCGATGCGATCTGGAAAGGGTCCTTCAGATGGGAGGCCGGGTCCTGCACGTGCACGGCACGGTCCGCCCCCATGGCGAGCCCCTTCTTGATCGCTTCCACCACACGGTCCGGCCCCACGGAGATAAGTGTGATCTCCGGTTCGCCCCCCAACTGCTCCTTGAGCAGCACCGCCTGCTCGATGGCGTACTCGTCATATTCGTTGACGCGGAAGGCGAGATCGGTCTCCGCATACCAGACGCCTGCGGCGTCGGGGCGGAAGCGCGATTCCATGTCAGGCACCTGCTTGACGCATACCAGTATCTTCATAATGAACCTCCTCCGGCATTACGGGCGGCAGCACCTAGCTGCGCCGCCGGCCCTTCCTGCGGGGAATAATATCGCTTACTTAGAGAATAAAGGAGGAAGCAGAAGTGTCAAACTTTTTCATGAGGTGGTGAGGCCGCCATGGCAGGTAAGTGGGCGGCCTGCCGGAACTTGCGGGGATATTGCAGATGTTGCGCAGGGGAACTAGAGCCAGTAGGCCAGTTCCTCGCGGCAACCGGGGAGCGCCTTGTTCTTGAGACCCTGCTCCAACTCGCACAGCAACTGGGTGAGTTGACGAAAGATCTGGTTCTTCTCGGCAATGTCGTCGGTCTTGTCCAGCTTTGCGAGCAGCTTCAAGTAGTTGGCGTAAGCGGTGTCAAAGGTGTCCATACCAGGTTCCTCCCGTGTTAGTGCCATGAGGCGTAAAGCAGGAGGATACTTTTACCTTCAAATTAAAAAATTTTCAATATATTTTTCTTAAATTTTATTAACTAACCCAACAGGTCAGGCCGGCATCGTTTCCACCCTGTTGCGGCCGTTTTGCTTGGCGCGGTAGAGCGCTTCGTCTGCCTGGCGGAACAGCGAGTCGATGTTGTCGATGAGTGGGGATGGATAGGTGGCGACCCCGGCGCTGATGGTCACCGTGAGGTCCTGCAGGGGGGGCGGGAAGGTAAAATCGAGCACCGCCTGCCGCAGGCGATCGGCGGCGGCAGCCCCACCCTCCAGCGAGGTGCCGGGGTAGACGACGACGAACTCCTCGCCGCCGTAGCGTGCGGCGCTGTCATACGCCCGCAAGTGCTGCTGCACCACGTTGGCCACCGAAGCGAGGACGACGTCGCCGTTTTGGTGACCGTAGGTGTCGTTGACCTGCTTGAAGAAGTCGATATCGACGATGACCAGGGAAAGACTCTCGCGGTTGCGCTTGGCCCGGAAGAACTCGGCTTCCAGTATCTCGGCCAGGTAGCGCCGGTTGAAGAGACCGGTGAGATGATCGATGTTGGTGAGGCGCTTTAGTTGCTCATTGGCTTGTTTCAGCTCGTCTTGCAGGGACTTGATCTTCAGCTGCACCTTGACGCGCGCCACCAGCTCTCCCGAGTCGAAGGGTTTGGTGAGGTAATCGCTGGCCCCCTGCTCGAGCCCCTTAATCTTGGAGTTGAAGTCCTGCTTGCCGGTCAACATGATGATAGGAAGCCCCTGCAGGTCGGGGCGCGAGGCTACCAGCTGCAGAAACTTATAGCCGTCCATGCGCGGCATCTCGACATCACAGATGACCAGGTCAGCCTTGGACTCGATGAGGGTCTTGAAGCCTTCCATCCCGTCCTTCGCTTCCCGATACTCACCGAAAAGCCCGACATCCTTCAGGGTCCGCACTACCTGGTCACGAATGGCAGCCGAGTCATCGATAACGAGCACACAACCGGACATGATCTCTCCCATCGGAACAACCCTGAAACAGCAACCGGCAGCGCCGGCCGCGCCACATCGTTCGCCCACCAGCGCCGCCCGGCAAGCCTGATAGGCGGCGCGAAGGCTGCCGCGTTTCTGGATTATGAATTGCGGTATGGCTTGATGAAAAAGTAGATAATCAGCAGGAACGGGAAGGAAGAAAAAGCCGCCTCGAAGTTCCCCTTGAACAGTTGCCAGGTACCGAAGCTGATCACGGCGACGGTAAACAAAATAATAAATAGGGCTGCGATCTTGTTCATGGCGGGATAGTAACTGAAATTTCAAGAACTTGTCCAGAGATTTCAGATCGGCAATGACAGAAACGGGTGCGGTGACAAGTAGAGATCACGGTGTGTTCCAATCCCAGCAGAACTTCAGTTCATCCTCCGTGACAAAGAGTTCGCAGCAGGTCTTCTTGAAGGCGGCCTGGTTGGCGGCGTTGTCGACCTCCTCCTGCACGGTCGTCTCGATCACCGAGTCTGGAAGATCGAGGTTTTTCTCGAATGCCCCTTCCACGAGCCCCGGGCGCCACCCCGCCTCTTTGAGCCGGATCTTGAACAGCCCGATATGGATGCTGTTGTTAACGCCGTAGTCGACCAGCAGGAGCACATTCTTGGCCATGTCACACCTCCCTTGAGTCAGCTATGCCAGAGGGTCCGCGAACTGTTCTAGATTACCACAAAAGGTTTCTATCAGACTGGAACTCCTGCCACTTCCCGCTGATGGGATCCTTGAAACGCAGCCGCTGTGCCAGAAGCTGCAGCGGCCGGTCGAAGTCATCGGGCTGCCGCGGCTGCAGTCGAGGGTAGAGCCTGTCGTTGAGGATCGGCATTCCCAGCGAGCTCAGGTGCACCCGCAGCTGGTGGGTTTTGCCCGTCAGCGGGCTGAGCGCGAACAGGGCGCGCCCGTCCCGCTCTTCGAGCAGCTGAATCTGCGAGCGTGCGTTGGGTATTCCCGGTTCGGTCCCCATCACGAACCACGGGTCCCCCGGCACCAGCCTGCTCTCCACCAGCCAACTCCCGCGGCCGTCGGGCACCCGCCCCACGCTCACGGCCCGATACTCCTTCTCGATGCAGCCGTCCCTGAACAGCCCGCCGTAACGGCCGCGGGTTTTCGGGTTTACCGAGAACAGCACGAGCCCGGCAGTCTCCCGGTCGATCCGGTGCAGCGGCACCAAGTGGTGGATCCCGGTCCGCTCCCTTAGCCGGTGCAAGAGGCTTTGGTTCAGGTAGGCGCCGCCGGGAGTCACCGGCAGGAAATGGGGCTTACACGCCACCAGCAGTTCGTCGTTTTGAAACAGAATCTCTTCCGGGAATGGGATCTCCCGTTCCGCCACCAGTTCCCGGAAGTAGAAGACCCGTTTCTGCGGGGCGTATGGGGTGTCCATACCGACCGGCGCGCCGTCCTCGCCGAGCACCTTGCCCTGGGCGATGCGGCTTTCCCAAACCTCGCGCGGAATCTTGGGGAAACGCTCCACCAGGAAGGCGAACACCGTCGGGTAGGGGTGTCCGAGCTGGGGCATGGTGACCTTGGCGGGGTACTGGGAGATGGACATCGCGAGCACCTTTGGTTAGGGGGATAGCGGCCTTGCAGGGCGGCAACGACCGCTGCCGGGAAACTGGCGCGTGGGCAGGATAGCATGGAGCGGCTGCACAGGCAATGGCACCGCGGGGGCAAGAAGAAGCAAAATAAAATCCCCTCTGCCCCCCCCTTTAACAAGGGGGGAACGTAAGGGCTCCTGCAGCGCTTCGGGTGTGGCGGAACGCTCCATTCCGCTCAGCCAGCTTATTACCCCCAGGGGGACAGGCACCTGGCGGAGCCAGTCCCCTCCTTCAGTCGAGGGCAAAAAAAGAGGGGCAACCCGTCGATTGCCCCTAGTGTTGGACGGCCGGCAGAAAGGGCCGATCACAGACCGGTGCAGGCGCTCACCACCCCAGCTACACAATGAGCACCTGTTTTATTTTCTAATCCACCCGCAAATCACAAGACAGCGCGAGGCATGCTGCGGGCCATACGTGAGGCACCGGAAGCCACTGTTTCACCTGCCTGCTTCTTTACTGATATTCTATCCGATACACCAAAAACATCGTTTTGTAAACAACCATTTCGTATGACACGGTTTCCCATCGTATGGGGTATCCTCGCGGGAAAGCGATTGACACTCACAACGCCATGTTCTAGATTAGCTGGGAATTTATCTACCACCGTGAGGTTTTCATGGACATCATCAAAGACGGCGAAGAGATAACCTCGATCGGGGACGTCGCCGCTGCTCTGGGACTCACCACCAGGACCATCCGCTATTGGGAGGAAGTCGGCATCGTCGAGAGCGTGCCGAGAAGCGACGGCGCCACGCGCGGCTTCACCCCCTACTTCGTGCGTCGCATCAAGTTCATCATCAAGCTCAAGGAGCTCGGGCTCACCATCAAGGAGATGCAGGACCTCTACGCCGCGTACGGCGAAGCCAAGCAGACCGAGCGCATGGTGCCGCGGCTGGTGGAAATCCTGGATGAGCATATCGAGAAGATCGACGAAAAGATGGCCAAGCTCGCCTCGCTGCGCAGCGACATCGTCAGCTACCGGCAGCACATGCTCAGCAAGTTCGGCTCCTCCCAGGCCAGCGGCGCCTGACATGCCGCCCCTTCGTCCCCGTGACCGCCGCGACGGCGCGGGGGCGCTACGCAAACACACCCCATGAGATTCACAGCAGACCTGCACATCCACTCCCGTTTCTCCAGGGCGACCAGCCGGGACCTCGACCTGGACCAGCTCCGGCGCTGGGCGCAGTTGAAGGGGATACGGGTGGTCGGCACCGGCGACTGTACCCATCCGGAGTGGCTCGCGGAGCTGGAGCGGGAGTTGGCCCCTGCCGAGGACGGGTTGCTGCGTCTGCGCCGGGAGCCTCCCCCGGACCAGGTGCCGCTTAGCTGCCGCGCCCCCGTTTCCTTCCTGCTCAGCGGCGAAATCAGCTGCATCTACCGCAAGGGAGGGCGCACCAGGAAGGTGCATTGCCTGGTGCTGCTCCCCGACTTTCACGCCGCGCACCGACTGAACGGCGCACTCTCCCGCGTCGGCACCCTAGCCTCCGACGGCAGGCCGATCCTGAAGCTCGACGCCAAGGACCTGCTGGCCATGGTGCTCGATGCTTCCCCACGCGCGCTCCTCATCCCCGCCCACGCCTGGACCCCCCACTTCTCCATCTTCGGCGCCTGCTCCGGGTTCGTGTCCCTGGAGGAGTGCTTCGAGGAGCTCGCCCCCGAGGTGCACGCCATCGAAACCGGACTCTCCTCCGACCCGGCCATGAACTGGCGGCTGTCGGTCCTGGACGGCATCACGCTCATCTCCAACTCCGATGCCCATTCCGCTTCCAAACTCGGGCGTGAAGCGACCATCTTCGACTCGGAGCTGAGCTACGACGGGATCTTTCACGCCATAGCCGGCGGCAAGGGAGTGGCGGGAACCATCGAGTTCTTCCCGGAACAGGGAAAGTACCACGCCGACGGCCACCGCTGCTGCGGCGTCAGGTTCTCTCCCGAAGAGACCATCGCCCACGACTATCGCTGCCCCGCCTGCGGCGGCAAGCTGACGGTGGGGGTGCTGCACCGGGTGGAACTGCTGGCGGACCGGACGGCGGGAGCTAAGCCGGCGCAGGCCCCGCCCTTCTGGTCCGTGATACCGCTCATCGATCTGATCGGGGGGGTGCTGCGGGTGGGGAGCAGCAGCAAGAAGGCGCAGGCGCTCTACTTCGAGCTCCTGGAGGGGCTGGGCAACGAGTTTCACATCCTGCTCGAGGCGCCCTTGAACGAAATCGCCGCCAGGTCGACGGCGACTCTGGCGGCGGGTATCGGCAGGATGCGTGCGGGGGAAGTGGAGATCGAGGCCGGATACGACGGCAGGTTCGGCACCGTATCGGTCTCCGCTTTACACGAGGATCTTACTTGAGCAGTTCGTCCAGGCGGTTCAGGTCGGCGCCCACCACCATCTGCCCGTTGATGAAGAAGGTGGGGGTCCCGGTGACGCCGGCCTTGCGGGCCAGGTCCATGTGCTCCTGGGCCAACCGCTTGATCTCGGGAGAGGCGGGCTTGGCGTTGGCGGGAATCTCCTGCCCCAGCATCATGGCGTCGTAGGCCTGCACCTTGTTCTCGGCCGAGAGGATGTACTCGATCTTGGTGATCGCGCCGGGATGGGCCAACGGCGCGAAGAAGATGTACTGGGTCACGTCGGTCCGCTTGGTGAAGTACTCGGCGCCCCTGCGGCAGAAGGGGCAGTCCGGGTCGGTGAACTCGATGACCACCTTCTTGCCGTCGCCGATCTTGAGGGCCTTGTCCAACGGCATGTCCTTCACCACCTTGGCCATCATGGCCCCTTTGCGTTCGGCGGTGCGGCTCTTCAGGTCCTTGCCCACGATCTCGCCGGTCACCACCAGTTCCTTGTCGGGGTAGTAGTAGAAGATGCGTTGCCCGGAGATGACCTCGTAGAGGCCGGGAATCTCCGTCGGCGTCATGCTGTCGAAGGGAACCTGCGGGAAAGCGTTGCGGAAAGAGTCCTCCGGTTTGACCGGGGCTGCGGCGAACGCGGTGGCCGCCAGGGCGAACAGAACGCACACAGTGAAAAGAGTGGTGAAAATCCTTCTAAACGACATGGACGCCTCCAGATAGCATGAGGTTGAAGCCCCGGCGTGCGGGACAGCGGTAACTATAGCATAGGTTCGCCGCAAACGGCGCCTTAATAATGAGAGTTCCTTCTAAAAAACGGTATCGAAGGCCGCCACCGCAGCCCCCAGAACCCCGGCATCGTCCCCAAGCTCCCCCGGTGCGACATGCACGCGGCCGCCGGAGACGGGAAAGGTGCGGGAAACCAGTTCCCGGCGCAGGGCGGGCTCCAGCAGGTCGAAGCTCTGCGCCACCCCGCCGCACAGGATGACCGCCTCCAGGTTCAACATATTCACCACGCCCGCCGCGGCAATCCCGAGGTAGCGCCCGGCCGCGGCAAACGCCGCGAGTGCCGCGGCGTCCCCCTGCCGTGCCCGGCGGGCGACCGCTTCGGCACCCTCCCCCTCCCGGGCAATGGCGCCTGCCGAAGCGTACTGCTCCAGACACCCCCGGCTGCCGCAGCCGCAGGGGCGTCCCTCCGGCTCTACCGGGATGTGGCCGAACTCCCCCGCAGCACCGTCTACCCCGGTCCAGAGTTTACCGTCCAGGATCAACCCCGCGCCGACCCCGGTCCCTATGGTGAGGGCTATCAGGGAGTGGTAGCCGCGCCCGGCACCGTAGCGTTTTTCTCCCAGAGCGCACGCGTTGGCATCGTTGAGCACCACAACCGGCATCCCGGTCGCTGCGGAGAGCTCCCGGGCCAGGGGCACTCCCTCGAGAGCGGGGACGTTGACGCTGGCGCGAACGACACCGTCGCTGCAGACAAGCCCCGGAACCCCGACGGCGAGTGCGGCGACGGAAGTCCCGATGCGGGCGGCCTCCTCCTGCAACTGCCCAACCCGCGCCTGCAGCCGGGAGAGCAGGGAGTCGAGCCCGGCCGACGGCAGGGTGGGCTCCGCGCTGCGCGCCAGCACCCTCCCTTGCCGGTCCACCAGGGCGAACCTCAGGTTGCTCCCCCCGAGATCCACGCCGATGCACAGTTCCCGCTTCACGCACCCTCCGTTTCACGGAAGAAGGGGAGCAGGCGATCGTAGGTCGTCAGCAGGGCCTCGGGAAGCACCCGAAGGTCGGCGGTCACCGACATGAAGTTGCTGTCGCCGTTCCAGCGCGGCACCACGTGCAGGTGGAGGTGGTCGACGACGCCCGCCCCGGCCGCCTTGCCCAGGTTCAGCCCGATGTTGAAACCGTCGGGACTGCTGGCGCGGGCCAGCACCTCCTTGCACAGCGCCACGGTACGAAACAGCTCCTGCATCTCTTCCCCGGAAAGCTCGTTCAGCTCGGCGCTGTGACGGTGCAGGGAAACCAGCAGGTGCCCGTTGCAGTACGGGTAGCGGTTCAGCATGACGCGGGCCAGCGGCGTGCGGTGAATGATGAGCAGCTCCCGATCGTCCCCCTGCGCGCAGAAGATGCAGCCAGGCGCCGGCGGCTGCGTCAGGTATTCCATCCTCCAGGGCGCCCAAAGCCTGTCCATGACATCCTCCCCTCGTTTCCAGTTATAGCCGCGAAGATTATCAACCAGATTGTCTCAATTTTCAACCTCGACCTGACATTGCAGGAAAGGCACTGCGGGTCGTGATGGTCTTGAAATCAATCTGGCGGCACGACCGGAGATTGATCCGGTGACCTGCCATGCTATAATTTCGCATCCCCTTCTACAACTTCCCTTTTCTGATCAATCTTCATGTGGCAGCACCGTTTCCTTCTTTACACGTAGACATCGCTCCAGCCGTATTTTCCAGTCCGTATAACTCACCGTCCCTACCTGTCTCGAGGAGGATCCCATGACGAAGAAGATAGACGCACTCGAATATCACGCCAGCGGCCGCAAGGGAAAGATCGAAGTCGTCTCCTCCAAGCCCTGTCTCACGTCCCTCGACCTGTCACTCGCCTACACCCCCGGCGTCGCGGAGCCCTGCCTGGCCATCGAACAGCGCCCCTCGGACGCCTACCTCTACACCGCCAAGGGGAACCTGGTGGCGGTCGTTTCCAACGGCACCGCGGTGCTCGGATTGGGCAACATCGGCGCCCTGGCCGGCAAGCCGGTCATGGAGGGCAAGGGGGTCCTCTTCAAGCGCTTCGCCGACGTCGACGTCTTCGACCTGGAGGTGAAGTCGGAGGACCCGGACGACGTGATCAAGGTGGTGCAGCTCCTGGAGCCGACCTTCGGCGGCATCAACCTGGAGGACATCAAGGCGCCGGAATGCTTCTACATCGAGGAAGAGCTCAAAAAGACCATGAACATCCCGGTCTTTCACGACGACCAGCACGGCACCGCCATCATCTGCTCGGCAGCACTCATCAACGCGCTGCAGCTCGTCGGGAAGAAGATCGAGAAGGTCCGCATCGTGGTGAACGGCGCCGGTGCCGCCGGCGTCGCCTGCGCCAACCTGGTCATCTCGCTGGGGGCGAACCCCGAACACCTCTGCATGTGCGACACCAAGGGGGTGATCTACCGGGGGAGGCCCGAGGGGATGAACCCCTACAAGGAACGCCTCGCACTGGACACGGAGCTGCGCACCCTGGAAGAGGCGATGCGCGGCGCCGACGTCTTCATCGGCGTTTCCGCCAAGGGGGCGGTGACCCCGCAGATGGTGCGGGACATGGCCAAGGACCCCATCATCATGGCGATGGCGAACCCGGACCCGGAGATCACCCCGGAAGAGGCGCTCTCGGTGCGCTCCGACGTGATCATGGCCACCGGCCGCAGCGACTATCCGAACCAGGTGAACAACGTGCTCGGCTTCCCCTTCATCTTCAGGGGCGCCCTCGACGTCAGGGCCAGCACCATCAACGAGGAGATGAAAAAGGCGGCGGTGTTCGCGCTGGCTCAGCTGGCCCAGGAGGAATGCCCCGACTCGGTCTGCCGTGCCTATGGCAACGAAAGCTTCTCCTTCGGGCGCAACTACATCATCCCCAAACCCTTCGACCCGCGCGCGCTGTTGCGGGTGGCGCCGGCGGTGGCGCGAGCGGCCATGGAGAGCGGCGTGGCGCGCACCCCCATCGAGGACATGGACCGCTACGTCGAGTGGCTGGAAACCCTGCAGGGACGCGCCAAGGAGACCATGCGCGCCATCATCAACAAGGCCAAGTGCGACCCGAAGAAGATCGTCTTCCCCGAAGGGGACAACGAGAAGATCCTCAAGGCGGCCTACCACCTGGTGGAGGAAGGGATCGCAAAGCCGATCCTGATCGGCAACCGCGACAAGGTGCTGGAGAAGATGGCCGAATTGGGGATGGAGCTCAACGTGACCATCGTCGATCCCGAGGACTCCGAGCTGACTGAGTCCTATGCCCAGGAGCTGTACCGAATGAGGCAGCGCAAGGGGATCACGCTCACCGAAGCGCAGCGCATCGTGCGCCGCAAGTCGCGCAACCATTTCGGCGCCATGATGGTGCACATGGGGGACGCCGACGCGCTCCTGGGCGGGATCGACACCCACTACCCGGACACAATCCGCCCGGCGCTGGAGGTGATCGGCAGGCAGCCGCAGCTGACCGGCGTGCACGGCATGTACATGATGGTCTTCAAGAAGGGGATCTACTTCATGGCGGACACGACCGTGGAGATCGAGCCAACCGCGGAGGAACTGGCGGAGACCGCGCTCCTGGCTGCGGAAAAGGTGCAGCTGCTGGACATCGTGCCGAGGATCGCCATGCTCTCCTTCGCCAACTTCGGCTCGGTCAACCACGCGCTGACCCAGAAAGTGAAACGTGCGGTGGAGATCGTGAAGGAACGTGCCCCGGACCTGGAGATCGACGGCGAGATGCAGGCGGACACGGCGGTGACACCGGAGCTTCTGGCCAACTACACCTTTTCCACCCTGACCGGCCCCGCCAACATCCTGATTTTTCCGGACCTGAACTCGGGGAACATCTGCTATAAGCTGTTGCACCGACTGGGAGGCGCCGAGGCGATCGGGCCGCTGTTGATGGGAATGAAAAAACCGGTGCACGTGCTGCAAAGAGGGGACGACGTGGCCACCATCGTCAACATGGCAGCCATTGCGGTCGTGGACGCACAGAGCATGCAGGAGGAGCTGCGCTGGGACTTTAGCCGGACCGCCCCTGCCCTTGGCGCCCCCTCCCCCGCCCCATAACCCGAGGGGCGAGCCCCCATCCTTCCGAGGACAGCTGCTGAACCTCCCCCTCCCTTGACGGGAGGGGGCCGGGGGGGTGGGTGAAGCTGCCATGAGCATCGGAGGTGGCACCCTCCCCCACCCCCTACCCCCCTCCCGCAAGGGGAGGGGAATCTCCCATGGTTGCGGATGAACGTAAAAAGGGACCCGTTAAGGTCCCTTGCTTTTTCCGTAAACGTCTTTCTTTGGTTGCCAGATCCGACGCGAATTTGTTATACATGACGGACACTAACCATGCCCGCCGCCCCGCTTTTCAGGCCCGGAGAAGGACCCAAGCCGTTATGCAAGACGCGATAGATCCACTTGATCCTCTCCAGGAAGAGAACTACCCGACCAGCCTCAACAAGCAGTTGATCACCGGCCTCGGGGTCTCACTGATCTTGCACCTGGTCTGCGCCGCGCTGATCCTGGGCATCCCCGGAGGAGGCGAACCCGCCCGCCCCGCCGTGACCTACGTCGACCTCAACACCATCCCAGCACCCGTTCCGGCCGCCCCCGCAGTGCAGCCCCAGCCGGAGCCGGAACCCGAACCGGAACAACCCCAGGAAGAGGCGGAACCGCTCCCGCCGACGCCTCCAGCGCAGCAGGCGCAGGCTGCGCAACCCGCGGCCCCCGTCCCCCAGCCCGCGCAGCCCCAGACTGCAGTCGAGGAGCGTTCCCACACCACCTTCGGAATGGGACTCACCAAGGGATACTTCAAGCCGCTGAGCGACGGCGAAACGCTGCGCCCGGAGATCAGGGAGTACTATATTCGGCTGCTGCAGGGGGTAAACGAGAAGTGGTGGCTGGAACAGAAGGATCAGAAGGTGGCGCCGATAGTGGTGAACATCACCATCACCCGTAACGGCGAGATCATCGGCAGCACCATCCTGCAAAGTTCGGGGAACATCGTCTACGACCGGGCCGTGCAGAAGACGCTGGAAGCGGCCGGTCCGCTGCCACCGGTACCCGCCAACTACATCGGGGACTTCTTCCAGGCGCCGGTCCGCCTGGTCCCGCCGCTCAACCTCTTATCCTGGTAAGGGTCAGCTCCCCTCTTCCAGCTCCAGGTCGATGATGTCCGGGATTTCCTCGCCCGAAAGGGTGGAAAGCCTGTTGGAAGCATCCTGGTAGGCGGGGTTGGCACGGATCACCTCCCGGTACATTTCAATTGCCTCATCTGCCGCGCCTCTTGCCTCCGCCAGCACCCCCAGCTCATAGTTGAGACAGGTACGCTCATCCTTGGAAATGACGTCCAGGTCCAGGCCGCGCCGCAACAGCTCCTCTGCCTTGGCCGGCTCCCCCTTGTCGCGGTAGCAGATCGCCTGCAGGGTCAGGCAGTCGAAACGGCGCTGCGGGTTGGCCGCGGCGATGTCGAACTCCTTGATGGCACCGGCGTACATCCCCATCTCCTTGTAGCCGATCCCCAAATCGTAATGCGACTCCAGCTCCTCGAGGTCGAGGTCGGCTTCCCCGGCTGCGGCGTTCGGAAAGATCTCCTCCCACCCGCGCTGCCTGACCGGCTCCGGGGGGGCGAGCGCTTCCGGCTCCTGCTCCTCGAGCGGCTCCTGCTCGGACACCAGCTCGAGCTCCGGCTCCGCGAACGGCTCGAGTTCCAGCTCTACTTCCTCGAGCTCGGCCAGCTCCTCCGCCTGCTCCGGCACCTCGGGCTCTTGCGGCAGCTCCTGCTCCCCTTCTTCCTCCCAGGAGAGCTCGCCGAAAGGAGCTTCCTGGTCCGGCAGGGTCAATTCCAGTTCCCCTCCCTGTTCCAGGTCGAGCTCAACCACCGGCACCTGCTCCGGCTCGGCCTCCTCCAGTTCCTGGTCAACCTCGTCGAAGTTCAGCTCCAGCGAAAAATCGAGCGGGAGCTCCACCTCGGCCGCAGGCGCGGCGGCGGGCTCGGGGGGCGCCTGGGGCTCCTCGGAAACCGCAAACGGTTCGGGAGCCGGTGCCGCCTGGAAACCATCGTCATCCAGGTCGAGATCGATCTCCTCTTCCCAGGCGATGGAACCCGCCGACTCGGCGTCTTCCTGCTCGGTGTCCCAGGGCGCAGGGGCCTCGTAGGAGGCCGGGGCCGTCGCCGCGGCTGCGGGTTCTGCGGGTTCTGCAAGTTCGGCCTGCGGTGTCGCCGGTGCCGCGAAGGGATCGGGGAGCTCAGCCGCGGGAGCGTCCCAGTCCGGAAGCGCGGGTTCCTCGATGGGAGCCTCCCAAGGGGCCGCCGCCACACCGGGCACCTCGTCACCTGCGTCGAAACCGTTCACGGAAAGCCCTTCATTTTCAAGGGAAACCGGGGGCTCGACGGCTTCCTGTTGCGGGAAGAGCTCCCGGGCGCGGGCTACGACCGAGGCGGCCTCGCCTGTGAGGCCGCGGCTGCGGAGTCCGGCCTCCAGAGCGGCAAAGGCCTCCCGGGACTGCTCCTGCGCGCCAGTCGCGTACAGCAGCTCCGCATATTTCAGCTTGGTGGCAGCATGGTCGGCGTCGACGCCCACCATCTTTTCCACCACCTTGAGGGCCTCCTTCAAGTCCCCTTCTCTCTCGTAGTGCGCCACCACCTGTCCGTATTCGGCCATCGCGTTGCCGATCAGTCCCTGCTGGTGATTCAGGTGGGCGATGGTGAGTGCGGTGGACAGATTGCCGGGGTTGAGACGCTGTATCTGCTTATAGGTGGCGATCGCCTTGAGGAAATAGCCGTTGTCGGCGTAGTGCTTGCCGATGTCCTCGTATTGCTGGCTCGCCTCATCCTTGCGGTTGTCGCGCACCAGGAGCTCGGCCAGACGCTGGCGCGAGCGGAGGTCGCCGGGCTCCATGGCCACCACCTGCTGGTACTCCTTGATAGCCTTGTCGATCTGCCCCTTCAGCACGAACCGCTGGGCACTCTCAAGAATTTTGTCTTTTTTGGAAGCCAAGTTAACGCCTCGTAACCGCTGAGAATACGGAATGCTAAAACTAAATCAAACCCGGTCCGGTGTCAAGGACGATCCTGGGATACTTCCCGAACGATTTGCTCGAGCTCTGCGGCCTCGACGCGGCTTAAGGGGCGATCGTGGTAGACGGCGGAGCCGTACACGGCGGCGAAGCGGGCCAGGTGCCGGTCGTGCAGCCGGGCGGAGAGTTCGAAGAGTCCCTCGTTCCCGCTGATCTCTCCGGGGTACCGCTTGGCCAGCTGGCGGAGCATGCGTCGCAGAAGACGCGCCTCGACAGTGGCCGGTCGCCGTCTGCGCCACAGGATCCAAAGCAGCAGCGGCACCACAGCGAGCAGGGCCAGCAGCCCCCCTCTCCCGAAGGAAGTGGGCAAGTGCAGGTTCCGTGCTTTGCTCCCGGCATTTCGCACCAAGGCCAACTGTTTGTCAAGGTCATAGGTGACCACGGCCTGGTCCCAATAAAAGCCGACCATGTCGAGGTACATGGAAATCCCCCTCGCCTGGCTGCCGCGCACCGTCCCCAGTGCCCACGCGCTCGGGTCCACCATCCGCCACCCCACCCCATCCAGGTACGCCTCCACCCAGACGTGCGCCATATCCTCGGTGACCAGGTAGTAACCGCCGATGTCGTTGTAGGTCCCGCCGCGGTACCCTCCGACCAGGCGCGAGGGAACCCCGGCCAGTCGCAGCAGCAACGCGTAACAGGAGGCGAAGTACTCGCAGTTGCCACGCTTCTTGTCGAAGAGGAAGGCACCCAGCGGGTCTTCACCGACCGGAAGGTCGGTGTTGGCGTAGCGCAGGCGCTGGTCGCGGAAGAAAGCCTCCAGTGCCGTCATCTTCTCTTCGGTACTCCGGCCGGTACGCGCCAGCTCGCGCCCCAGGGCCCGCATCCGTTCCGAGACCTGCTCCGGAAGCCGGAGGTAGAAGTCCCGTTCGATGTGCCTGGTCCGGAGCGTGTCGGCGAGTACCGACTCGGCACGGTACCTCACCTTTTTGTCCAGGGGGCGCCGGGACACGAAGGTGCCGTCGCTGGCCCCCTCGTTGCGCAGGTCCGAGACGGCGCGGGTGACGTTGAGGGCGGGGAGATAGGAGGTAGCCGAGCGCTCGGGATAAATCTCCTGGAGCACCGCGTCCCCCTTGGCTACCGATGGGGCATCGCCGGCTACCGGCTCGCGCACCCAGGCGTCCTTTTTGAACGCGTTCAGAACCACCGCACGCCAGTACAGTTTCTGTTCCGGGACCTTGGGGGTCACCGCCCTCAGCACCACCCCCTTCACTTCCGAGACGGCCGGAGCGCTCCCCGGCTGCACCGTGTCCGACAGTCCCGTCTTCTTCCCTGCCGGCCCGTTCAAGAAGTTCCACATCGGATACTGCGTCCTGGGCAGGACGAAGAAGAGCAACAGGAGCAGCGGCAGCGAAGCGACCGGCATCAGCGCTGCCACGGTCAGCACCATCTTCGCCTCCCGCCCCGGCAGGACGGTTGCCGGATCCTGGGCGTGGAAGGTCAACAGCACCAGGGCCACGGCCACCAGGATCAGCAGGGAGAAGATATACACCAGGAAAACGGCGGATATTTCGTAGAGTGATGAGGCGGCCAGACAGAAGAGGGAAAGGGCGAAGGCCTGCAGGTAGTTGCGCCCGATCCGCTCGCCCAGAAGCCTTACGCCGAGAAAGACGACCAGCAGGTCGGCCGTTACCGGCACCAGCCGGCTCAGGGAGAACTGCGAAGCGAGGAAGAAAAAGAGCAGTATCGAGGCCGGTGTCAGCACCCGTGGCGGCAAGGGCCGCCCGCGGAACTGCAGGTAGGCCGCAAGCAGGAGCGCCGCCGGGAAGAAGTAGCGCGCGAAGGGGTCGAGGTAGGCCTGCAGGGGCAGGTACCCGATCAGGGCGATGCAGGCGGTGAGCCCGCTCAGAAGCAGGTCAATTCTTACCATGGTTGCCAAGTTCCGTGAGGAGCCTCAGGCGATGGCTCCTGGTGCTGCCGGGGGGGATGACACGCTCCCCCAGCTTCAGGCCGACTGGGCGTCCCCCCTTGATGAGGCGGTTCACCAGGAAGGTACAGAAAGAGAGGCGCTGTTCCACGTCGCGCCCGGGGATCGAATCAAGCTCGAGCAGCAGCGGTTCGGCGGCCGTCGCGGTGAGCTCCTTCACCTTGAACACCTCATGCTTGGCGGACAGGCGCCAGTGGATCAGTTTCAGGGGCTCCCCGCCCCGGTAGTCCGAGATCTTGGCCAGCTCCCCGTCGTAACCCGCGGAGGCGGTGGCGGCCGCCTCCCCGGCATCGGGCTTTCCGCCCGGCGCCGGGACCTGCAGCGGGCGCGGCGCGGGAAAAACCGTGCAATCCTGGTGGATAGGCAGCGACGTGGCACGGATGAAGAAGTTGACGGGAAAGGGGGAACTGATCGAAGCCTCGGCCAGTTGCAGGGGGCCGCGCACGGGAAAGGAAAGCAGCAGCGCCCCCGACTGCGGGCGTTTTCTCTCCACGAGGAGAAAGGATGTCGTTTCTCCCAAAACGGCCACCCGGATCAGGAAGGACGGCAGGAACTTCTTCGCGTTATGGAGCGTGATGGAGAGGAAGGTGTCCGTGCCGGCATAGACCTCGTCCGGCAGGTGCACGTTCAGGGTGAGCCCCCGAATGTTCAGCCACCCCAGCACCCCGGTGGTCGCCATGAAAGCGAGCATGGCGGCGACGATGAGAAAAAGGAGGTTGTTGCCGGTGTTGACCGCGGACACCCCCAACAGCAGCGTGGAGGCCACGTAGAGCCCGCCCCCCGTGGTCAGCTTTATGTGAGAGGGAGGGGTATCTCTTTTAAGATCGCGTTTAATACGTGCTCCTTGTCCACTCCTTCGTGCTCGGGGCGGAAGATGAGGCGGTGCGGGCAAACGGCGTGGGCGACATCCCTGACGTCCTCGGGCGCCACGAAGTCGCGGCCATGCAGGTAGGCGGCCGCCTTGGCGGCGTCGACCATGCCGATGCCGCCGCGGGTGGAGAGGCCGGCCTGGATCAGTGGGTGGTTGCGGGTCGCCTTGATGATGGCGTAGACGTAGTCGGTCACCCTCTCGCCCACGTACACCTCGCTCTTCACGGTGGCGATCGCGGTGACCAGGTCATCCATCCGCACCAGCGCCGGGATGTGCATGATATCGTCCCGGATGCTCCCCTGCCTCAGGATACCCTTCTCGATCTCCTCGGGGGGGTAGCCGATGCCGGTGCGGATCAGGAAGCGGTCCATCTGCGACTCGGGCAGGGGATACGTCCCCACCTGCTCCACCGGGTTCTGCGTCGCCAGCACCAAAAAGGGCTCGGGGAGCTGATAGGTGACCCCCTCGACGGTGACGCGGCGCTCCTCCATCGCCTCCAGGAGCGCGCTCTGGGTCTTGGGCATGGCGCGGTTGATCTCGTCGATCAGGACGATGTTGTTGAAGATGGGGCCCCGGATGAAGTTGAAGCGCCCCTCGGTGCGGTCGAAGACGGAGAGACCGGTGATGTCGGAGGGGAGCAGGTCGCTGGTGCACTGGACCCGGCCGAAGGAGAGCCCCAGGGCGCTGGCGAAAGCGAGGGCCATGGTGGTCTTGCCCAGGCCCGGGATGTCCTCCAGGAGGATGTGACCGCCGGTCAGAAGGGCCATCAGGCTCAGGCGCAGGGCCCTCACCTTTCCCTTGAGGTGCTGGATGGAGAGCTCCTCCAGCACCGCGTTCATCTCGTCTACCTTGGCTAGCTTCTGCACGTGGAAAACCTCCTGGACGATGCCACAGCCACTCATTATAACGGGCACCCCGCCAAAATGAAAGGGCGCCCGGAACGGGCGCCCTTAGGCTCTGTCGTGTCTCCCCTCCCCCACTGGAGAGAGAGGACGCGGGCTAGAGCTGCCCCATGAACTTGTGGGTCTGCGGGATGACCCGCACCTCCCTGAGTGACGAGCAGAGTTCCTGGAGTTCCAGGGTCCGCAGGGCGTCGATGCCGATGCTCCCGTCGGCGCGGGTCACCGGCTGTAGGATGAGCGGGATGGCCGGATCCACCGAGGCGATCATGGCGCAGGCGCGCTGGATCTCCCAGTCCTCGGTCCCCTGGGCCACCACGATCTTGACGAAGACCTCCTTTATGGCCGCAAGCTCGAGGAAGGCGTGGTGCTGGTCCCACAGCTCAGGGCAGCCGGTCGAGGAGGGAAGCTTGATGTCCATCCCGATCGAGTCCAGATGCGGGATGAGCGGCGCCAGCGCCTCGGGGAGGGTCCCGTTGGTTTCCAGGTAAATAGGGAGGAGCTTTTTCAGCACCGGCAGCCACTCTTCGAGCAGGGTCCCGAAGAGAAGCGGTTCGCCGCCGGTGACGCTGATGGAGTGGTGGATCCCCGGCCAGGCGGCGGTCCAGCTTTCGATCAGGGTGGCCACACGCTCCAGTGGAACCGGGTTGGGCACCTTGAAAAAATCGCGCCGCCCCGGGGTGAGCTCCAGCAGGCAGTCATCGGGAACGGCGCTCATGCCGGGGGTGTCGCAGAAATTGCAGTTCAGGTTGCAGCCGGAGAAGCGCAGGAATACCTGGCGCAGGCCGACCAGCACCCCCTCCCCCTGGATGGAGGAGAAACATTCGACCAGGGGCGCCTGCAGTTTACTCATAATAGCTCGCTGCCGCGAAGTCGGACTCCCACACCGTGACCATGTCCACCTTGACCTTCTCCGAACCGAAGATCTTGGTCAGTTCGTGGTAAAGGTAGCGGGCGATGTTTTCGGACGAAGGTGAGACCTCGGCAAACGGCGCCAGTTCGTTGAGGTATTTGTGGTCCAGCGTCTTCAGGAGATCGTTGGTCTCCCGCTTGAGTATCTTGAAGTCGATGCCCAAGCCGGCCTTGTCAAGCTCGTTGGTGGTGATGGAAACTTCGACCTTCCAGTTGTGGCCGTGCAGGTTCTCGCAGTCGCCCTGGTAATTGATCAGATTGTGGGCCGCGGCAAACGCAGTGTGAATGGTGAGACGGAACATGCCACCCTCCCTTTTCATTATTTTTGGTCCGGCCAATATATCATGAAAACGGGGTTGAGGTTAAGGTTAAGGTTGAGGAGAACCGAAAAAAGCGGGTCGTTTTCTCAACCTCGACCTTAACCTCAACCTGCCTTTAAATGTTGATGCTCTCTCCCGGCGGGAGGGCCGGAGGGGGGGGCGTGGTGATCCAGGTGTACGTGAAGACGAAGAAGAGTACGACCAGGGAGAAGAGGAGCACCAGGCTGGGGAAAAGGCGCACCCGCGGCTGTCCCACCCCGCTTTGCAGCAGGCCCAGGGCGGCCATCAGCACACCGAAGCCTCCCAGCATGCCGGACAGGAAAAATCCCAGGAAGGTGAGGCGCGCCTCCCCTTCGATGCCGAGCATGAGCAGGGTGGAGAGCTCGCTATGGAAGAAGGTGGCGACGATCAAGGCGATGATGCCGGCGCAGATGGCTCTGATGCCGCGGCGCACCGTGGTTTTACGCATGGATGATAACCTCGGGTCGGGACGGCCCTATTCGCACCAGCTCACGTCCCCGACGCCCTTTCTGAGCACCTCGGGACGGTCGCCGATCAGGCTGACCACGGAGCTCACGTCCGCGGAAAGATCGCCTCCGTCCACCACCAGGTCCAGCTGTTTGCCGAGTTCGTGTTCGACGGCCCAGGGGTTGCCGATCGGGTCCTCGCCGGAGAGGTTGGCGCTGGTGGTGACGATGGGGGCACCGAGTTCCTTGACGATGGCGAGGCAGATCTCGTTGTCCGGGATACGGATGCCCACCGTTTTCTGCTTGGTCTGCAACAGGTCCGGCACCACGGTGGCCGCCTCCAAGACGAAGGTGTACGGCCCCGGGAGCAGGCGGCGCAGCTGTTTGAAGGCGTAGTTGGACACCCGCGCGTAGCGGGCGATCTCGCTCATGTCGGTGCAGATGAAGGAAAAGGGCTTCTTGCGGTCGCGCTGCTTGATCTGGTAGATCCGCTCGATCCCCTTCTTGCTGAAGATGGAGCAGCCGATGCCGTAGGTGGTGTCGGTGGGGTAGGCCACGACGCCGCCGTTTTTCAGGATCTCGACCACCTTGGCGATCAGGCGCGGTTGCGGATTGTCGGGGTTGATCTCAAGCAGCATGGCTAGTCACCGGGGTTGAGTCCCAGAAGCGGCTCGTGCACGAAGCGGCCGTCCTTCTGGATCAGGATGTCGTCGAACCACAACTCGCCGTCGCCAGCGAGGATCTTCACCATGTCCCAGTGCACGGCGGAGCGGTTGCCGTTGTCGCACTCGTCGTAGGCCTGGCCCGGGGTGAAGTGGATCGAGCCGAAGATCTTCTCGTCGAAGAGAATGTTGCGCATCGGCACCCGGATGTTGGGGTTCACGCCGATGGCGAACTCGCCCACGTAGCGCGCCCCCTCGTCGGTGTCGAGGATGCGGTTCAGCTCCGCGTCCATACCGGGCGAGGTCGCCTTCACGATGCGCCCCTTCTCGAACTCGAGGCGGATGTTGTTGAATTCCTTACCCTGGTACACCGTCGGGCAGTTGTAGGTGATGTACCCCTCCACCGAGTCGCGTACCGGCGCGGTGAAGACCTCGCCGTCCGGGATGTTCAGGCGCCCGTCGCACTTGATGCCGGGGAGCCCCTTGATGCTGAAGGAGAGGTCCGTGTCCGAGGCCTTGATGCGGACCCGGTCGGCGGCGTCGACGCAGGCTTTCAGCGCGTCCTGCTTCTTCGACTCCTCCTCCCAGTCCATGCAGCAGGCGGCGAAGAGGTAATCCTCGTACTCATCCAGGCTCATGCGCGCTTCCTGTGCGGCGCCGTGGGTCGGGTAGCGGGTCACCACCCAGCGGGTCCCCTTGACGCGCTGGTCGATGATGGGGCGCACGACCTTGGACCAGGCGATCATGCTCTTCTGGTTGGCCTTGGCCATCACCATGGAGTTGTCCGCAGCGGAGAGGCCGAAGTAGACGTCCACCTGCTTCATGAAATCGAGCTTGTGCTGCGGGAAATAGGCGAGCTGATCGGCGCTGGCGAGGTTGTAGAAGTAGCGGCCGATGTCAGGGATGCTGAACTCGTACTCGACGTACTTGGCACCCTTCTCCAGGCACAGGGCGTAGAGTTCCTTCACCAGCGGCGCCCCTTCCAGGCCGGCGCAGGAGATGAGCACCACGTCGCCCGGCTGCACGCGGGCCGAGTAGTTGACCAGGACTTCGGCGAATTGTCTGACGCGAGGATCTTTCATATGCGTGCCCCCTTCTGGAGTTTTCAGTGTGGGTACCGCCGCTTCAGCTGCCATGACGTCCCCGCCCCCGCCTGCGGACCATAGCCCTACGGTGGGCGAAGGCCCGGAGGGGGAGGGACAGGGAGGGGGCTTCTGATCTTGGGGTTTAGGAGCATCCCCCCTCCCGACCTCCCCCCTCCGGGGGAGGAGCGTGGACCGGGTGTCATTCTTAATCTCAATCTTTGTCTTAATCTCGCCTTTACCTGCCTGTATGCCCGAACCCGCCCGCGCCGCGCTCGGTCTCGCCCAGCTCGTCCACCTCGATGAACTCGGCGCGTTCGCAGCGGGCGAAGACCATCTGGGCGATGCGCTCGCCGTCTTTGATGGCGAAAGGCTCGTTGCCGTGGTTGATCACGATGACGCCGATCTCGCCGCGGTAGTCGGCGTCGATGGTGCCCGGAGAGTTGACCAGCGCGATGCCGTGCCGAAGCGCGAGCCCGCTCCTGGGCCGCACCTGCGCCTCGAAGCCGGGGGGAATCTCGACGGAAAGCCCGGTGGGGACCAGGGCCCGCTCGCCTGGATGCAGCACGAAATCCTCCTCGAGCGCGGCATGCAGGTCGACACCCGCCGCCTGCTCGGTCATGTAGCAGGGAAGAGGTGTTGACCGCAGGCGCTTTATCCGTATCGGGGTCGTTTTCATCAGACGTTGATGTCGGAGTTCGTAAAGGCGGGCGTGCCGATCCGGCCCAGCATGACCAGGGTCAGCGCGTCGTTGTCCAGGATCTCGTTGGCGAGTTGCTGGATGCTCTCGGAGGTGACGTGGTCGAACCCGTCCATGATCTCGGAAAGCGGCAGCGGGGTGCCGAAGTAGATCTCGTTTTTGGCCAGGCGGGACATCCTGTTGTCGCTGGATTCCAGCGACAGGAGCAGGTTCCCCTTCAGTTGCTCGCGGGCCGCCTCGAGCTGGTCGGCGGGGACGGGCTCGCGCTTGAAGCGCCCGATCTCGCGCAGCATGATCTCGAGGAGTTCCTTGGCGTTTTCCGGGCTGGCGCCTGCGTAGACTACCAGGGAACCGGCATCGGCATGGGAGGCGATGTAGGAGTAGACGGAGTAGGCAAGGCCGCTCTTCTCACGCACTTCCTGGAACAGACGCGAGCTCATGGAGCCGCCCAGGATGGCGTTCATGATGAAGGCGTCGTAGCGCTGCGGGTGGCTCTGCTGCACCCCCTTGAGCCCCAGGCAGACGTGGATCTGTTCCAGGTCCTTCTCGACCAGCTCGATGCGGCGCTCGTACACCGGCGGCACCGACACGGACCTGCCGTGGCCGGGGGCCACGCCCTGCAGGTACTCCTCCAAAAGGGCGGTGAGCTTTTCGTGGGTTACGTTGCCTGCGGCGGTGACGATGATGTCGTCGGCGCGGTACATCTGATCCTTGTAGGCGATGATGGCATCGCGGGAGAGACCGGTGACGCTCTCGGCGTCGCCCAGGATGGACATCCCCAGCGGGTGCCCCTTCCAGAAGTGCTGGTGGAACAGGTCGTGGATCAGGTCGTCCGGGGTGTCCTCCATCATGTTGATCTCCTGGAGCACCACGCGGCGTTCCTTTTCGATCTCTTCGCTGTCGAAGGTGGAATGGAGGAAGATGTCGGTCAGAAGGTCGACCGCACGGGGGAGGAACTTGTCCAGCACCTTGGCGTAGTAGCAGACGTACTCGCGGCTGGTGAAGGCGTTCAGGACGCCGCCAACGGAGTCGATTTCGCGGGCGATATCCAATGAAGAACGACGTGCGGTGCCTTTAAAGAGGAGGTGTTCGATGAAATGGGCGACGCCGTTCGACTCCCGCCTTTCGTGGCGGGAGCCGTTGGCGACCCAAATTCCGATGGAAACCGAGCTGGCATACGGAATCCGCTCGGTGATGACGCGGATTCCGTTATTTAGGGTGGTCTTTTTAATCATGGCTAGAACTATACCGGGAAACCCATGAATTGCCAGTTTTCACATGAGAGAAATTATTCGGTGAAGGTCTGGCCCAGGGCCTCTTTGCGGGACAGCTTGATCTTGCCCTGCTTGTCGATGCCGATGCACTTCACCAGCACCTTGTCGCCTTCTTTCAGGATGTCGCTCACGTTCTTCACACGCTCGGTGTCGAGCTCGGAAACGTGCACCAGGCCGTCGGTGCCCGGGAAGATCTCGACGAATGCGCCGAACTCCATGATCTTCTTGACGGTACCCATGTAGAGCTTGCCTTCTTCGGCCTCTGCGGTCAGGTTGCGGATCATCTTGATGGCGAGGTCGCAGGCTTCCTTGTTGTTGGAAGCGATGTTGATCTTGCCGGTATCCTCGATGTCGATGGCAACGCCGGTTGCCTCGGTGACGCTGCGGATGTTCTTGCCGCCGCTACCGATGACGTCGCGGATCTTGTCGACTTTGACCCAGATGGTGGTGATACGCGGAGCGAAGGCGGAGAGGTCGCCGCGGGCGGTGGAGAGCGACTTGGCCATCTCGCCCAGGATGTGCACGCGGCCGGCTTTCGCCTGTGCCAGTGCAGCACCCATGATCTCGCGGGTCACGCCGCCGATCTTGATGTCCATCTGCAGCGCGGTGACGCCTTCAGCGGTACCGGCCACTTTGAAGTCCATGTCGCCCAGGTGGTCTTCGTCGCCCAGGATGTCGGAGAGGATGGCGTAGTCGTCACCTTCCTTGATGAGGCCCATGGCGATACCGGCGACCGGTGCCTTGATCGGGATACCGGCGTCCATCATGGACAGCGAGCCGCCGCAGACGGTAGCCATCGAGGAGGAGCCGTTGCTCTCGGTGATGTCGGAGACGATGCGGATGGTGTAGGGGAAGTCGTCGTGCTTCGGAAGCACCTGCTGCAGAGCGCGCTCGGCCAGCATGCCGTGGCCGATTTCGCGGCGGCCCGGGGCGAGGCGGAAGCTGGTCTCACCGACGGAGTACGGCGGGAAGTTGTAGTGCAGGAGGAATTTCTTCCTGGAATCGCCGTAGAGCGAATCGATGCGCTGCTCGTCGACCGAGGTGCCCAGGGTGGCAGCCACGATGGACTGGGTCTCGCCGCGGGTGAACAGGGCAGAACCGTGCGCGCGCGGCAGGAAGCCTACCTCGGTGCTGATGGTACGGATGGTCTTGGTATCGCGGCCGTCGATCCTGGAGCCGTCCTTGATGATGTGCTCGCGCACCAGGTCGTACTCGAGTTCTTCGATGAATGCCTTGACCTCTTTCTCGGAGCCTTCGAACTCACCTGCCAGAGCCGCCACGGTCTTCTCGGTGATGGCGTCGATGGCGTCGTGGCGCTCGCCCTTGGCCTTGATGCGCACGGCCGCTTTCATCTCTTCTTTGGCGAGAGCGTCAACCCGTGCCTTCAGCTCGGTGTTCACCACCGGGGCAGGGATGTCGCGCTTGACCGGCTGCACTTTGGCAACCAGCTCTTCCTGTGCGGCCAGGATGCCCTGGACGGCTTCCTTGCCGAAGAAGATCGCTTCGAGGAGGTCGTCCTCGGAGACTTCGGAGGCGCTGCCTTCTACCATCAAGATGGCGTCCTTGGAAGCGGCGATCACGATCTCCATGTCGCTCTTCTCTTCCTGCTCGGCAGTCGGGTTGGCGACGAACTGGCCGTCCACGCGCGCCACTTTCACGCCTGCGATCGGGCCGGCGAAGGGCACGTCGGAAACCATGAGGGCAGCGGAAGCGCCGATCATGGCCAGGATGCCGGGATCGTGGTCCTTGTCAGCCGACATGACGGTAGCCATGACCTGGGTGTCGTTCAGGAAGCCTTCCGGGAACAGCGGGCGGATCGGGCGGTCGATGAGACGGCTGGTGAGGGTTTCGTTGTCGGAGGGACGACCTTCGCGCTTGAAGAAGGAGCCGGGGATACGGCCGCCTGCGTAGGCTTTCTCCTGGTAGTTGACGGTCAGCGGGAAGAAGCCCTGCCCTTCCTTGGCCGATTTCATGGCGACGGCGGTGACGAGCACCATGGTGTCGCCGCTTTTGATCATGACCGCGCCGCTTGCCTGCTTGGCGATCTTGCCTGTTTCGATAGTGATAGTTTTGCCACAGCACTCTGCTTGGACAGTGTGTACCATTGTTACGGCCTCCATTAGGGTGTTTCGGTTGGTGTTGGGGCCGCCGAGAAAAGCGCCATGCGGGCGTAACAGTGCGCCGCAGGGCAGTTTTATCCACGCCCCCAACAAGAAAAAGGGCACGAGGCCCTTACATGATGAAAAAGAGGAAAGGCAATATACCCGGGGAGGTATACTGCCTTTTCTTACCTTCTGATGCCGAGTTTAGCGATGATCGCTTTGTACCTTTCGACGTCTTTCTTCTTCAGGTAGTCAAGCAGACCCCTTCTCTGACCGACGATCTTCAGCAGACCGCGACGGCTGTGATGATCCTTCTTGTGAGTCTTGAAGTGCTCAGTCAGATAAGTGATACGCTCCGAAAGAATTGCAATCTGCACTTCCGGCGAACCCGTGTCGGAATCGTGCAGCTTATGAGCTGTGATGATTTCCTGCTTCTTTTCCGTTTGCAGCATGTGGTTACACCCCCTTCCGCTTCCTAGTTATTTTGCTTATTTATGCCTACCCGCTGAGATTGCTCCCGCGGTTTAGATCAAGACCTTTAACTCTTATCACAAAAGCAAGTACGTGTAAAGAAGGAATACTAATTGAATACGCGTGCCAGGCGCAGCCCTTTGAGCTTGTCGTACTCCGCTACTGCCGCAAAGCGCTCCCCCAGATAGAGTCGCACCTGCTCCCCCTGTGCAAAATCTCCGGGAGGTTCAACGAATTCATGAGGCTTGGGCACCACGCCGTTCAAGACCTTCCTCCCGCCCGCCTCGGTGAGCGCCAACGCCCTCAGGTGGTCGAGTGCCCGGTCCAGCGGCATGAGCAGCGCCTCCTGGTCGGCGCCCCCGGCCAGCGCCTCGATGCTGATGGCGTCGGCCTCGCGGAAGAGCCCGCTCCTCGTGCGCCGCAACTCCAAGAGATGGGCGCCGCAGCCGAGCGCCTCGCCGATGTCGCAGGCGAGCGTCCTGACGTAGGTGCCGCGCGAGCAGCGCACGGTGAAGCAGGCTTCGGGAAGACGGATCCATTCGAAGGTGAGCGACTGGATCTCCACCTCGCGCTCCTCGCGCTCCACCTCGATCCCTTTCCTGGCCAGCTTGTACAGCGGCACCCCGCCCTGCTTGATGGCGGAAAACATGGGAGGCAGCTGCTTCTGGAGCCCGAGAAACTGCGGCACCAGCCGTTCCAGGTCCTCGGCCGTCAGGTGCGACCACTCCCGCTCGGAGATTACCGCTCCGGTCAGGTCCTGGGTGTCGGTGGCGATGCCCAGCCGCAGCACGGCCCGGTACTCCTTCTCCGACTCGTCCAGGAACTGGATCGCCTTAGTCCCCTCCCCCACCGCGACCGGCAACACGCCGGTGGCAAAGGGATCCAGGGTCCCGGTGTGCCCGACCTTCTTCTGATTGATGGCGCGACGGACCTTGGACACGATGTCATGCGAGGTGACACCGGCCGGCTTGTCGATCACGAAAAAGCCGTTCAGCATCAGCGCATCTGCTCCAGTCGGTCGAAGACCTGCGCCTTGACCTCGGCGAGCGTGCCGCGCACCATGCAGCCGGCGGCGTTGTGGTGCCCGCCGCCGCCGAAGGAGGCGGAGACGGCAGAGACGTCGACCTTACCCTTGGACCGGAAGCCGACCTTGAAGGTCCCCTCGTCGACCTGGCGGAAAAAGAGCGCCACCTGCACCCCCTTGATGGAGCGGGGGTAGTTGATGAAGCGGTCGGTGTCCTGGGCGGTGGCGCCGGTCTTTTGGTACATGTCCAGGGTCACGGTGACCGAGGCATACTCGCCGGACGGGGAGACGGTCAGGTCGGACAGCGCCAGTGCGAGGAGCGCGATCCTCTGCAGCGGCTCGCTCTCGTAGAGGTTCTCGTTGACGCTCCAGGCGTTCACCCCCTTGCCGATCATCTCGCCGGCTATGGCGAAGGACTCGGGGTCGGAGTTGGAATAGTGGAAGCTCCCGGTGTCGGAGAGGATGGCTGTGTAGATGCAGAGCGCGGTCGGGTAATCGACCTCGTCACCGGCAGCCCGGATGACCCTGTAGATGAGGGCCGCAGTGGCGCTCGCCTTGGGGTCGATCAGGTTACAGACGCCGAAGTTCTCGCACCCCAGGTGATGATCGATGTTGATGTAGCGGCCTACCCGCTTGTTCTCGGTGACCGCCTTGCCGGCGCGCCGGAACTCGCCCACGTCCAGCACGAAGCAGACGTCGAAGTCGCGGTCAGGCATCTCGCCGTAGACCTGCTCGGCCATGGGGAGGAAGGAGCAGTTATCGGGGACCGGGTCGCTCAGGTAGACGGTGACGTCCTTGCCGCGCGCGGTGAGGTAATTGGCCAACGCGAGGGAGGAACCGACCGCGTCGGGGTCGGGGCTCTCGTGGCTGGTGATAAGAAAGCTGTTTGCCTGCTCGATCTCCGCAACTATCCGTTTAATCTCAGCTGTCGTCGCCGTCATCCGTAGCCCCAATCTCCTTCAGAATCGATTCGATATGCTGGCCGTAATCTAACGAGGTGTCGTACTTGAAGATCACCTCGGGGGTGAAACGCAACTTGAGGGCCTGGCCGATCTCTTTACGGATGTAGCCCTTGGCGGAGTTGAGGCCCGCCTCGGAGTTCTTCTTGGCGGCGTCGTCACCGTGAACGGTGAAGTAGACGGTCGCCTGTCTCAGGTCGGGAGTCAGCTTGACGCCGGTAATGGTGAGGAAACCAATGCGGGGGTCCTTGAGACCCTTTATCAGGAGTTCCGAGATGATCTTGTGGATCTCTTCGGCAACCTTGTCGGAACGCTTTACCATGATCTTTCTCTCTTGTGTGTATCCCGGCCCTTCTTACAAGTACGGGGTTGCTTACAGGTCCCCGCCCCCGGAGGGGGAGGGTCAGGGAGGGGGATGTTTACTGGTAACTGCAGCCCCCCTCCCGGCCTCCCCCCTCCGGGTGGAGGAGCTGAGGCGAAAACGATAAGGGGAGAGCGGCCTCCGCCGCCGGGATGCCGGACGCGGGACGCCGCTCTCCCCGTTTGCTTGACTGTTAAAGCTTGCCGGCAACCTTCTCCATCTCGAAGCACTCGAAGATGTCGCCGACCTTGATGTCGTTGTAGTTCTCCAGCGACATGCCGCACTCGTAACCGGTAGCCACTTCCTTGACATCGTCCTTGAAGCGGCGCAGGCTGCCGAGCTTCCCTTCGAAGACCACCATGTTGTCGCGCAGCAGGCGGACCTGAGCGTTCCTGATGATCTTGCCGTCGGTGACGTAGGAACCTGCGACCATGCCCGCCTTGGGCACCGAGAAGACTTCCCTGATCTCGGCGCGGCCCAGGTATTTCTCCTTGAAGGTCGGCTCGAGGAGGCCTTCCATCGCCTTCTTGATGTCGTCCACCGCGTCGTAGATGATGTTGTACAGCCTGACGTCGACACCTTCCTTCTCGGCGAGCGCCGCCGCCTTGACTTCGGGACGGACGTTGAAGCCCAGGATGATGGCGTTGGAGGCACTGGCCAGGTTGACGTCGGTCTCGGTGATGGCGCCGACGGAGGCGTGCAGCACGTTGAGACGGATGGCGTCGGTGGTGAGCTTCCTGAGGGACTCGGCCACGGCCTCGACGGAACCCTGCACGTCGCCCTTGACGATGGTGTTGAGGTCCTTGACCTCGCCCTTCTGGATCTTCTCGTAGAGCTGCTCCAGGGAGAGCTTGCTGTGCTTGGCCAGTTCGGACTCGCGCAGCTTCATCTGGCGGTGGCTCGCGATCTCCTTGGCCTGCTTCTCGTCGGTCATGGCCACGAAGATGTCACCCGCATCGGGCACTCCGTTGAAGCCGATGACCTCGACCGGCATGGCCGGGCCGGCGGCGGTCACCTTCTCGCCGCGGTCGTTCTGCATGGCGCGCACGCGGCCGAAGTGGATGCCGGCCACGAAGTAATCGCCCGCCTTCAGCGTACCTTCCTGGACCAGGACGGTGGCGACCGGGCCGCGTCCCTTGTCCAGCTTGGCCTCGACCACGGTGCCGCGCGCGGTCTTGTCCGGGTTGGCCTTGAGCTCGAGGACGTCGGCCTGCAGCAGAACCATCTCGAGCAGCGACTCGAGGTTGAGATGCTTCTTCGCAGAGACCTCGACGAAGATGGTCTCTCCGCCCCACTCCTCGGAAACCAGGCCGAACTCCATCAGTTCCTGCTTCACCTTGCTCGGGTTGGCGTCCGGCTTGTCGATCTTGTTGATGGCGACGATGATGGGAACGCCGGCAGCCTTGGAGTGGTTGACCGCCTCGCGGGTCTGCGGCATGACGCCGTCGTCGGCCGCGACCACCAGGATGACGATGTCGGTGACCTTGGCGCCCCTGGCGCGCATCGCGGTAAACGCTTCGTGGCCCGGGGTGTCGAGGAAGGTGATCTTCTGCCCCTTGAGCTCAACGTCGTAGGCGCCGATGTGCTGGGTGATGCCGCCCGCTTCGCCGGCGATGACGTTGGCCTGGCGGATGGCGTCGAGCAGCGAGGTCTTACCATGGTCGACGTGACCCATGATGGTGACGACCGGCGGACGCTTGATGAGGGATTCCGGCGCATCGGGCTCGGCCTCGAGGATCTCGTCCACGTCCAGAGCCACGTTCTCGATCTCGTAGCCGAAATCGGTGGCCAGAAGGGTCGCGGTGTCGAAGTCCAGCGGATGGTTGATGGTCGCCATGACGCCCAGCTTCATGAGGGCGCGGATCAGGTCGGTGGCCTTGATGCCCATGCGCTTGGCCAGTTCGCCCACGGTGATGGACTCGCTGATCTTGATGATCCTCTTGATGGCCTTGGGCACCGTGATCTCGGTCTTCTTGCCGATCTGGACCTTCTCGACGTACTTACCCTTCTTCCCCTTGGAGCGGGGACCGGGCTCGAAGACCCGCTCGCGTTTGTCGAGCATGTCCTTGAAGCTGTCTTTCTTACCCTTGCCGGCGGGTGCGCCACCTTTCTTGGCGTTCTTGCCGAAGTCGGTGCCACCTGCCGGAGCGGGCTTACGCCCTTTCCTGCCACGGTCGTCAAGCATCGGCGGCGGCTCAACCGGGGTCAGCGGGGCCGGACGGTCCGGACGCGGACCGGTGGGGCGCTCGCCGGGACGGCCTGCACCCGGGCGGGGTGCCGGACGCTCGGTGCCGGGACGCTCGACGCCGCGCGGCATGCCCGGGCGCGGTGCCGGACGCTCGCCCTGCGCGGGGCGCTGGTACTCGCGGCGCTCGGCCGGACGCTGGGTCGGGATCGGGATCTCGACGCGGCCGAGGATCCTGGCGCGGGTCGCGGTCGGTTTATCCGGCTCGGGCTCAACCTTGGCGGCTGCGGCCTCCGGTGCCTTGGCCGGAGCGGCCTCGACAGCAGGCTGCTCGACCGGCTTGGCTGCCTCAGGTGCTGCGGCCGGAGCTGCGGGAGCGGCTTCTGCCTTGGGGGCCTCGACGGCGGGCTTCTCAGCCGCAACCGGCGCCGCCGGGACGGGCTCGGCAACCGCGGGCTTCTCTTCCTTCACGGGCGCGGCCTGGGGGGCCGGCGCCTCGGGCTTAGCCACCGGCTTGGGTGCGGGAGCCGCCTCGATGATCCTGGCGCGGACCGGTTCCGGACGCTTGGGAGCCTCCTCTACCGGGGCCGGCTTCTCGACCGGTGCGGGCTGTGCGGCCTCGACCTTCTCCGGCTCGTTCGGCGCTGCCGGCTCGGCCGCTGCTGCCGGGGCTTCCGGCTCGACCGCCTTGGCGCGACGGCGGATCAGGGTCGGTTTCACCCTCACTTCTTCCTGGGATACTTCTTTGTGGGGGGTCTGCGCAGGGGCGGATACCGCCTTGATATCCGAATCCTCAAGGACAGCCATATGGTTCTTGACCTGCACGCCTGCCTCGGCCAACCTTGCCATAAGCTCCTTATTGTCGATCCCCATCTGCTGCGCCAGCTCATATACGCGGGTTTTGCTCATCTACTCACGCTCCTCCTCAAAGAAGTTCCTGTACTTTTCCATTTCCAATCCAATCGATCCCACGAAGCCGCTTTCCATAACAACCAGGACGCTTCTGAGTTCCTTTCCCAAGAGTTCCCCAAGGCGGTCCTTGGTGAACAGGGAGATGCAGGGGACCTGTTTGAGCTGCGCCAGCCCCCTGAATTTTTCGCCGATGTCCGGCGAGATGTCGGTGGCGACGAACAAAAGACCGGCGCCCCCTTTTTTCAATTTATCCTGTACCTGGTCCGAGCCCGACACCACCTTGCCCGCCTTGTTGGCCAGGCTGATGTAGGAGGCGATGCGCTCTTCGAGCTTGTGCAGCACCTGCTGCACCAGCCCGTCTGCGTCGGCGCCCAGCACCTCCCCTTTGAAGCCGCGGGAGAACTGCTTCTTCTGGGCCGCCTGCCTCAGGCAGGAGGCCTTCAGGCAGGTGTACGCCCCGCGACCGGGGAGCTTGTTCTGCAGGTCGGGGACCAGGGTGCGGTCCGGTGCCAGCACGAAGCGAAGCAGCTCGCCCTTGTCCTTGGTCTCACGGCAGGCAAGACAGCTTCTCTGTGGTGTGGCCTTGGGCATGCTAATCCTCTTCGGTCGCCTCTACTACTGCCGGCTCGGCTGCCTCAACCGGCTCGGCGGGCTCTTCTTCAGACTCGGTGCCGTCGTAGGAGGCGAACTGCTGCAGCTCGGCCTCGGCCATGCGGGTCTCGCTCTTGATATCGATCTTCCAGCCGGTCAGCTTGGCGGCGAGACGCACGTTCTGGCCGCGCTTGCCGATGGCCAGCGAGAGCTGGTCGTCCGCCACGATGACTTCCATGGCGTAGTCCTCTTCGTCAACATACACCTTGGTGACCACGGCCGGGGCCAGGGCGTTGCAGGCGAAGCGGGCGATGTCCTCGCTCCAGGGGATGATGTCGATCTTCTCGCCGCGCAGCTCGGACACCACATTCTGGACGCGGGAGCCGCGCATACCGACGCAGGCGCCGACCGGATCGACGTCGCCGTCATGCGAGTAGACAGCGATCTTGGCACGCCCGCCCGGCTCGCGTACGACGCTCTTGATCTCGACGATGCCTTCCGCGATCTCCGGCACCTCGGCCTCGAACAGCTTGGCCAGCATGGTGGGATGGGTGCGGGAGAGCATGATCTGGGGACCCTTGGTGGTCATGCGGATCTCGGTGATGAGGGCCTTGACGCGGTCGCCCTGGCGGTACACCTCGCGCGGAGCCTGCTCCTTGTGCGGCAAGAGAGCCTCGGCGCGGCCGAGGTCCACGATCAGGTCGCCCTTCTCGAAACGGCGCACCACGCCATTGACTATCTCGCCCTGGCGCTCCTGGAACTCGTTGAAGATGGTCTCGCGCTCCGCCTCGCGCACGCGCTGGATGATCACCTGCTTGGCGGTCTGCGCGGCAATCCTGGAGAAGCCGGACGCGTCCATCTTCATACCGATGGAGTCGCCGATCTCGACCTCCGGATCCTCCTCGCGCGCCTCGTCCAGCTCGATCTCGCGGTAGGAATCCTGCACCTCTTCCACGACAGTTACGAACTCGAACAACTCAACCTCGCCGATCTCGGGGTTGTAGTGCGCCTCCAGATCGCGGGTATTGCGGAATTTCTTGTTAGCCGCGGTGAGAACTGCCTGTTCCAGCGCCTCTACCACAATCCCTTTATCAATACCCTTCTCTTTTACGATCTGGTCGATCGTGTGCTTGAGGTTAAAGCTCGTTTCCACGTGACTGTCTCCTTCTGCTTGCTGATAATTGCAAAGTAAATTTTAGAATTCGAATTCGAGGTTGGCCTTGGCCACCTTGTCCAGCGGGATCGAGGCGTGCTGCCCCTCGGTGAGATCGATGCTGATCATCCCGTCCTGAACCCCGAGCAGTTTCCCGGTGAAGGTCTTGCGCTTGTTGCCCGCATCGTCAGCGAGCATGTCGAAGGTCTTCACCTTGACCAGGTGCCCCTGGAAGCGCTCGTAGTCGGCGAGCTTCTTAAGCGGACGACAGATACCCGGTGAGGAAACCTCCAGGTTGTAGTGGTCCGGCATGAAGTCTTCGACGTCCAGCATGTCGGAAAGCTGTCTGCTCACGTCGGCACAGTCGTCGAGGGTGATGCCGCCTTCCTTTTCCAGGAATACCCGCAGCACCATGTCGCGGCCTTCTCGCTTATACTCCAGGTCCACCAGGTCGATCCCGAGAGGCCCGCCGACTTCGGCGACAATCTCTGTGACTCTTTCTACTACATCAACCTTTGCCATCTGCGTTTTCCCATAAAAAAAAGCGAGCCGGAGGAGCTCACTTTTGAGTGAACATTAACATGTGACCCATTATGTAGCATGGAAGGCTTCTTTATGCAAGCGCTTTTTTTGCGAAAGTAAGCTGTTTTTCTAGCTTTCACGCCTGATTTGCAGCTGATTCTGCTGCGCTGTTTTTTGTGTCGCAGCACCCCAAAATCTCCGTTCAGGGAGTGTGACATTGTCGCAATTTAATAGTCACCTGTAATTTTTCCTGTGCGCACTGCGTTTCCTCCTGCCAGTGGACCCCAGCACGCCCCTGACAACAGGGCCGTTCCAACCAATCTCTTCACTTTTGCAGTATTAACTGCTATATATTGGCGTTGCCGCAACGGCACAAAAACCAGCACCAGGAAAGAGAACTGACATGAAATACATAAGCACCAGGGGAAACATCGCGCCGATCGGCTTCAAGGAAGCAGTGATGATGGGACTTGCCACCGACGGCGGCTTGATCCTGCCGGAGAGCATCCCGCAGATCGCACCGGAAACCCTTGCCGCGTGGGCCAAGCTCCCCTACCGCGAGCTCGCCTTCAATATCATCTCCCTGTTCGCCACCGACATCCCGGCAGCGGACCTGAAAGCGCTCATCGACCGCTCCTACGGCAGCTTCGAGCACCAGGAGACCACGCCGCTGGTCAAGAAGGACGGCGTCTACATCCTGGAACTCTTCCACGGCCCCACCCTCGCCTTCAAGGACGTGGCTCTGCAGTTGCTGGGCAACCTGTTCGAGTACCTCCTGAAGGAGCGCGGCGAGAAGATGAACATCCTCGGCGCCACCTCCGGCGACACCGGCAGCGCCGCCATCGCCGGCGTGCGCGGTAAGGAAAACATCAACATCTTCATCCTGCACCCGCACCTGAAGACCTCGCCCATCCAGGCGCTGCAGATGACCAGCGTGCTGGACGCCAACGTGCACAACATCGCCGTCGAGGGGACCTTCGACGACTGCCAGAACATCGTCAAGACCCTGTTCAACGACCTCGAGTTCAAGAAGGAATACGCGCTGGGTGCGGTGAACTCCATCAACTGGGCCCGCGTGCTGGCGCAGGTGGTCTACTACTTCTACGCCTGGGGCAGGCTCCCCGAGCAGGGCAAGGTGGTCTTCTCCGTCCCGACCGGCAACTTCGGCGACATCTTCGCCGGCTACCTCGCCAAGAGGATGGGACTCCCCATCGAGAAACTGCTCCTGGCCACCAACGAGAACAACATCCTCGCCCGCTTCGTGCAAAGCGGCGATTATTCGCTGGGCCAGGTGGTGCAGACAGTTTCCCCGTCCATGGACATCCAGCTCGCCTCCAACCTGGAGCGCTACCTGTACTACCTCTTCAACGAGAGCGCCGAGCGGGTCAGAAGCGCCTTTGCCGAACTGCAGCAGACCGGCAAGATCGTCTTCACTGCCGAAGAGGTGCAGCGCGTGCACAGCGAGTTCTTAAGCTGCACCGTCAACGAAGCGATGACCCTCGAAACCATCGCCTCCTTCAACAAGGAAACCGGCTATGTGCTCGACCCGCACACCGCGGTCGGCGTGCGCGGCGCACTCGAGTGCGTCAAGGGGCACCCCGCCGTGGTCTGCCTGGCTACCGCCCACCCCGCCAAGTTCGGCGAGGCGGTCGAGCGCGCCATCGGCACCCCCGCACCGCTGCCGCCGCAGTTGGCCGCCCTGCAGGGCAAGGAAACCCGCTGCGAGATCATGGCTGCCGATAAGGAGCTGGTAAAGGCCTTCGTTAAAGCCAAGGCTTAGTCGGACTGTCAGACGTCGGACCTGTCGGACTAGTCAGACTAGTCGGACAGGTCCGATCAAAAAGAGAACCTTTTCAATGCCCCTCCCCTCCCTGAATGTAGACTGGCACCTCATCGACACCGTCCACCTCGACATGGACGGAACCCTGCTGGACCGGCACTTCGATGACCACTTCTGGCTCGAGCACGTTCCCAAGCGCTACGCGGAAAAGAACGGCATCAGCGAGCACGCCGCGCAGGAGAAACTGCACCGCATGTTCCGCTCCCAGGAGCAGACCCTCAACTGGACCGACCTCGATTACTGGTCGGCACAGCTCGGGCTCGACATCCCCGTACTCAAGGAAGAGGTGAACCACCTGATCGCGGTGCACCCCTTCGTGGTCGAGTTCCTCCTCTTCCTGCGCCAACACGGCAAGAAGATCTACCTGGTCACCAACGCCCACAGTAAGACCCTGAACATCAAACTGCGCCTGACCAGGATTGGGAGCTACTTCGACGGGATTATTTCTGCCCACGACCTGGGACTGCCTAAGGAAGATCCACTTTTTTGGGGAAAGCTGCAGCAGAAGGTGCCTTACGATCCGGAACGGACCATGCTGGGAGAGGACAGCGAGACCAACCTGGAGACCGCGCGCCGCTTCGGCATCCGCTACCTGATCCACGTCGGACGCTTCAGCTCGACAACGACGCCGGTCCAATCGGAAAGTTTCCACTCCATCCATTACTTCAGTGAACTGATCCCGCGCGATGGCGGCATGTGCGTGGAACTCACCGCTAGCCGCGGGATTTGACCCGGCACAGCCCGTACTTCTTGGCCAGGTCGTAGAGGGCGGGACGGCTGACGCCAAGCACCTCGGCCGCCTTGCTCATGTTTCCTCCAGATGCCTCGATGGCATCGTGCACCATGTAGCGTTCCACCCTGTCTCGGGCTTCCCTGAGTGTCAGTTGCCCGGAACCAAGCCCCGCCATGCCGCAGGCGGTCTGGCTGCCCTGGCCCAACTGCCCGCCTGCCAAGGGCGTGTCGTTTCGGCACGAGAAAAGCCTCTGCAACACCACGCATTGAGCACCCATCCAGCCATGGGCCTCGTTGCCATTCCCCGAAGGGGGTCGACAAGCCGCGCTTTCAACTACCCGACGCTTTTTCATGACGTCCATCCTCGCCTGCTAGCGGTTGACAGAGGAACCACTTGCGGAAGCGGAGGCATCCGCTTCCTACCCGGAAGAACAGTCGGCCTAACCCTTTACATAATTATATTTTTTTAACATTCGCTAGTTCTATCGCACCCCCCCGGGTTGTCAAGGAAGTTGAATGGCGGTAGAGTGCCTGATACAAGTCCTCCAGTGCACTCCCCTTCCTTGACACCATGCACCCCATGCATTACTATCGGTTCCATTCATTCGAAATCATTGAATAATCCACGCCTGCCAGGAGGAACAATGAGCAGCGATCTCACGTGGGATACCACGCCACTTTACCCGTCCCCTTCCGCTCCCGAACTGACCCAAGCCTTCGAAGGCGCCACGGCACAGGTTGCCGGATTCAGAGAGCGTTACCGCGGCAAGGTTGCCAAGCTTTCCGCCGCTGAACTGCTGGAGGCGCTGCAAAGTTACGAAAAGCTGCAGGAAGAGTTGTCCGTGCCGCAGCTCTACTCGCACCTGCTCTTCGCCGCCGATAGCGAAAGCGACCTACACAAGCGCCTCTCCCAGAAGTCCCAGGAGTTCGGCAACGCCATGGGTCGCGAACTCCTCTTCTTCGATCTCGAGATCATCCAAATGGAGGAGGAGCCCTTCCAGCGACTGCTGCAGGATCCGCTGCTTGCGAACTACCAGCACTTCCTAGCGGTGCTGCGCAAGTTCAAGAAGCACACGCTATCCGAGCGCGAGGAGAGCCTCCTTACCCAGAAAAGCCTCACCGGCGTGCAGGCCTTCTGCCGGCTCTTCGACGAGGTATCCGCCTCGCTGCGCTACACGCTGGAGATGGACGGCGAGAGCCGGGAGATGACCGGAGAGGAGCTGCTGGCGCTCTTGCACCACCCCGATGCGGAACTGAGGGAGCGCGCCTTCGGCACCTTTCTGAAAAAGCACGAGGAACACAGCATCCTCTACTCGGCGGTGTTCAATAACGTCGCCCTGGACCATTCCCAGGAGATGGAGCTTAGAAACTACAGCCATCCGATGGAGCCCACCAACCTGGGTAACGAGATCCCCAACGAGGTGGTGGAAAGCCTGATGCAGGTTTCCGAAAAGAACTACCCGCTGGCCCAGGAATACTTCTGTCTCAAGGCCAAGTTACTCGGCATCCCCAAGCTGAAGAACACGGACGTGTACGCGCCGCTCACCGAAAGCGACCGCAAGTACAGCTTCGAAGAGGCGCGCGCCATGACCGTCGAGGCTTACCGGGGCTTCTCGGAGGAGTTTGCCGAGTTGGCCGACTCCTTCTTCACCGGGAAGCGGGTGGACGTGCTGCCGCGGCCGGGGAAGAGCGGCGGCGCCTTCTGCATGGGGATGACCCCGTCGCTCCCGCCATACCTCCTTTTAAACTTCACCGGCAACCTGCGCGACGTCGCCACCATCGCCCACGAGGTCGGCCACGGCATCCACTACCAGCTCGCCCAGCGCCAGACCATGCTGAACTACCACCCGCCGCTGCCGCTGGCGGAGACCGCCTCGGTGTTCGGGGAGATGCTGTTGACTCGCCAGCTCCTGGAGCGGGAGACCGACGTCGAGGTGAAGAAGTCGCTTTTGTGCGCGAAGATCGAGGACATCATCGCCACCACCTTCCGTCAGAACGTTCTGACCAGGTTCGAGGAGCGCATGCACCTTGAGCGGGTGAACGGGCTTTTGACCGCCAACGAGCTGGCCGACCTGTGGTGGCAGGAGAACGCCAAGCTGTACGGCGACGCGGTCGAAATGATCGAGCCCTACCGCTACGGCTGGAGCTACATCTCCCACTTCATCCATGCCCGTTTCTACTGCTATTCCTACACCTGCGCCGAGTTGGTGGTGCTGTCGCTGTTCCAGCGCTATTTGAAGGAGCGGGAGAGCTTCGTTCCCATCTACCGCGACATCCTCGCCGACGGTGGTTCCAAGTCCCCCGGCGACACCCTGGCACCCGCCGGCATCGTCTTCAGCGACCCGAGCTTCTGGCAGGGTGGCTACGACCTCTTGGCCGACCTCATTGCGGAGCTGAAGGCACTGCTGTAGCCTCTCCCCCCTCCCCTTGCGGGAGGGGGACAGGGGGGTGGGGGAAGCTGCCACCTCTTAGGTCATGGCATGGTCACCCACCCCCAGCCCCTCCCGTCAAGGGAGGGGAGTTGAAAACAAAAAGGCCCGCCGGATTCCCGGCGGGCCTTTTGTCGTTCTGCGCTACTGCCAGTACGACCTACATCTCGTCGAACTGGAGGTACTTGTACACGCTGTCCTTGTTCGGCTCGACCTTCTCCTTGTACACGGCCAGGTACTCGGCCGGGGTCGGGAGCTTGCCCATGTTGACGGTGACGGCACCGAGCTCGGCGGAGCCCAGGAACACCTTGGCGCCATTGCCGATCCTGTCGTCAAAGTTACGGGTCGAGGTGGAGAACATGTTCACCCCGTCGGGCACGCGTGCCTGGTTACCCATGCACAGCGAGCAGCCGGCGATCTCGACGCGTGCGCCCATGGCGCTGTAGACGGAGAAGTATGCCTCGTCCTTGAGCTTCGCCTGGTCCATGCGGGTCGGCGGGCAGATCCAGGTGCGGACGTTCGGGTTGAACTTCTGGCCCCTCCAGATCTCACCTGCAGCGCGGAAGTGGCCGATGTTGGTCATGCAGGAACCGAGGAACACGTCCTGGATCGGAGTGCCGGCAACCTCGGAGAGAAGCTTGACGTCGTCCGGATCGTTCGGGCAGGCGAGGATCGGCTCGGTGATCTCGGCGAGATCGATCTCGATGACCGCGGCGTACTCGGCGTTGGCGTCTGCGGAAAGGAGCTTCGGATTCTTCAGCCACGCGTTGGCTGCGTCGATCCTGTTCTGCAGGGTCTGCGCATCCTGGTAGCCGTCGGCGATCATCTGCTTCATGAGTGCCACGTTGGAGCGGAGGTAGGTAGCTACCGACTCCTCGGAGAGTTTGATGCAGCCTGCGGCGGCGCTACGCTCAGCGGCGGCGTCGGTCAGCTCGAAGGCCTGCTCGACGGAGAGCTCCGGAAGACCTTCCATCTCCAGGATGCGGCCGTTGAAGATGTTGACCTTGTTCTTCTTGGGCACGGTGAGCAGCCCCTGCTTGATGGCCCAGTACGGGATCGCGTTGACCGCGTCGCGCAGGGTGATGCCGGGGTTGAACTTGCCCTTGAAGCGGACCAGTACGGACTCAGGCATGTCCAGCGGCATGAAGCCGAGGGCGCCTGCGAAGGCGACCAGGCCGGAACCTGCCGGGAAGGAGATCCCGATCGGGAAACGGGTGTGGGAGTCGCCGCCGGTACCGACGGTATCCGGAACGAGCAGACGGTTCAGCCAGGAGTGGATGACGCCGTCGCCCGGCTTCAGGGGCACGCCGCCACGCTCGATGATGAACTGCGGCAGGGTCTTGTGCATCTTGACGTCGGCCGGTTTCGGGTAGGCAGCGGTGTGGCAGAAGGACTGCATGAACATCGGCGCCTGGAACTTGAGGCAGGCGAGCTCTTTCAGCTCGTCGGCGGTCATCGGGCCGGTGGTGTCCTGGGAACCGACGGTGGTCATCTTCGGCTCGCACGCGGTGCCCGGCAGGACGCCGGCAACGCCGCAGGCCTGGCCGACCATCTTCTGTGCCAGGGAGTAGCCCTGGCCCGGCTTGGCAACCGGGTTGACCGGCAGGGTGAAGACGTCGGTCGGAGCGAGCCCGAGTGCCTTACGTGCGCGATCGGTGAGGGCGCGGCCGATGATCAGCGGGATACGGCCGCCGGCGCGGAACTCGTCGAACAGGGTGTTCGGCGCCACGGTGAAGGTGGAGAGCACTTCGCCGCCTTCGGTGGTGATCTCACCCTTCTTGGAGTTGATCACGATGACGTCGCCGGTCTTCATCTTGGTCACGTCGGTCTTGATCGGGAATGCACCGGAGTCCTGCGCGGTGTTGAAGAAGATCGGGGCGATGACGCCGCCGATGATGATGCCGTCGCGACGCTTGTTGGGAACCGCCGGGATGTCCTGGCCGATGTGCCAGAGCACGCTGTTGCAGGCGGATTTACGGGAGGAACCGGTACCCACGACGTCGCCCACGAAGGCAACCTGGAAGCCGTCAGCCCTGAACTTGGCGATGGTCGCGTTGCCGTCCGGGAAGCGGGTCTTTCCCATGGCGAGTGCGTGCAACGGGATGTCCGGACGGCTCCAGGCGTCGCCCGCCGGGGAGAAGTCGTCGGTGTTGATCTCGCCGTCTACCTTGTAGACCTTTACCTTCACGGTCTCCGGCAGGCCCGGCTTGGAGGTGAACCACTCGGCGTTAGCCCAGGACTCGAGCACCTTCTTGGCGCCGGCGTTGGACTTGGAGAGTTCGAGGACGTCGTCAAAGGCATCGTAGACGAGGGTGGTGCCGCAGAGAGCCTTGACTGCCTCGTCGGCAACCTCGGCGTCTTTGAGGGCAGCGACCAGCGGGGCCACGTTGTAGCCGCCCAGCATGGTGCCCAGGATCTGGACCGCGTCTTTCTTGGAGACCAGCGGGGACTTCTTGGTGCCGGACAGGATGGCGGCGAGGAAGCCTGCCTTCACTTCGGCTGCCGGGTCAACGCCCGGGGATACCCTTTCCTTCAGGAGGTTGAGCAGGAACTCCTCCTTGCCTGCCGGGGGCGCTTCCAACAGTTTGCAAAGTTCCGCGGTCTGCTCAGGGTCGAGCGGCTTCGCAGGAATCCCGAGTGCCTTTCTTTCTGCCTCTTGCTTCAGGTACGCTTCGATCATGACTCCTCCTAGATAATGTGCAGCTATTTACGGAAGTTATCAAAACTCTTCTGTCAGCTGATGCTTCATTTGAACGGATACTGTATACAATTTTTACCCTGCTTTGTCAATTGTTGAAAGCGCCTGTAAAATGGCGCAGATCTGCCTCGAAAGAGTTGTTACTGTGGCGTTTTAGCTGGAATCAGTGCGGCTGGATCACTGTGAGGAAGAGCAAAGCATTAAGGAAATAAAATATATTGCGGATGAGTGTAGGCGGTGAACCTGGTGCCGCGCAGGTAGCCAACCAGGGTGATGCCGGCCTGATCGCAGATGCGGATGGCCATGTCGGTGGGAGAGGTGCGGGAAACGATGACGGCGATGCCGAGCAGCGCCGCCTTGGCGGCCATCTCGGCGGAGACACGGCCTGAGGTGGCCAGGATGGTGCCGGCGAGGGGGATTCCCTTCAGCAAGGCCTCCCCTGCCAGGCGGTCGATGGTGTTGTGCCTGCCCAGGTCCTCGGCGTGCAGGACGAGGGTCCCGTCAAGTGCGCCGATGGCTGCGGAGTGGACGCCGCCGTGGCTCTTGTAGCTGGTGGAGTGCAGCGCGAGTTGCTTCATCAGTTCGAAGATGGCCGGGACCGAAACCTGCTCCCTGGTACCCCCCACCCTCACACCGGCAGCTTCCGGCAGCGAAAAGGTGATGCCGGTGCCGCACCCGGAGGTTAACACCGGTTTCAGTTCCTTCGGGATCTCCCCCTTGATGCGGACGTTGGCGATGCCGTAGTCGTTGCAAACGCTCAACACCAGGAAGTCGTCCAGGTGCGAGACGAATCCCTGCAGGCGCAGGAAGCCCGCCACCAGGAAGCGCAGGTCGTGGGGCGAGGCGACCAGCGTGACCAGCTCGCGGTCGTTGACCCGCAGCACCAAGGGGAATTCCCGCACCACGTCGACCTCGCCGCGCAGCACTTTTCCATCGTTGTAGGTAGTAACTTGTGTCATACGCTGTCCCAAAGTCCCTTCCCCAGGAGGGGGAGGGACAGGGAGGGAGAAAAGCCATGGAGTTCCCCCCTCCCAGCCTCCCCCCTCCGGGGGGAGGGGTAACGGCTGGCGGTGTTTTTCATCATCGTATGCCGCCGATGCAGAGGTACTTGATCTCGAGAAATTCCTCGATGCCGTACCTGGAACCTTCCCGCCCGATGCCGGACTCCTTGATGCCGCCAAAGGGAGCCACCACCGTGGAGATGAGACCTGTGTTGATGCCGATGATGCCGGACTCGATCGCTTCGGCAACCCGCCAGACCCGCGTGACGTCGCGGCTGTAGAAGTAGGCGCACAGACCGAACTCAGTGTCGTTGGCCAAACGGACCGCTTCCTCCTCGGTACTGAAGCGGAACAGGGGAGCCACCGGGCCGAAGGTCTCTTCCCGGGCGATGTGCATCTCCGGCGTCACGCCGGCGAGGACGGTAGGCTCGAAGAAGCACCCTCCCAGGGCATGGCGGTTGCCGCCGGTGACGACACGGGCTCCCTTGGACAGGGCGTCGCCGATATGCTCCTCGACCTTCTCCACTGCCGCCATGTCGATCAGCGGCCCCTGCTGGGTCTCGCCCTTCAGCCCGTCCCCCACCTTCAGCTGGGCGACCGACTGCGCCAGCTTCTCGGCAAAGCGGTCGTAGATCCCTTCCTGCACCAGGAACCGGTTGGTGCAGACGCAGGTCTGGCCGGTGTTGCGGTACTTGGAGATCAGCGCCCCTTCAACGGCGGCATCGAGATCGGCATCGTCGAAGACGATGAAGGGGGCGTTGCCGCCCAGTTCCAGGGAAACCTTCTTGACCGTCCCGGCGCACTGGGCCATCAGCTTCTTGCCGACCTCGGTGGAACCGGTAAAGGTGAGCTTGCGCACCAGCGGGTTCCCGGTCATCTCCCCCCCGATGGCCGCCGCGGAGCCGGTGACGACGGAAAAGACGCCTTCCGGGACCCCGGCGCGTTGCGCCAACACCGCCAGCGCGAGGGCCGAGTATGGGGTCGCCGTGGCAGGCTTCACCACGATGGTGCATCCTGCCGCCAGTGCAGGCCCCACTTTCCTGGTGATCATGGCGGAGGGAAAGTTCCAGGGGGTGATGGCGGCGCATACGCCGACCGGTTCCTTGAGGACCACGATCCGCTTGCCGGCCTGATCCGACGGGATCACGTCCCCGTAGACCCTTTTCCCCTCTTCGGCAAACCATTCCAGGAACGAAGCGGCGTACACCGTCTCGCCGCGCGCCTCGGCCAATGGTTTCCCCTGTTCCGCCGTCATCAGCACGGCCAGGTCGTCCTGGTGCTCAAGCAGCAGGTCGGCCCAGCGCCTGATGATTACCGACCGCTCTTGTGCGGTCCTTGCGCGCCAGGATGGCAGGGCGGCATGGGCCGCCTCGATGGCACGACGAGCCTCGGCGCCTCCCATCTTGGGAACGGTACCCAGTTTTTCCCCGGTGGCGGGGTTCATGACGTCCACGGTCTCGCCGCTGTCAGCACCGGTCCAGGCGCCGTTGATGAAACAAAGCTGGTGAAATAGACCTTTGTCCTTGAGCTTTAGCATCGGCTCCTCCCGTCAAAGTATTCTCTGATGGGCGGCAGTCATGGTGTATACCTGATAGCCGCCCTTGCGGCAACAGAAACATGCCGCCTCTGTCCTCTGTCGCCGTGAGCGGGTGAGACCACCCGTGCACGACAATGCCCCCCTCGAAGTCGAAGAGGGCATGTCCCCTGCCGCCAGGCACGCCATCATCCCGGTCCGGCGCTAAGGCGCCTGCAGAACGGTACGCACCAGGTAGTTGGCCGCATAGATGTAGTCATCGACGTAATCGCGGCGGCCGTCTTTGTTGAGGTCGAAACGCGGACGCGCCGCGGTCCCCCGCTCCTTCAGGAAACGCATGAAATCAGCCTCCTTCACCGGCCGCTTCCCCGGCACCAGGACAACCTTGGGCGCCACCGTCAGCGGGAACTCCTGCCGCAATCCGCTGTAGAGCATGGCGACGTCCGCCTTCACCACATCCCGCTTCGGCCGTGCCTGTATCTCCCACCCCGCCTCGGTGCGCCGGTGCGAGACGTAGGTGCAGCCGCTGAAGGTGAAGCTGGGGGTGGCCTCCCCGGTCACCATGGTGATGACGAGTGTCACCGTCGACTTGCCGTCGGCGAAGGCAATTGGAGGGATTTGGCGGTAGCCAGCTGGGGCATCCTGAGTGAAGAGGGCGATCAGGTTGGCCGGGGTACGCTCCCCCTGGAAAGACTTGAACCGGTCCAAAACGCTGGCGATGACGACCGGCGAGGTTACCTGCGGCGGGGGCGCAGGTGTCTCGGGGCGGACCGGGGCTTCCTGCTCGGGAGGGGGCGGGTTCTCCTCCCGGTCCAGCGGCGGTTCCTCACCTTCCAGCTGCGCCTTTTTGGTACGCAGCCGCTTCTTAGCGACCGGCATATCCTTCGCCGGCAGTTGCGCCTCGGTCGCCACCACGACCTCTTTAGCCGTCCCGTCCTGGACGGTTGCGGGGTCCTGCCCTGGCATGGTCACCGTCCCTCCGACCATCAAGGGACGGGTGGGGACGGGATTTGCACCTGCCGGGACCGTGTCGCTCTTCCCCTCCTGCCCGGCCTGCGCAGTCGCGTTGCCGCCGTCATCCGCGGCCACCACGGCCGATGGATTAACGATGATTGGTTGCGCCATGGTGAGTCTCTTACCCGCCGCATCGATGAGCGTACCGGTGATCAGGGTTACCACGCCGGGGGAAGTGCCGGTCCGGTCGAAAGCGACGGTGGCTATGATGCCGCTCCCTTTGAGCCCGCTCGTCCCGACGATCGCGAGGCGGATCGGGTTGCCGGGATTGGCCGCATTCATCATCCCCTGCACCATCTTTCCGATGCTGACCCGCGGATTGACGAGCGTGGCGGAATCGTAGCCGATAGTAAGGTCGAGACCCGCGACGCCGTCCATCTGGTCGCCGCGCAGGACGAAGACGCCGTCGGACGCCGGTGAGGATATGGTGAGGGTCGGCAAGGCGAAGGCAGGAGAAGCCGCAACGGTCACCAGGAGAAAAAGAAGCAGCCAATACCAACGACAGCAAGTCTGCCTGATCATGGTTGACCTCGGTGCTTAGGGAGGGGAATAACCGCCGGAAGGGACCGGTTTACTTTACTGACCCCCTCGGGGGCTGTCAAGCAGGCGGTTCTGAGACGACGGCTGCCGGACAACGGAAAAGGGGTGGCCGCACGGCCACCCCTTTTCTTTACTGCTCGTTGTGTCTGACCTAAAGGGGACAGGCACCTGGCGGAGCCAGTCCCCCGCCTCTTAGGAGGGGAGTTTGCCCATGCTCTTCAGGATGTCCCACCCTTTGAGGAGATCGAGGGCGCGCAGCACCTGCGAGTCGTTCTTGATCATCTCGTCGGTCTTGTAGGGAGCAGGCTTCGCCTTCTTCTCGTCCTGGTCGTCCTTCTTGTCCCCTTCAAAATGGTTCTCCAGATCCTTCTCGCGGATGTGCATCCCTTCCTTCTTCTCGCTGCTGGCAGCCATCTCGACACGCTCGGCGACGATGTCCGGGGTGATCCCCTTGGCCTGGATGGAGCGGCCGCTCGGGGTGAAGTAGCGGGCGGTGGTGAGCCTGAGACCCGAGTTGTCGGAAAGCGGGATGATGGTCTGTACGCTCCCCTTGCCGAAGCTCTGGGTACCCATGATGACCGCGCGCTTGTGGTCCTGCAGGCAGCCGGCCACGATCTCGGAAGCCGAAGCGGAGCCGCTGTTGATCAGCACCACGATCGGGTACTCACTCTGCTTGTGGCTCTTCCTGGAGGTGAAGCGCATCTGGGAGTCCTTCTCGCGCCCCTCGGTGTACACGATCAGCTTCCCTTCGGGGACGAAGTGCTCGCAGACGCGGACCGCCTGATCGAGCAACCCGCCGGGGTCGTTCCTGAGGTCCAGCACCAGGCCCTTGAGCTGCTTCTTGTCGCCCTGCAGGGCCTGCAGCGCCTTCTCGAGATCGTCATCGGTCTTTTCCTGGAACTGTGCGATCCGGACGTAGCCGTAGCCGTCATCGAGGACCTTGTACTTCACGCTCTTGACCTGGATGATGTCGCGCTCCAGGACGAAGTCCTTGGTCTTATCGAACCCTTCACGCATGATGGTCAGGGTGACCTTGGTCCCCTTCACGCCGCGCATCCTCTTCACCGCGTCGGTGATGGTCAGGTCCTTGGTGAACTTGTCATCGATCTTGAGGATCTGGTCGCCCGCCTTGATCCCGGCCCGGAACGCCGGGGTGTCTTCGATCGGGGAGATGACGGTCAGGATACCTTCCTTGACGGTGATCTCGATGCCCAGGCCGCCGAAGGCGCCCTTGGTGTCGATCTTCATCTCCTTGTAGGTTTCGGGGGGCATGAAGGAGCTGTGCGGATCGAGCGAGGTGAGCATGCCGTTGATGGCGCCGTAGACGAGCTTCTTGGTGTCCACTTCTTCGACGTAGCTCTTCTTAACGATGGCGAGTACGTCGGTGAACAGCTCGATGGACTGGTAGTCGTTGCCACCGCCCTGGGCGGCGCATCTGCGTTGCACGCCGAACGCTATGACGAGCGTCAGCAGTGAAACGGTAGTGACAAACAGGGTTGTCTTCTTGAATTTGCTGCCCTTGAACATTTTGCCTCCCTGGATTTTTCTTGCGATACCCTGCTTATCTGAACCAGGGCGACGGATCTACCGGCTTTCCCTGATACCTAATCTCGAAATAGAGCATGGGCCCCTTCGTTGAGTCAACATCGCCCACGCTGGCAAGGACATCGTTTTTGGACACCTTGGAGCCGACCCTTTTAGCTATGGACGAGGCGTGGGCGTAGAGACTGAAGAACCCGTCGCCATGATCGACGATGATCATATTACCATAGCCTTTGAAATAGTCGGCAAAAATCACTTCTCCGTCATAGATCGCATGAATGGCACTGCCGGCGGGGGCTGCCACGGAGATCCCGTTACTGACAGTAAAGGAATCAAATTCGGGGTGCTTATGTCTTCCGAAGCGGTCGACAATGTTGCCGCGCACCGGCAGCGAGAGCCGCCCTTTCTGTGCACCCAGCCCCTGGTTCGGAACCGGGGTGGACTTGGCGGTCACGCCGGGACGGGCCGGTTCGGCTGCCTTGCCGGGACGAGCCTTTGAACTATACGCTTTTCTACTTTTCGCTTCAAGCCTTTGAATCATGCTCTGCAGACGGCTCGCGTTGGCCTGCAGCTCCTTCAGCGAAGCGAGGTAGCTCTGCTTGTCCTGGCGCACCTTGACCAGGTACGTGGCCTTGCGCGTTTTTTCCTGCTCGATCTCGCGTTTCTTCGCCTCGATGGAACGACGCAGCCCCTCTTTCTTGACCGCCTCCTGTTCCAGGCGCTCCTTGAGCCTGCTCAGCCGCTCCAGGTTGTCGTTGTACTGCTGGAACAGCTTCCTGTCGTTTTCGAGGATGCTGCGCATGTAGCGCAGATTCTCGCTCATCTGCGGAAAGGACTCCGAGGAGAAGAAGACGCGCAGGTTGCCGGTATCGCCCCCCTTGTAGAGCGCGGCGACGCGGCGGTTGATCTGCGCCTTCTTGCGCTCGGCCTCCTGCCGCTCGCGCTCGATGTCCTCGTGGGTCTGGTCGATCCCCTTCTCGACACCGGCCAGGTCGCGCCCCAAGGCGGTCAGGCTGGACTGCTTCTCGGCGAGCGACTTCTGGATCTGCACCAGCTCCCCCGAGACCTTGGTCTCCACCTTCTGGGTCTTGGTGATGAGCCGGTTCTTCTCCTTGATCTGCTTCTTGATGTTCTGCAGCTCCTCGTTGGCTCCGGCACGGCAAAGCGTGGGGGTCAGGAGGGCGAGGACGAGCAGGATTGTGGCGGTAAGCTGGCGCATGCTAGACGTTTATGAACCTCTTGAGCGAGGTCGCGCTGCCGACGAAGCCGAGCAGCACCCCTCCCAGGACCACCCCGGCCAGGTGGGTGGCGGGAAGGAAGGAGAGCCCGGCCGACGCCGGGTTGATGCCGAGGAAGTCGCCGGCGTTTTTCAGGAAGGCGAAGTAGCAGCCCAAAAGCGCCAGCAGCGAGATCACCGCTCCCGCGGCTCCCTGCACGATCCCCTCGATCAGGAAGGGGGCCTTGATGAAGAACCGGGTCGCACCTACCAGACCCAGCAGCTCCAGTTCGTCCTTCCTGGCGTAGATGGTGAGTTTGATGGTGTTGGAGACGATGAAGAGCACGGTGATGGTCAAAAAGCTCCCCAACAGCGCACCCATGAGCCGGAACAGGTTCATGAACGAGTTGAAGCGCTTCACCCACTCCTCGCCGTACTGCACCTCGGTGATCCCCTGGATCTGCTTCAGCTTCTTGACGTAGGCGGCCACCGCGTCGGTGTCGCGGTGACTGCGGTCGAGTTTGATCTCCAGTGAGGCAGGGAGCACCTCAGGCCTGATCCCCTCCAGAAGCGATTCCTGCCCCTTCAGGCGGCTCCTCAACCGCTTCTCGGCCTCGGCCTGCCCCACGAAGACGACCTTCGAGGTTCCCGGGATGGCCTGCACCCTCCCCTTCAGCGCGGCTACCGCGAGCGGCGCCGGTTCCTGGTCGAAATAGGCGGTCACCTGCACCTTGTCGCTCCACCCGTTCGCCATCCCTTCCAGGTTCACGTAGACCAGCAGAAACAGCGAGGCGATCAAAAGCGCCAACGCGATGGTCCCGACGGTGACGGCACTGACGAAGACGTTCTGCCGCAGGTTGGCAAAGGCGCGGCTGGTGAAATAGGAGAACCTGCCGAAGAAACCTTCCTGCTCGAGCTTGGGGCGGACCGCTCCCTTGTTAGCCTTGGACATCGGTCACCTCCTCAAGGGGACAGGCACCTGCGGAGCCAGTCCCCCCTCCGACCAGAAAACCAGGCGTTTCCACGATGGACCCTTTGTCGAGCCTGATCACCCTGCGGTGGGAGTTCTCGATCACGCGGCGGTCGTGGGTCGCCACCACCACCGTGGTGCCGCGGATATTGGCCTCCTTGAAGATGGAAAGGATCGCCTCCTTGTTCTCGTCGTCCAGGTTGCCGGTGGGCTCGTCGGCCACCAGGATCTTGGGGTCGTTCACCAGGGCGCGCGCCAGCGCCACGCGCTGCTGCTCGCCGCCGGAAAGACGCAGGGGAGTGGCGTTGATCTTATCCTCGATCCCCATCCGTTTGAGGATGTGATAGACCTTCTTGCCGATGTCGCGCTTGCCCCACCCAAGCACCTCCAGGGTGATGGCCACGTTCTCCAACACGGTCCGGTTCGGAAGCAGCTTGTAGTCCTGGAATACCACCCCGATGGAGCGGCGCAGCAGGGGGACCTGCGAGCGGGAAAGCCGGGTCAGGTTGACGCCGTCGATCAGCACCTGTCCCCGGGTGGGGGTCAGGTCGGCGTAGATCAGCTTAAGGAGCGTCGACTTCCCCGCCCCCGACTGCCCGGTCAAAAAAACAAAATCCCCTTTGGGGATCTTGAGGTTTATGTCGGACAGCGCGCTCGACTCCGGCTGGTACGACATGAAAACGTTATGCATTTGAATCATCGGTCTGTAGGCCTCGTAACTACCATTCGTTGTACGGCTTGCCGTCGCTGCCGACCAGCGTGGAACCGCTATGCACGTCGTAGACCCCGCCTCCCCCCCCCTCGGAAGGGGTATCGGTGGCGGGAGGCGCGGTGATTACCCAGCTGTCCTTGGACCTGGTGAAGGGGTCCTTGGGAATCTCCCTCAGGTACTTGTTCTTGTTGTCGACCAGTTCCTGCAGCGTCTCGGGGTACTTGCCCTGATCCGCATAGTACTGATCGATGGTGGAGCGCATGGTGTAAAGGTCTTCCCGCAGCACCGCCTCACGCGCCCTAATGATGCCCCACTGGTAATTGGGAGCGCTGATCGCCGCCAGAATGCCGATGATGGTAACCACTATCATCAGTTCTATGAGCGTAAAGCCTCGCTGACTTTTAACTATCCTCTTCAACATGAGGTTCACCAGTCCTTGTATTTCGTACCGTCTATGGCGACGCCTTCGCTCAGGGAATGAACGTCGAAAACGTCCTCGCCTCCCCACTTGGTGCTGTCGAACTCGTCGGCATGGGAGCGCAGCCCCCACCCGGTATCGTCATCCCCTTCGCCCTTGAAGAAGGGATCCTTGGGAATGCGCCGCAGAAACTTTTTCTTTTCCTTGACCAGCCCGCCGAAGTCGTCCCCTTCCACCAGCAGGCTCAACTTTTTGGGGTAACCGGTGGCATTCAGCACCTGCACGGTTTTCTGGTCCGCCTGCGACTTGTCATAGTTTTTCTTGTACTCGTCTATGGCGGTCCTGATCTCGCGCAGGTTCCTTCTCAGCTCGATTTCCTTGGTCCGCTTGGAAGCCAGCTGGGCCGACGGAACGATCAGCGAGGCGAGCAAGGTGAGGATGACCATGGTCACCACCATCTCGATCAGGCTGAGGCCCCGGTTATTTTTAAGGATCTTCCACATCGCCGCGACAGCCCGTGGGCTACTTTACCTCCACAACCGACTTGAACGGGGTCACGGCGATCTGCCCTCCCCCTTTTTGCGTGAAGCTGGTGTTGGAGAAGGAGAGCGGGGTGCTCCCCTGGCCGATGGCCTTGAAGGTCACCTGGGCCAGGACACCGTTGCCGGTGCTTCCTTCGGTCTTGCTGCCGGACATCCAGATCTCGCCCTTCTTCTTGTCTGCGAAGGATTGGAAGGTGGAGGGCTTGCTCGTCTCCTTGAGAAGCGTCCCTTCGGTCTGTGCCACTGCCTCCAGGATAGTGGGATCGTAGCTCAGCACGAACACGGCCTTCTCGAGATCTTTCATGCCCGAGGCGTTGATCTGTACGCTGAACTGGTCATTGAGCTTAACCGAAGAAGGGAGGCTCAACGCCAGCAGGGCCTTCTCAAGCGGGACCGGCGAGATCGCAGGCTTGGGCGCCGTGTTGGCCGCGGCAGCAGCGGCTGCAGCGGCTGCGTTTGCAGCAGCCCCCTGCTCGGCGGCGGTTGCAGCAGGCGCCTCTGCCCCGGGCTCAGCCGGAACCTCGACGGTGGTTTCGTCCTCCGCGGCGGTGGCCGGGGCCGCGGCGCCCGGTGCGATCACAGCCTCAGTACCAGGAGCGGCAGCGCCAGGAACGCCAGGAACGCCAGGAACGGCGGGAACGGCGGGGGCAGCGGGGGCTGCCGGTGCCGGGGTGGCCTTTTTAGCCGGGGCCGCCTTTGCGGGCGCAGCCTTGGCCGGAGCGGCATCGGCAAACTCGGGCTCGATGAAGGACTGGTACGGCTTGTTGGTGGAGGGTTCGTCCTCGCGACCGGACCAGAAGGCCGCGACGTCGTTGTCGGGAACCGTCACGCCACGCACGATCCTCGGGGTGATGGCCAGCAACAGCTCGCTCTTGTCGTTGGACCTGCCCGTGTTGGAGAAGAGGTTCCCGAGCACGGGGATGTCGCCCAGCAGGAATATTTTCTTCTTGCTGTCGGTATCGTTTTTCTGCATCAGGCCGCCGATGATGCTGGTCTCGCCGTCTTTCAGGGACAGGACGGTATCGAGGTTCCTGGTCCCGATGGTGACCACGGTGGTGGCCTGGTCGCTGCCGACCTTCTCGCGCCCGAGGATGGAGCTCACCTCGAGGCCGAGCTTGATGGAGACCTCGTTGTTCAGCTGGATGGTCGGCTCGGCGTTCACCTTCACACCGACGTCGACATACTGAACGTTGACGCTGGTGCCGGTGGAGGTGGACGAGGTGGTGGTGATCGGCACCCTGGTACCAACGTTGAACTTGGCCTTCTCGCGGTTCTTCACCCTGATTTTTGGGTTGGACAGCGTTTCGCCGTTGGAGAGGGTCTTGCCGAAGTTGAAGGTGGCATTGGGTACCGTGAGGTAGCCGTTGTACCCCTTCATCCTGAAGACGTTGAGCAGGTTGCTGACGTCGGCGACCGTGGTGGTGGTACCCGTCGTGGTCGACGTAGTCGTGGTGGTGCTCAGGGCATCGGAGAGGAACTTACCCTGGGGCCCGGTCACGCCGAGGGAGGCGGCATAGCTGGACAGGGCAAGACCGAAGGTTTCGGTACCCGCCTTGGAAAGCTCGAACACCTCGACATCGAGAAGCACCTCGGCGTCGGGGACGTCGTTGGCCTCGAGGATCTTGCGGGCGACCTCCACCACCTCCGGCGTGTCGCGGATCACGAGGGCGTTGGCCTCCTCGTTCACGTAGATCTTCTTAACCTGGAGCATGGTGCGCACGAGGTTTACCGCCTTCTTGGCGTCGAGCTTGTTCAGGTAGAAAGTCTGGACGAAGAGCTCCTCGTACTGTTTGATCTTGTCGGGGGTCTTGGGATAGATGATGATGGTGCTCTCGTTCAGCACCTTTTTGTCCAACTTCTGCATCCCGGTCAGCAGTTCCATGGCCTGCTGGAAACTGCCGTTTTCCAGGTGCAGTGAAACGTTGACGTCCTTCACGCCGTCGTCGAAGACGAAATTGATGCCGGAGAGCTGGGTCAGGATGTTGAAGATGTCCTTGAGCTTCGCGTCCTTGAACTTGAGGGTGATCGGCTTGGTGGACTTCAGGTTCAGTTCGAAGCCGTCCAGCTTCTGCTTCTTCCCGGCCAGGATGCGGTCCAGCCCCTCCTTGGCGGCCTTGTTGCCCGGCTCGAACTGGAGCACGTGCTGGTACGAGGTCATCGCCTCGCGCAGCTTGTGGTCCCTCTCGAAATCCGCACCCTCCTGGAGATAGGTCTGGGCGTTTCTCAGCTTGATGGTCTGGTCCGCGCGCGTCTTCGCCTCGATATAGGTCGGATCCATGGCGTAGGCGGTCTGGAACTCCCTGAGGGCTTCGTCGTAATTCTTCTTCTCGAAGAAGGCCTCACCCTTTTTGAAATGCACCTTGCCGGCGGCCTGGGTCACGTTGAGAAGCTTTACCCGGTACTCCCCTACCTCCGGGTGCTTGGCGGCGACTTCGGCATACTTGACCAGCGCGGCGTCCAGGTCCCCCTCGCGCTCGAGCTGCTCTGCCTTGCTGAAAGCGGTGCGGCCACCGGCACAGCCGGAAAGGGCCACGGTCAGCAGCATCAGGGTTGAGATCGATCTTAGTCTATGCATGAAGTTGCTCCTTAAGGCCTGGGACTGGGGCTGTGGCTCAGGCTGGGACGGCGGATGCTGAGCGCCCTGTTCTCTACCAGCGGAATCACAAGTTGCCGGTCGCTCTGCAGCGACTTGATGGTGATGGCATCATCGGTCACGTTGGAGACCTGGAACCTCGGCCCCACCTGGCCTCCCTTCTTGGCGAGGAAGATCTCGCCGCCCTTGGAGAGGAACACCGTCTTCTCCGTCCCTTTCTTCAGAAAGCCGATGAACACGAACTTGCCCAATTCGGCGTCATCCAACTGCTCCTGGGTCGGCGGCGGAGGAGGAGGAGGCGGCTCCGGCGGCGGTGCCACCGGCAGCGCGGAGGGCAACGGAGGGAGCTTCTTCGGCGGCGGCGGTGGCGGCGGCAGCTTGAGAGACGAGAGCTTCTCCTCATCTCTGAAGATGGGAGAGAAGATATTGCGCCTGAAGCCGCTGGATCCTGGCTGCTCGCGCCGCAGCAGATCCAGGTGCAGAGCTCCGCCGGTAGCGGTTGCCGCTTTTTGGGGGGCGCCCGGCTGCTTTCTGAGCACAGTCGCCTTGGCGCCCGGCTGGTTCTTGAGGGTGGCTACCTGCTGCTGCCTCGGTGTGCGCACGACAGCGTACACGATCGCCCCGACAAGGACGATGAGCAGCAGGAAAAGCGCTAGTTTCTGGCGATTCATGCCCCCTCCGTCAGGTAGACCGTGGTCTGTATTCTAAGATTTACCTTTTCCTCGGTTACGCTGCTGTTGCTCAGCGAGATGGACTCTACGATCAGCATTTCCCGGTAACGCGCCAAGTCCGCAAGAAAGCTCTTTACTGATGCGTACTTGCCGGTGACGTTAAAGGAGATGCCGTAAGTCACCATCTGATTGCCTTTGCCCTTCTCCTTGCTCGGCCTGTAGTTGATCCCCGACAGGACCAGGGAGTTGGTCTTGGCCGTGCCGTAAATCCGGCTCAGCAGCGCGGCCAACTCCTTCTTGGGAAGCAGGTGCTTGCGAAACTCGTCCAGATCGCGCATCCCCTGCTGGTACTTCGTGGCGTCAGCCTGCGTCTCGCCACGGGCCAGGGCGTCGCGCTTGGTGAACCAGGCCTGCTGGACATTTGCCAGCTCCGGCCTCTGATAGGTTGAGATGTACGCCTCAATCCCAAGGGCAAGCAGCGCCAGGAAAGCGATAAATGTGAAGGACTTGCGCCGCGCCGCGATCATGTCGAGTAGCATCTGGTAGCTCATCGGTTACTGACCTTACAGGAGAGTGTGAAACCGTAGCCTTGCTGGGTTTTCCCCACCTTGCGGTCGCTTTGGCCCAACAGGTACACCTCAGAGAAATTCGGCGAACGCTCCATGTTCTCCAAAAAGGAGCGCAGGTTCTCGAAGGTCAGTGCCACGCCGCCCAGCGACACGACCTGGGGGTCCTTCGCTGACGGCTCCACCTGGGTAAGGGCCACCCCGGCGGGGACCACGAGTTCCAGCTTGTCCAGCAGCGACAGCCAGTTCACCGCTTTGCGGTCGATAAGGGCATTGGCGAAGGCAATGTTCGCATCCAAAGCCCTCATCTGCTCGACCGGGATCGGAGCGGCACCGGCAGGACCGCGACTCGCCGCGGCGCTCTGGCTCTTGATCTTGTTGATCTCGACCTGGTTGGTGGCCAGTTCGCGGACCAGGTACACCAGGACCAGCGCCAGGATAGCGAAAGAAGCGGCCAGGATGGTGTTGAGCTGGCGCAGGTTTACGTAGCGCCTGGTAGCCAGGTTGATGGTCAGTTTCATATCACAGGCTCCTCAGCGCGGCGCCCACCGCACCGGCCAGCGCGTGCAGTCCGGGCCGGTCCAGTCCCAGGGTGGAGCCCTGCCGCAGCATGCGCTCCAGGTCGAGCAGCACCGGCTCAAGCCCGCTGGCTTCCGCCACCAGTGCGCGGAAGGACTCGGCATCGCCAGGGGCGGCGGCGCAGAATACCTCGCTGACGCTCTGGCCGGGGGCCTGGTCCTTGTAGACCAGGAAGGAGCTGTTGACCTCGCGGAACAGGTGCTGCACGTCCCCCACCCCCTCCTTGGTCCGGTAGAAGCTGAGTACTCCGCCGCTGAAGACAAGCACCGTCATGGCCCCCTGGTAGAAGCAGACGAAAGCGCCGTCCTCGGAGAGTTCCAGCCTCGGGGAGAAGAGACGGTAGAGGTTGAATGAGGTGAAGTCGATCAGCTTGGGCTCCAGCCCCGCCTCGAGGATGAGCTCCTCGTACTGTTGCACCACGGGACGGGAGATGATGGAGACCAGCAGGGAAACGGCTCCGTTTTGCTTTTCCTCCAGGGTCTGGTAGTCCAGATGGACCGCGCTGATGTCGAAGGGGAGGCTCTTTTTGAGCTTCCAGCGGATCACGTCCATCCCCTCCTCGCGGTTCTTGAAGCGTGCCTCCAGCTCGAGGAGCACCACGCGTCCCACCGCATCGGGCAGCGACACGCAGACAGCACGTTCCTTGGTCAAAAGACGCAGGTGGGCTTCTTTGAGGGCGGCGACGAATCCCTTGGCATCGGCGATGTTTGGGTCGCGGCGCGACAGGCTCAGCATGCCCGGCGCAAACGGCAGCGACAGTCCCGCCTCGACGAGCGGGGTCTTGCCGCCGCTTACCACGGCGAAGCTGAACCCGGCGGCTGAGAGTTCCAGCCCAAGACTTTTCCCGGACATTAGCATATCTGGCACCTACTCCACAAAGGTGACACGGTTGATCTCCTTGATTGTCGTCTCACCGGCGAGCACCTTGGCCACGGCCGATTCCCTGAGGAACATGGTCCCCGCGGCCTTGGCGGCCTTTTTCAGGGCGGCGATGGGGGCCTTGGAGATGATCAGCTCGCGGATCTCGTCGTTGAGATCGAGGAGTTCCACGATGGCGGACCTGCCCCGGTAGCCGGTGCCGTTGCAGTCGTCACAGCCGCGGGCCTCGTACAGGGTGAGGCCGCGGGTCCGCTCCGGGTCTATGGCAGACTCGCGCAGCTCATCGTCGGAAACGGTGACCGCCTTCTTGCAGGAAGGGCAGATCTTGCGCACCAGGCGCTGCGCCATGACGCAGTTGAGGCAGGCGACGAAGTTGTAGGGATCGATCCCCATGTGGGTGAAGCGCCCGATCACGTCGAAGACGTTGTTGGCGTGCACGGTGGTGAACACCAGGTGACCGGTCAGCGCCGACTGCACGGCGATCTGGGCTGTTTCCGAGTCACGGATCTCGCCGACCATGATCTTGTCCGGGTCGTGACGAAGCACGGAGCGCAGGCCGCGGGCGAAGGTAAGCCCCTTCTTCTCGTTGACCGGGATCTGCGTGATGCCGGAGAGGACGTACTCGACCGGGTCCTCGATGGTGATGATCTTTTCGAGCCCGGTGTGGATCTCGGTGAGCGCGCCGTAGAGCGTGGTGGTCTTGCCGGAGCCGGTGGGGCCGGTGACCAGCACCATGCCGTAGGGTTCCTTGATCATCTTCCTGAAGCGCTTGATCTCGTGGGAGGCCATGCCGAGCGTCTCCAGGGTGAGCCCCCTGAGGTCGCTGGCAATGCTCTCCTTGTCCAGAATACGGATGACCGCGTCCTCGCCGAAGGCGCTTGGCATGATGGATACGCGGAAGTCGATGGACTTGGCGCCGATCCTGACCTTGAACCGGCCGTCCTGCGGGATGCGCCGCTCCGAGATGTCCAGCTCGCTCATGACCTTCAGCCTGGAGATGAGCGGCCCCTGGAAGTGGTTGTCGATGGGGTCGGTCGCCTTGTAGAGCACGCCGTCGATACGGTACTTGATGATTACCCCTTCCTGCGCCGTCTCGATATGGATATCGGAGGCGCGCCGGGTGAGGGCATCCAGGATGGTGGAGTTGACCAGCTTGATGATGGGACTGGTGTCGGCGGAGACGTTCTCGACGGAGAGGATCTCCTCACCTTTCTCGGTCTCGGTCACCAGTTGCAGCATGAAGTCTTCCGAGACTTCCTTGAGCACGCGGCTGGTCCCCTCGCCCCGCTTGAGAAGCTGGGAGATCTCTGATTCGGCCGCGACCTTGAAGGTGAGGGGCCGCTCCAGGAGCAAAGAGATCTCGTCGAGTTGCAGCACCGCGGTGGGGTCGGCAATGGCGACCACCAGGAGGTCACCCAGCAGTTCCAGGGGCACGAAGTGGTACCGGAACATCACCTCGGGGGGGACCACGTTGAACAGCGACTCGTCCGGGCGCGCGCCCTTGAGGTCGACGAACTCCATGCTGAACTGCTGCGCCAGGGCCTGCGCCAGCACCATGTCATTGATCAGCCCGTCGGCGATACAGATGGCGCCCAGGCGCTCTTTGGTGCTCTGTTGCTTGTCCAGTGCATAGGCGAGCTGGTCGTTGGTCAGCTCACCCTGTTCCAGGAGGATGTCGCCCAGCCTTTGTCTTTTGAACGGCTTCAGCATGTTCCCTCTAGCTGACGGTGCTGGCGATCTTGAAGATCGGCAGGTACATGGTGATGATGATGGTGCCGATGACCACCCCCATGACGATCATGATGGCGGGTTCGATGGCGGAGGTCAGCACCTGCAGGCTCCTCTCGATCTCGTCCTCGAAGTAGTCCGAGATGTCCCCGAGCATCTCCTCGAGGGCGCCGGTGGTCTCGCCCACAGAGAGCATGCGCAGCGCAAGCGGCGGCAGCAGCTTCATGTTCTCCAGCGCCGTGGAGAGCTTGCTACCCTCCTCTACCCGGAGTACGGCCATGAGCAGGCCGCGCTCCAGCACCTTGTTGTTCAGGGTCCCCACCGACATCCGCATCGCTTCCACGATCGGGATGCCCGAGCCGAGGACCGTGGCCAGAGTCCGGGTAAATCCGGAAAGCGCGTAACGGACGACGACCGACCCGACCAAGGGGGTCTTGATCTTAAATCCGTCCACGGTGTAGCGCCCCGACTCGGTCTCCTTCCAGCGCCTGAAAACGGTCACCGCGCCGAAGATGAGTCCCACGAAGACCAGCAGGTAATGGCGCAGGAAACCGGTGAAATTGATCAGCATCTGGGTCGGCACCGGCAGAGCGTTGCCCGAGTCGGCGTAGATCGTGCTGAAGGTCGGCACGACGTAAATCAGAAGCACGGTGACCGCAATGAAGGCTACCGAAACGAGGATGGCCGGGTAGAACATGGCACCGATGATCTTGCTTCGGAACCCTTCGGTCCTCTTCAAGAAGGCGATGTAGCGCCTGATGGTCTGCGGCAGGTCACCGGTGCGCTCGCCGGCGCGGATCGAGGCGATGTAGAGCTGCGGGAAAATCCGGGGATACTTCTCGAAGGCTGTCGACAGCGCCAGGCCTCCCTTGATGTCCTCCCTGACCGCGTTAAGAACCTCGGTGAGCTTCCCGGTCCCGGATTCCAGAACCGTGTCCAGCGCCTGGATGATGGGAAGGCCCGCCTTCAGGAGCACCAGCAGTTCCTGGTTGAAGAGCAGGAGGTCCTTGTTGCCGATCTTCTTGCGGCCGATGCCGGAGTCCAGCAGGAACTGGAACGGCTTCTTGCGCACCTCGAAAACCACATATCCCTGTTCCTCCAGACTCTGACGCAGCAGAGCCTCACTGACAGAATCGAGTTCCTTGGTAAGGATTCGGCCGTCGGAGGACCCTATTTTACAGGTATAAACAGGCATAAGAACTTATGAGTACCACAAATGTGAGAGAATTAAAACATCAAAAGGGGACCGGATTCTGTCTACAACAGCGTTAGGCCTGCATCATGCCAAGGACCCACACCACGAAGAACAGCAGCACCCCCGCCCCCCACCTCAGGGCCGCCTTGCCCTCGAAATGGTCCCGCGCCGGAAAGGCACGCAGGATGAAGAATATGGTGCAGATGACGAAGCCCCAGACCCCGGCCACGCAGACTATCGACCACAGCGTCGAGGCCATTATCCCCTCCCCTTCGGGAGCACCGCACGCAGCAGCGACCCCAGCTTGAGCTTCCAGACCATGAGTACAGCCTCGCGCACGATCTTCTTGGACATCTTGGAGGTTCCGGCGTGGCGGTCTATGAAGATGATGGGGACCTCGCTGATGCGGAACCCTTTTTCCTTGAGGCGGTAGTTCATCTCAATCTGGAAGGAGTAGCCGTCCGAGCGGATGCTGGAGAGGTCGATCGCCTTGAGCGCCTCGGCGCGGAAGCATTTGAACCCGCTGGTGCAGTCGGAGATGGTGAGGCCGGTGATGACGCGGGTGTAGACGCTGGCAAAGTAGCTCAGCATGAGCCGGCGCAGCGGCCAGTTCACCACGCTGACGCCGTTCAGGTAGCGCGAGCCGATCACGAGGTCGGCCTGCCGGGTCTCCTCGAAGAAGTACGGGATCATAGCCGGGTCGTGGGAAAAATCGGCATCCATCTGCACCACCAGGTCGGCACCCATGGCAAGCGCCTTGGCGAACCCTTCACGGTAGGCGGAGCCGAGCCCGAGTTTGCCGCTGCGGTGCAGCACGGAGACCCGCCCCGTATCGGCAGCGAGGGCTTCCGCAAGGTCGCCGGTGCCGTCAGGTGAGTTATCGTCCACCACCAAGAGCTCGAGAGCGGGGCTTAGGGCCAGGACCTGCCTGACCAGTTTTTCCAGGTTGTCTCTTTCGTTGTAGGTGGGGATCACCACGATAGGCTTGATGGGTTTCAAGGGGGGCTCGCTTTCCATGTTCATTTAACGGCTAAAACCGCAAAATCAGGGGCCGGTTGGGGAGTTGACGTCCCCAAACGGAACATCGGAGAGGATAAACGATTTTGATCTGGCAAGTCAAGCTAAAGGGATCGCGGCAAAAGCGGGATGGGCGGCAATCGGCGCAACGCCTCACCCTGCCGGGGGGAGGACAACGAGAAAAAGGAAAGGCCGCCTGATGTGGCGGCCTTTCCTTTTGATGGCGGGGTTGACGGGGCTCGAACCCGCGACTTCCAGCGTGACAGGCTGGCACTCTAACCGACTGAGCTACAACCCCAACTTGTGAACCCGTTGGCGGCGGTTCGAGGTTCAGCGTTTGAACCTGAAGCCGGCAACGTGTTAGTTGGTAACGTTGAACGTAGAACGTTGAACGGTTTTTCTAGTGGTGGGTGAAGAGGGGATCGAACCCCCGACATCCAGCTTGTAAGGCTGGCGCTCTCCCAGCTGAGCTATTCACCCAAATTTTATATGGCGGGGTTGACGGGGCTCGAACCCGCGACTTCCAGCGTGACAGGCTGGCACTCTAACCGACTGAGCTACAACCCCGCATCTACTACATCCCGAAACCGGGACTTTGTTACTTATTAAGCGTTGATCAGTTCCTTCAGGGTGTTGCCCGGCTTGAATTTCGGAGCGGTGGAAGCCGCGATCTCGATCTTCTTACCGGTCTGCGGGTTCTGACCGGTGCGGGCGGCGCGCTCGGCGACGCTGAAGGTGCCGAAGCCGACCAGGGTTACCTTGTCGCCAGCGGCAAGACAGTTGGTGAGTGCGTCAAGAATTCCAGTCAGTGCCTTGTCTGCATCAACCTTGGTCAACTGTGCTTCTTCAGCAATGGCGCTTACCAGTTCTGCCTTGTTCATTAGCTCCTCCTAGGGGTGCATCGCAAAGTGAAATGAGTATATACCAGAGGCTCGTTCCGACTGTCAACCCTTTTTCTAATTTTTTTTCTAGTGCGGCACCACGGTGCTGTCACCGGCCGCCTGAGCTGCATCCGCATACAGAGCGGCTGCGGGGAGACCTACCGGCGCCAGCAGAGCGTGACCGAGCACCTCGTCCATGTGCGCCACCGGGTATACGGCAAGCCCGGCCAGGATCTCTTTCGGCACCTCGGCCAGGTCCTTCTCGTTCTCCTTGGGGATCAAAACGGTGCGGATGCCGCCCCGCCCTGCCGCCAGAAGTTTCTCCTTCAGCCCCCCTATCGGGAGCACGGTGCCGCGCAGGGTCACCTCGCCGGTCATGGCGACGTCGCGCCGCACCGGCCTCCTGGTCAGCGCCGAGGTGAGCGCGCAGGCCATGGCGATACCGGCCGACGGGCCGTCCTTGGGGATCGCCCCTTCCGGGACGTGGATGTGGATGTCGAGATGCTGGTAGAAGTCCTTGGCGAAGCCCAAGAGCTCGCCGCGGGAACGGACGTAGGTCATGGCGGCCTGCGCCGACTCCTGCATCACCTCGCCCAGCTTGCCCGTGACGGTGAGCTTCCCTTTGCCCGGCAGCGAGACCACCTCGATGTTGAGGAGCTCCCCACCCACCTCGGTCCAGGCCAGGCCGGTGACCAGGCCGATGGCGTCCTCCTGCCCCACCTCGCCGTACTTGTAGCGGGCAGGTCCCAGGTAGCCGGCGATCTGCTTGGGCTGCACCGTGCGGCGCACCTTCCCCCCTTCGGCGACGGCAAAGGCGATCTTGCGGCAGATCGAGCCGATCTCGCGCTCCAGGTTCCTCACCCCCGCCTCGCGGGTGTAACGGCGCACCAGCTCCAAAAGCGCCGCGTCCGTGAAGCTCACCCCCTTGCCGGCCAGCCCGTTGGCCTCGGCCTGTTTCGGGACCAGGTACTCGCGCGCGATGGCAAGCTTCTCGTGCTCGGTGTAGCCGTCCAGCCGCACCACCTCCATACGGTCCAAAAGCGGCCGCGGAATGGAGTGACTGGTGTTGGCCGTGGTGATGAACATCACCTTGGAGAGGTCGTAGTCGAGGTCCAGGAAATGGTCGTTAAAGCAGGCATTCTGCTCCGGGTCGAGCACCTCGAGGAGCGCCGACGCCGGATCGCCCCGGAAGTCGGAGCTCATCTTGTCAATCTCGTCCAAAAGGAACACCGGGTTGGACGAGCCGCACTTCTTGAGCGACTGGATGATGCGCCCCGGCATGGCCCCGACGTAGGTGCGCCGGTGCCCGCGGATCTCCGCCTCGTCCCGCACCCCGCCCAGCGAGATCTTGACGAAGTCGCGGCCGGTGGCCTTCGCCACCGAGCGCGCCAGCGAGGTCTTGCCCACGCCCGGAGGGCCGACCAGGCAGAGGATGGGGCCCTTCATGCCCGGCGCGAGTGCGTTCACCGCCAGGAACTCCAGTATCCTCAGCTTCACCTTCTCCAGGCCGTAGTGGTCACCGTCAAGACGGGCACGCGCCTCCCGGATGTCGCGGTTCTCCTCGGCGTAGGCGCCCCAGGGGAGTGCCAGCAGCCAGTCCACGTAGTTTCTCACCACGGCCGCCTCGGCGGACATGGGGGACATGAACTTCAGCTTCTTGATCTCCGCCTGCACCTTCTGCTTGGCCTCGGCCGACAGCGGCAGCTTGGCGGCCTTCGCCTCAAGACTGCGCAACTCCTGCTTGAACTCGTCCTTCCCCCCCAGTTCCTTCTGGATGGCACGGATCTGCTCGTTCAGATAATAATCCTTCTGGGTCTTCTCCATCTGCTTCTTGACGCGAGCGTGGATCTTCTTCTCGATCTGCAGGATCTCGATTTCCGCCCCCATCAGCGACAACAGGCGCTCCATGCGCCGGGCCGGCTGCACCGCCGCCAGGAGTTCCTGCTTCTGCGCCACCTTGAGGTTCAGGTGCGGCGCAATGGTGTCGGCCAGGCGGGAAGCGTCGGCGATTCCCTGCACCGACTGCAGCACCTCGGCGGGTACCGAACTGTTCAGCTCGACGTAGTTCTCGAAGGAGGCCAGCACGCCGCGCTTGAGTGCCTCGACCTCGGTCAGGTTGGCGCTCTTCTCGGCGAGCGTTTCCACCTCGACCTCGAAGTAGTCGGTCCGGTCGCTGAAGGCGACGATGGAACCGCGCCTTTTCCCTTCCACCAGCACCTTCACGGTGCCGTCAGGTAACTTCAGGAGCTGGATCACCTGGCACAGGGTGCCGACCGTGTAGATGTCGCCCGCCTCGGGATCCTCGGTCTTGGCGTTTTTCTGGGTCGCGAGCAGGATCAGCTTGTCGTTCTGGGCCATGGCGGCCTCAAGAGCGAGCACCGACTTCTCACGCCCCACAAACAGAGGTATCACCATGTGCGGGAAGATCACGATGTCCCGTAAAGGAAAGAGAGGGAACCTTTCCGGATTCCCTCTCTTTTTGCGTCTGCTGCTGGTTTCTTCAGTCATATGTCCCTGTTAGGCGCTTTCGGCCACGTTCTCATAGACGATGATCGGTTTTTCCTTGCTGTAGATCACCTCTTCGCTGATCACCACCTCTTTCACCATGCTCTGGGACGGGATCTCATACATGATGTCGAGCATCGCGTTCTCCAGGATGGAACGCAGGCCGCGGGCGCCGGTCTTTCTCTTGAGCGCTTCGCGCGCGATGGCGATCAGGGAGCCGTCGGTGAACTTGAGCTTCACGTGCTCCATCTCGAACAGCTTCTGGTACTGCTTGATCAGCGCGTTCTTGGGCTCCTTGAGGATCTGGACCATGGCCTCCTCGTCCAGCTCGGAGAGCGAGGCGAGCATAGGGAGACGGCCCACGAACTCGGGGATGAACCCGAACTTCAAGAGGTCCTCGGGGGTGACGCCGGCCAAAAGTTCACCGGCCTTCTTCTCGACCTTCTTCTTGACGTCGGCCCCGAAGCCCAGGGTCTTCACGCCGATCCTCTGCTGGATGATATTGTCCAGCCCAGGGAAGGCGCCGCCGCAGATGAAGAGGATGTTGGTGGTGTCCACCTTCAGGAACTCCTGCTGCGGGTGCTTGCGGCCGCCCTTGGGCGGGACGCTGGCGATGGTCCCCTCGATGATCTTCAAAAGCGCCTGCTGCACCCCTTCACCGGAAACGTCGCGGGTGATGGAGGGGGAATCGGACTTCCTGGCGATCTTGTCGATCTCGTCGATGTAGATGATCCCCTTCTGTGCCTTCTCCACGTCGTAGTCGGCGGCCTGCAGGAGGGTCAGGATGATGTTCTCGACGTCCTCGCCCACGTAGCCCGCCTCGGTGAGGTTGGTGGCGTCCGCCATGGCGAAGGGAACCTTGAGGATGCGGGCCAGGGTCTGGGCCAGGAGCGTCTTACCCGAGCCGGTGGGCCCCAGAAGCAGGATGTTGCTCTTCTGCATCTCGACGTCGCCCGGCTTGGTCGGCGCCTCGACGCGCTTGTAGTGGTTGTACACCGCGACGGCCAGGACCTTCTTGGCGCGGGCCTGCCCGATGACGTACTCGTCCAGGACCTCCTTGATCTCCTGCGGCTTGGGGAGCTTGCGGACGTCCGGGCCGGAGGTGTCTTCGAGCTTGGACTCCTCCGCGATGATGTCGTTGCAAAGTTCGATGCACTCGTCGCAGATGTAGACCGTAGGCCCCGCAATAAGCTTCTTCACCTCTTCCTGGCTCTTCCCGCAAAAGGAACAGATCAGCGTATCCGAACGGTCATCTCTTCTGCTCAATTGGCACCTCCGGTGACAACGTTTCTTGTGACAATGGCATCTATAATACCATATGTCTTTGCCTCTTCGCCCGACATAAAATAGTCGCGCTCGGTGTCGGCAGCCACTTTTTCTACGTTCTGACCGGTGTGCTCAGCCAGAAGTTCATTGAGCTGGTCCTTCATGCGCAGGATCTCCTTGGCGTGGATGTGGATATCCGTCGCCTGCCCCTGGAAGCCTCCCAGCGGCTGGTGGATCATGATGCGCGAGTTGGCCAGGGAAAACCGCTTTCCCTTCTCCCCGCCCGACAGCAGGAAGGCGCCCATGGAGGCCGCCTGCCCGATGCAGATGGTCGACACCGGCGCCTTGATGTAGCGCATGGTGTCGTAGATCGCCATCCCGGCGGTGACCACACCGCCGGGGGAGTTGATGTAGAGATGGATATCCTTGTCGGGATCCTCGGCCTCCAGGAAGAGGAGCTGCGCGATCACCAGGTTGGCGACGTTGTCGTCGATGCCGCCACCCAGGAAGATGATCCTGTCCTTCAGAAGGCGCGAATAGATGTCGTACGACCTCTCGCCCCGGCCAGTCTGCTCCACTACTATCGGTACCAGCATGGAATCTCCTATTTGCTTTCCGCCTTGGGAACCTCGGTTACCTTGGCGCGCTCGGTGATGAACTGCACCGCCTTGTCTTCCCTCATCTGGGCCATCAGGCTGTCCTTGGCCCGCTCGTTGGTCTTGTACAGCTGTGCCACCTTCTCCAGCGGCTGCCCGGTCTGGCCGGAGATCTGGGCGATCTGCCCCTGGAACTCCTCGTCGGTCACCACGATGGATTCCTTCTCGGCCACCGCGTCGACGATGACGGAACCTTTGACCTGGTCACGGGCCACGTCACGGAACTGGGCTTTGTAGCTCTCGTCGGTCATCCCCATCATCTCCAGGGACATCCTCTGGGAGGCGAGGCGCTGCTTGGTGTTCTCCAGCATCATGGTGACCTGACGGTCCACCAGGGCCTCGGGGACCTCGACCGGGTTCTTCTCGATCAGCGCCTTGAAGACGTTCTCGCGCAGCTCGTTGTTGATGCGGGCCTCTTCCTGGGTCTGGTTGATCTCGGCCAGCTTCGCCTTCAGGAGGTCGAGGGTTTCGAACTCGTCACCGAACTCCTTGGCGAAGTCGTCGTTCAGCTCGGGGAGTTCCTTGATCTTGATCTCCTTGACGGTGATCTCGAAGTCGGCGGGTTTGCCGGCCAGCTCCGCGGAGCCGTAGTTCTCCGGGAAGGTCACCTTGATGGTGCTGCTGGTCCCGACGGTCATGCCGACCATCTGATCCTCGAAGCCCGGGATGAAACGGCCGGAGCCCAGCTCGAGCTGGAAGTCCTCTGCGGCACCACCCTCGAAAGGAACGCCGTCGATGGAGCCCTTGAAGTCGAAGGTGACGAAATCGCCCAGGGCGGCAGCATGCCCTTCCGGAGCCGGTGCGAGCTGCGCCATGCGCTCCTGCATCTCCTTGAGGCGGGCGTCGACCGCCGTCGGGTCGAGCACGAGCTGCTCCTTGGTCACCTCGAGGCCGAGGTATTCCTTCAGTTCGACTTCCGGGAAGATTTCCACGGTTGCCGAGTACTTGAACGGTTCGCCCTTCTTGAGCGTATCGCTCTCGATCACCGGGTAGGAGACCGGGTTGATCCCCTTTTCGGTGACAGCCTTGAAGTAGGTATCGCTAACGAGGCTCTTGACGACGTCCTCGGCCATCTTCTCGCCGTAGTGTTTCTCGATCAGGCTCATCGGGACCTTGCCCTTGCGGAACCCCTTGATCGCGGCATGCTTCCTTATTTCGGCATAAGCCTTGTCAACTTCAGCGGAAACTTTGTCCGCCGGAATTTCGAAGTTCAACTTCTTCTTGATGCTGTTGACCGATTCAACACTAATCTGCATGGAAAGTCCTCTCTTTGTTCACTTTATATGGCAGGCTCTCTGCCGTAATGCCTCGTGCATGAATGTCTGGGCGGGGGTTGTGGTGACGGGTCTGTCGGGGCATCCGCTAGAAAAGCTGCCTCCCGGAAGGGCTATGGCACCGAGCTGTTCGCTTAGGGCGCGCGACAAGAGCGTAAAGTAGCAAAGAGGAAGGGAACTTGTCAATATAGAATTGGTTTCGCTTTAATCGCTTACACCCCCGAAATGCCGTCCAACGCGCCCCCCGCCGCCATCACGCCTCCGGGTTTGATGGCGGCGGAACCAGGTGTGGGAACGCAAAAAAGCCGCCCCCCGGTGGGGGGCGGCGGCGTAGAAAAGAGGTGCTAGTAGGCCTCGTGATCGGCGGCCACCGCCTCGGCGGTGACCCTCCCCCGGAAGATCCGGTACACCCAGATTTTGTACAGGATCACCACCGGCACGAAGGTGAAGGCCACTCCGGTCATGATCTGCAGGGTGTACTCAGAGGAGGAGCTGTTGTAAATGGTAAGGCTGGACAGGGCGTCCATGCTGGACGGGATCAGGTTGGGGAACAGCCCGATCACGCCGGTCCCGACCACGCCCAGGATGGTGACGCAGGAAGCGGCGAAGGCGGCCAGGGTGTTGCCGGTGCCCAACAGCAGGCGCACACCGACCAGGGCAGCCACAGCGATCAGCGGGGCCACCAGGAACACGGGGGCCTTCAGATAATTGTCATAGAGCTTGGTCGCGAAGTTGGTGTAGGCAAGGAAGGCGACCGCCACCACGAGGAGCGGGACCCACAGGGTGCGGGCCAGGGACTCGGCGCGCCGGCTCAGGTCGCCGGTGCTCTTCACCGCCACGTAGAGGGCCCCGTGCTCAAGGAAGAGCATCACGAAGAGCAGGCCGCTCACAATGCCGTAGGGGTTCAAAAGCGCGACCAGGGAGCCATGGTACCCGGCCTTATCCATGGGAAGCCCGGCGAAGATGTTGCCGAAGGCGACGCCGAAGAGCAGCGCCGGCACGAAGCTCGACAGGACGATGGCCCAGTCCCAGCAACCGCGCCAGGTGGCGCCCTCTTCCTTGCTGCGGAACTCGAAGGAGACCCCGCGCACGATGAGCGCGAAGAGCAGCAGCAGAAGCGGCGTGTACAGGTAGCTGAACATGAGCGCGTAGGTGGTCGGGAAGGCGGCGAAGGTGGCGCCCCCGGCGGTGATCAGCCAGACCTCGTTGCCGTCCCAGACCGGGCCGAAGCTGTTGATGACCACGCGCCGCTCGATATCGGTCTTACCGAGCACGCGGTGCAGCATCCCCGCCCCCAAAACGAAACCATCCAGCATGAAATAGACCGCCCACAGAACACCCCAAAGTACAAACCATACGATATGCAGATCCATTGTCCCCCCCTAGTTTCTGAAGGCGTTGGTAGCGCCGACGTGAGTTTCTTCAGGCCCTTTGCGGGCGAATTTGGCCAACAGGTAGATGTCCACAAAGCCCAGCAGGCCGTAAAGGAGCGTGAAGCCGAGCAGGGAGCCGATCACCTGCGTCAATTCCAGGGACTTGGAGACCGCGTCCGAGGTCTTCATGATGCCGTAGACGATCCAGGGCTGGCGGCCCACTTCGGAAACGATCCAGCCGAGCTGGTTGGCGATGTAGGGGAGCGGGATGCAGAGCACCAGCAGCTTCAGGAACAGGGGATACTTCTCCAGCAGGCCGTTCTTCGAGAGAAACAGCGCCGCGGCAGAGAGGACGATGAACAGGGTTCCCAGCCCGACCATCAGGCGGAAGCTCAGGAAGACCGGGAGCACCGGCGGACGCTCGTCCTTGGGGAACGAGGTGATGCCGCGGATCTGGGCGTTGGTGTCGTGGAAGGCGAGGAAGCTCAGCAGGCCGGGCACGGGGAGCGCGGTGACCAGGTTGCACTCGTTCTTCTCGTCAGGGAAGGCGATCAGGTGCATGGGGGCGTTGTTACAGGAATTCCACACCGCCTCCATGGCGGCGAACTTGGCGGGCTGGGTCTTGGCGACGTCGGCCGCGTGGAAGTCCCCGATCACGCCGACCATGATGGAGGCGGCCAGGGCGAAGGCGGCGGCCATGCCGAAGGATGCCTTGAAGAACTCGCGGTTGCGCGCCTTGAGCAGGTGGTAGGCGGAGATTCCCATCACGAAGAACCCGGCCACCGTGTAGCCGGAGACGATCTGGTGCCCGAATTTCAGCAGGCCGAAGGGGTTGGTGACCAGCGCCAGGAAGTCCACCATCTCGGCGCGACCGTTTCTGAGCACGTAACCTACCGGGTGCTGCATCCAGCCGTTGGCCAGGAGTATCCACAGACCCGAGAGGTTGGTCGCCAGGGCCACCAGCCAGATGGAAACCGCGTGGAACCTTTTGCCCACCTTTTCCCAGCCAAAGGCCCAGACGCCGATGAACACGGACTCCATGAAGAAGGCCACGGTGGCCTCGATGGCAAGAGGCGCACCGAAGATGTCGCCGACGTAGCGCGAGTACTCGGCCCAGTTCATGCCGAACTGGAACTCCATGGTGATACCGGTCACCACGCCGAGGGCGAAGTTGATCAGGAACAGCTTGCCCCAGAACTTCGTCATCCTCTTGTACATCTCGTTGCCGGTCAGCACGTAGCGGGTCTCCATCATGGCCACCAGGACCGACAGCCCCAGGGTCAGCGGGACGAAGATGAAGTGGAACATGCAGGTAATGGCAAACTGCAGCCTGCTCAGGGTTAGTACATCCATGATTCGCTCCTTGAATTGAATTGAACGGTTTTTGGCCCTTGCGGGCCCTTCTCAGCCTAGTCGATATTAGTGGTCACAAAAGACCTTCAGGACCTTCTTTATCCTAATTGTAGACAAAATTTTTTGCGCCGATCAGGGGTCCTGGTTACGGGCCAGGGTATCGATGGTGACGCCGTCGAGGATGTGAACCACCTCGGTCTGCACCTGCTTCCAGACGGCGTGCACGCGGCAGGGGCCTCCCCTGTCGCAGGCGCTGCCCAACAGGCAGCGGTTGGGGAGAATCGGCCCTTCGACGGCCTCGACCACCTCACGTAGGGTGATGGCGGACGCGGGGCGCGCCAGTACGAACCCGCCGCCGGTACCGCGCGAGGACGTGACCAGACCCAGCTTGGCGAAGCTCTGGAAGATCTTGGCCAGGAAGGTCTGCGGCACCTCGGCGGCCGCGGCTATCTCGCTGATCAGCGAAACCCGCCCCGGCGGCTGCTGGGCCAGGTAGATGATGCCACGGATTGCGTATTCGCCCTTGCGGGTAAGTTCCATCATAAAAACACCTTTAGGACCAATTTGATCCCCTTTATAACCGACCACCCGGGTGGTGTCAAGATAAAATCCTGACAGCCGCTACTTTATAGAGCAGGTGCATGGCCGAGGGTACCTGACTGCAACTGGTGCAGGCGGCTCCAGGCGCGAGGCAGGCAAAGGGCGCGCGGCGGGGGGCAAGCAGGGGACATAAAAAGGGGGGTGCCGGAGGCGCCCCCCTTTGGAATCGGTCTATAGATTGGATCAGCCCAGGAGGCTGTTGAAGTTCCTTGCTCTGTTGGCCAGTATGGTCGGATCGAGCACCTCGCCACAGCAGGTGCATTTCCAGGCATCGAACGATCTCACGAAGTCATAGTATTTTTCCGCAAACATCCTACCTTTGCATTTAGGGCATTTCATAAGCCGTACCTCCCAACAAAAAGTTGATTAAAGAACTTCATGTGGGATCGTATAATTCACGCGACATGCCAATATCGGAAATATAAACAAGTTGTAATCTAAACCATACTCCTTTTCGAAGGAACCTTCGCAAAAAAGCCCCCTTACAGATGATTAGAAATATTTTCGGATTGTCGCCAACTTCCCTTCCCCGATCCCCGGCACCCGCAGCAGCCCCTCCACCGAACCAAAAGCGCCATTTTCCTGACGGTCAGCCACGATACGTCGGGAAAGTGCCGGTCCGATGCCCGGCAGGAGGTCCCATTCCGCCTCCTCGAGCAGGTCGGGATGCAGAGGAACCCCTAAGAGCATCCGCTCTCTCGCTCCCATCTTCGTAACAGAAATCAGCTGGTTAGCACCGTAATCCCCGGCCAGGGTGACCACATCGCCGCTAACCAGCGGCTGAGTGACGGGTCCTCTGACGCGTGTCGTGACGCCCTTCGCCGCAGGCGTCATATTTATGGCGGTACCGGCGTCGGTTCCCGCCGGCAGGCGGTAAACACCGGGATGCCGCACATTTCCGGCAAGCCGCACGGTGATGCCGCGCCCGGTGAAATTGGAAAAGGCCGCCCCCCCACCTGTTTCAGCGGGAGTGCGGCCTTTCATGTACAGCGAGAGGGTGAGGAGCAGGGCGAGACACCAGAGGGCGAGTCGCTGGCTCCTGGGCATCATTTCTTCGGTGCCGCCGTCTCCTCGTCTTTGTGCAGCTTGAACTCGATGGCGTCCACGAGGGCCTGGTAGGAGGCCTCGATGACGTTGCTGGAGACGCCGACGGTGCCCCAGCGCCCTTCCTTGTCGCCGCTCTCGATGAGGACGCGGATGGAGGAAGCGGTCCCCTGCCCTGCCGGAAGCACGCGGACCTTGTAGTCGTGCAGCTTCACGTCCTTCAATTTCGGGTAGAACTTCTCCAGCGCCTTCCTGAGGGCGTTGTCCAGGGCGTTTACCGGGCCGTGTCCCTCGGAGGCGGTATGCTCGACCTTGCCGCCGACCTTGACCTTGATGGTCGCCTCGGAGATGGGCTGGTCGTCCTCGGTGCGCTTCTCGTCGATGACGCGGAAGCCGATCACGGAGAAGAACTTGCGGTGCGTGCCGAGGGCCCGTTTCATCAGCAGTTCGAAGGAAGCCTCGGCACCCTCGAACTGGTAGCCGCGGTTCTCCATGGACTTGATGTCTTCCAGGATCTCGAGGGTGACCGGGTCCTTGCTGTCCAGGTTGATGTTGAACTCGGTTGCCTTGGCGAGGATGTTGGCGCGCCCGGAGAGGTCGGAGACGAGGACGCGGGTGGTGTTCCCCACCAGTTCCGGCCGCATGTGCTCGTAGGTTTCCGGGTGGCGCTGGATGGCGGAGACGTGTACGCCCCCCTTGTGAGCGAAGGCGGAGTTGCCGACGTAGGGCTGGTGCTTGTTGGGTGCCAGGTTGGCCAGCTCATAGACGTAGCGGGAGAGGTCCCGCAAGGTCTTCATCTGCGCGTCCGAGATGCAGTCACGCTGCATCTTCGCCTTGAGCGCCGGGATAATGGAGCAGAGGTTCGCGTTGCCGCAACGCTCGCCGAAGCCGTTGATGGTCCCCTGCACGTGCACGATCCCCTGCTGCACGGAGATGATGGAGTTGGCCACCGCACACTCCCCGTCGTTGTGGGCGTGGATGCCGAGCGGGGTCTTGATGGTCTTTTTCACCTCATCCACGATCGCCGCGATCTCGTACGGCATCGAGCCGCCGTTGGTGTCGCACAGGATGATGCAGTCCGCTCCCGCCTGCTGGGCCGCCTGCAGCGTCTTGATGGCGTACTCGGGGTTGGACTTGTAGCCGTCGAAGAAGTGCTCCGCGTCGTAGAAGACCTCGGGCATGTTCTTCTTGAGGAATTCCAGCGAGTCGAAGATCAGCTCCAGGTTCTCCTCGAGCGGGATCCTGAGCGCCTCGTGCACGTGGAAGTCCCAGGTCTTGCCGAAGATGGTGGCGGCGTCGGCCTTGGACTCCACCAGGGTGCGCAGGTTCTGGTCCTTGTCCGGGGTGATCTTGGCGCGGCGGGTCGAGCCGAAGGCGGCGATCTTCGCCTGGGAGAGCTTTTCCTTCTTGATGTCCTTGAAGAAGGCGACGTCCTTGGGGTTGGAACCGGGCCACCCCCCCTCGATGTAGTGAATGCCGCACTCGTCCAGCTTGTGCGCGATGCGGATCTTGTCCTCTACCAGGAAAGAGATGTCCTCCGCCTGCGTTCCGTCCCTAAGCGTCGTATCGTAAAGTTTCACCAGGCTCATATCCCCCCCGAACTTCATCAAAAGACGTTCAACGTTCAACGTTCAACGTTCAAAAGTCAGTTTGGGGACCGACTCCGCAGCTGTCTGTCCCCTCTCACCGTCCGCAGGTCCGCGTCCGCCGTTACGGAAACGCCCGAGCCGAAGCAGGGGCGTTTCGTAACGTCGAACGTTGAACGTTGAACGGGTTCTTTATTTCCCGGCCAGGCCGAAGGCGTCGTGCAGCACGCGGACGGCGAGTTCGGTGTACTTGGCGTCGACCACGACGGAGATCTTGATCTCGGAGGTGGAGATCATCTGGATGTTGATCCCCTCCTTGGCGAGCGCCTGGAACATGGTGGTGGCGACGCCGGCGTGGCTCCTCATGCCGAGGCCCACGATGGAGACCTTGGTGACGTTCTCGTCGGAGAGGACTTCCTTGGCGTGGATCGCCTCGGCGGTTTCCTTGGTTATGGTGAGCGCCTTCTTGAAGTCGGCCTGGGGCACGGTGAAGGTGAAGTCGGTGGAACCGGCCTCGCTCACGTTCTGGACGATCATGTCGACGGAGATGTTGGCGTCGGAAAGCGGAGAGAGGATCTGGGCGGCGATCCCGGGCTTGTCCGGTACCTGCATGACGGCGATTTTCACTTCATCCTTGGCGTAGGCGATACCCGAGACGAGCACTGCTTCCATTTCTTTATCCTCCTTGGTAACCATGGTTCCGAGATTTTCGTTGAAGCTCGAGCGGACGTGGACGTCGACGTTGTACTTGCTGGCGAACTCCACGGAGCGGATCTGCAGCACCTTCGCGCCGAGGCTGGCCAATTCCAGCATCTCCTCGTAGGAAATACGCTCGATCTTTTTGGCGTCCTTGCAGATGTTGGGGTCGGTGGTGTAGACGCCGTCCACGTCGGTGAAGATCTCGCAGACGTCGGCCTTCAAAGCCGCGGCGAGGGCTACCGCCGAGGTGTCGGAGCCGCCGCGCCCCAAGGTGGTGACGCTGCCGAACTCGTCCACGCCCTGGAAGCCGGCGACGATCAGAATGGTCCCCTCTTTCAGGTCGGCGCGCATCTTCTTGTCGTCGATGCTTTCGATCCTGGCCTTGCTGTAGGAGGTATCGGTGAGGATGGGCACCTGGAAGCCGAGGTAGGACTTCGCCTTGTACCCCATGGCTTTCAGGCACATGGCCAACAGTGCGATGGAGACCTGCTCCCCAGCCGCAACAAGCACGTCATATTCACGGTTGTCCGGGAACTCGCACACCTCGTTGGCAAGCGCGACCAGCTTGTTGGTTTCGCCTGCCATGGCGGAGACAACCACCACCATGTCGTTGCCGGCGTCATAGGTTTTTGCCACCCTCTTGGCGACGTTGCGAATTCGTTCGACGGACCCCATCGAGGTGCCGCCGTACTTTTGGACCACCAAAGCCATGTCAGTCCTCCTTGTACTCTACTGATTGATCCACCCGGAGCGTAATCCCGGCGGTAGGAACCACTTTATTAGCACATTAGCGTGTACGGTCAAAACATTTTTTTAAGTAATCACGGCCAAGATAGCCTATTTCTTCATTTTTCAGGTCCGTCCTGTTTACAGTATAAAAAAACGCCCCTCCTCGTTGAGAGAAAGGGGCGTTTGCTTCAAAAGGGGATCTCGATTGGAAGCGCCGTGCAACCCGCTGTTTGAATCATGAGCGGCGCTGTGCCGGTCGCTATGCCAGAACCGCTTCGGCCAGTACCCGCGCGCGCGGCCCGGAGGCGTCGAAACAGACGGAACGCTCGTCGACCCCGGCGTGATTCAGGGTGACGGTGAGGAGGTCGGCGGGCAGATCCTCCTCGAGCCGCTCGGCCCACTCCACGACGCAGGCGCCGTCTCCGGAGAAGTATTCGTCGAAGCCGAGGGTTTCAACGTCGTGCGCCCCCTCCAGCCGGTACAGGTCGAAATGGTACAGCGGAATGCGCCCATCGTAGATATTGAGGATGGTGTAGGTGGGACTGGTCACCGGGGTCTCCGGGTCCACCTCAAGCCCGAGCGCAATCCCCTTGGCGAACTGGGTCTTGCCGGCACCCAGGTCCCCCACCAGGGCGACGAAATCCCCCGGCTGCAACAACCGCCCGAGCCTCGCTCCCAACGCTACCGTTTCTTCCTGGCTCTTGGTCAACACGCAGGACATCCGGCCGCCTAGGCGATCATGGTGCGCACCATGTCGATGCGCCCGATGATGCCGACCACGCGGCGCCCTTCCACGACCGGCACGGCCTGGACCTTCTTCTGCGTCATGATCTCGGCAACGTCGGAGACCGGCGCCTCCGGCCCCACGCTGGCGACCTCCTCGGAATAAATATCACCGACGGTCTGGCCGGTCATCTTCTGCAGCTCCTTCTCGAAGCGCTTGTCGCTCTCGAGGTAGATGACCCAGTCGAAGATGGAGATGACGGTCGGGATGTGCAGCGGTTTGTCCTGCTCGATCAGGTCGCTTTCCGAGACGATTCCTACCAGGAGCCCTTCGTCGTCCACCACGGGGACGCTGGAGATGCGGCGCTCGGCGAAGAGCTTGGCGAGATCCCTGACGGTGGTGTCGCGGCGCACGGTGATGACGTCTGTGGTCATGATCTCTTTTGCTTTCATCATGGTCATTCTCCCTGTTGATGGTTCGTTGCGGTGGTTCGGGACGCGGCCAGGCTCGCCAGCGCCACGGGGAGCATCTCCTGCACGTCGGTGGCGCTCATCCCTTGGGTGCCCATCGGCTCCACAAGGAAGTCGGCTGAATGGCCGTGGACAAAGGCGCCCAATTGGCAGGCGGCGAAAGGATGATACCCCTGCCCCAGGAATGCGGCGACCACGCCGGTCAGGACGTCGCCCATGCCGCCGGTGGCCATGCCCGGATTGCCGCTGCCGTTCACGGCGATGCTTCCGTCGGGCGCGGCGATGATGCTGCGCGCCCCTTTGAGGATCAGGTATACCCGGTACCTGGTAGCGAAGGCGCGGGCGCAGCCGATGCGGTCCGCCTCCACCTCCGGCACCGAACACCCCACCAGGCGCGCCATCTCCCCCGGGTGCGGAGTGAGCACGGTGACGCGGTCCTGCCGGGCCGGCAGCAGTTCGGGCTTGAGCGCCACGGCGTTCAGCCCGTCGGCGTCCAGGACCAGCGGCTTGTCGAGCGCGGCAAGGAGCGAATGCACCAGGTAGACGGTAGAGGGGGCGGTGCCGATCCCCGGTCCCAGCGCGACCACGTCGCGGATAGCTGCGGCGGCGAGGATGTCGGCGAGAGAACCCGCCCTCAGGTACCCGGCCTCTTCCGGCCCGATCGGTATGGTCATCGCCTCGGTCGTCTTCTGTTCCAGTATCGGGTTCAGCGCGGCAGGCACGGCGAGGGTCACAAGGCCCGCCCCGGCGCGCTGCGCACTGTTGGCCGCCATAGCCGCGGCCCCGGTCTTGCCGGTGCTGCCGGCGACGATGAGGCAGTGGCCGCCGCTCCCCTTGTGGGCGGTGGCGGACCGGGGGCGAAAGAGCCCGGCCGCGCAGGCGAGGTCGACGAATTCCACCCCTTCCGCCTCGGCGACCACCGCGTCCGGCATGCCGATGTCGGCCACGACCAACCGCCCGCACAGGTCGGCGCCCGGGTAAAGTACGTTGCCCAATTTCGCCAGCGCGAAGGTGACGGTGATATCGGCGCGCACCGCGCGCCCCAGCACCTTTCCGGTGGCGGCGTCCACGCCCGAGGGGATGTCGACGGAAACCACCGGCACCCCGGCGGCGTTGATCATATCGATAGCCTCGCCGTAGACCCCGGTTACCTCGCTGTTCATGCCGGTGCCAAGCAGGGCGTCCACGATCACGGTGGCGCCTTGAAGCAGACCCTCCGCCCCGGCGAGCCCCTGCGGCACGCTCCGGACGGTTCCGGGGGCCAGGCGCGCGAGGTTCGCCGCCGCATCCCCGCCCACCGCCTCTGGCGCGGCCAGAAGCAGCACCGGGGCTTCCCAGCCACGCTCCGCGAGGAGCCTCGAGATCACGAAGCCGTCGCCGCCGTTGTTCCCCTTGCCCGCCACGATAACGGCACGCCGCGCGTCCTGCTCACCGAAGGCCTCCTCGATGACGTCGGCGCAGCCCCGTCCGGCCCGTTCCATGAGCTCCACCCCCGGCACGCCGAACTCGCCGATGGCCCGTCGATCCATAAGCTGCATGACCTGTCCGCTCACGACCTTCATCTAGCGCTCCAGTACCACCATGGCCACGGCGCAACCGGCGTCGTGCGAAAGCGACAGGAAACAGGAGCAAAGCCCCGCCTCCCGGAACAACGCATCGGCCCGACCGGTAAGCCGCAGCGTCGGCTTGCCCAGGGCGTCGTTCACCACTTCCATGTCCTGCCAGGAAATGCCGTCACGCAGCCCCGTTCCCAAAGCCTTCAAAAAGGCCTCTTTGGCGGCGAAACGTAAGGCATAGTGCTGCGCGGAAAGCTTCTTGGCGGAGCAGTAAGCTATCTCCCCCTGCGTGAAGATGCGCTGGAACAAGGCGTCGTTTCCCTGTTTCAGGAACTTCTCGAAGCGGGCTATCTCCACTATGTCAACGCCGGTACCGTAAATCAAGAAAGCTCCCTTTTGTTGCCTCGCAGCCCACCTGCGCTACTGCCATAGCGGCTGCCCTGACTGATACTATACCACTCACTGTCCTTCGCTGCCCTGCCCCGCTGCCGGCAGTGATTCACGCCACTCGCGCATCACGCCGTCCAAGTCCAGCGCGTAATCAGCCAGCGCCTTTGACACGGCCTTGTTCATGTCCGCACGCTCCCCCAAGTGCTTCAGGATCTCTTGCACGGCATACCAGCCGTAGCGCTGCACCATGAAACTGGTCATCGAAAAGCTCTGCTGGTACGCCATCCAGGCCTGCGCACCTCCCATACCGCTGAAGCCACGGGAGAGATCGGCCAGCGGCAACAGGTGTTTATCCGCGGCACCGGTCAACGGCGGGAGCTTGGGCGCGAACAGTTTGCGACCCTCGATCTCGGCAAGCCCCTCGTTGAACCAGGTGGGGACGTTGCCGTGGGTGAGCTCCGCCACCAATACGTGGGTGAACTCATGGAAGATGATGGCGCGCAGCTGCGGCGTGACCTCGGTGAGGCCTCCCACCGGCAGGCGGATCTTGCCGTCGTAGAGCCCCCCGGACCAGTCCGGGCCGGCGGTGACGCTGCTGTAATCCTTCTTGGTGTAGAGGAGCACCGGGATCCGGGTGGTCGGAAAACGCCCGAGATCTGAGCCGACCGTATTGTAGGCGCTCTCCAGTGCGTCCAGCACCTGGCCGGAAAGCCCGGGAGGGAGCTCGGCGTCGAAACTGAGGTCGAACATGGAGCTGTACCCCTTGTCCATCCTCGATTCAACGGGCAGCTCGCGCTCGGCCTTCTCGATCAACCCGGCCAGCACCTTGTTGGCGGGATCCAGCTCCTTCGCCCGCCGCCAGAGTTCCAGCGCGCCGGGAAGGTCGCCGGTGTCGTAGCTGATCTTGCCGAGGTAGACCAGAGGCTCGCTCCCCTCCCCTGCCTGGAGCAGTTCACTCCGCGCCGCGGCGTAATCCTTGTTGAGGTACAAGGCGATGCCGTGCATGAGAACCAGTTCCTTGCTGTCGGGGATGAGTTCGTGGGACTGCCGGAAGTTTTCCGCCGCCTGGGCGTAACGTCCCGCCTGCAGGTCGCGCTTGGCGAGCTCGCTGTAGGTGAAGGCCAGCTGGTGCTTGAGCTCCTGGTCGTAGGGAAAGCGTGAGGTCGCCGCCTTCAGCTCCTCGATCGCCTGGACGAAGTCCCCCTTGGCGATCAGTTGCTGCGCTTTGGCGCCATAGGTGAGAGGATCGGCGGCGAGAGCGGTGCCGGCGTACAGAAGCAGGGCGAGAAGCAGCGCGCGGCGGTCAGGCATGCGGCTGTTCCGGGACGGCCGGCTGTTCCAACCGCTTGGCCGGCGCGGAGGCCCGGCGCCCTTGGCAGGCCTCGCGGACGGAACGGGCGATACCGGCGGCGTCGAGACCGTAGGCGGCCTTGAGATCGGCCTGTTCCCCCTGCTCCACGAAAGAGTCCGGATACCCCAGGCGGATCACCCGCACCCCGGTCATATCGTGCTCCTCGAGCAGTTCCAGGATGGCGGTGCCGAAGCCCCCCTGGACCACGTTGTCTTCCACCGTGATCAAAAGGCCGGTCCGTGCCAGCTCCAGGATGAGTTCGGTATCGAGCGGCTTCACGAAGCGGGCGTTCATGACGGCGACCTCGATCCCTTCTTCGGCGAGGGCCGCCGCTGCCTGCCGGGCCGACTCGACCATGGTGCCGACCGCGAGGATGGCGCCGTCCTTGCCGTCCCGCAAGCGCTCCCCTTTGCCCACGGCGAGCGGGGTGAGGATCTGGTCCATCGGGACGCCCAGGCCGTTACCGCGCGGGTAGCGCAGCGCCGCCGGACCGTCCAGGGAGAGAGCGGTCACCAGCATGTGCTGCAACTCGTTCTCGTCCTTGGGGGCCATGATCGTGAGGCCGGGGACCGCGCGCAGGTAGGAAAGGTCGAAGACGCCGTGGTGGGTGGGGCCGTCGCTGCCGACCACGCCGGCGCGGTCGATGGCGAACACCACAGGGAGATCCTGCAGGCAGACGTCGTGGCAGAGCTGGTCGAAGCCGCGCTGCAGGAACGAGGAATAGAGGGCGACCACCGGCTTGAATCCTTCGGCGGCGAGCCCGGCCGCGAAGGTGACCGCGTGCTGCTCCGCGATCCCCACGTCGAAGAAGCGCTCGGGGAACTCCTTGGCGAAAGGGGTGAGCCCGGTGCCGTCGGGCATGGCGGCGGTTATGGCGACGACGCGGTCGTCCTCTTGCGCCAGCCGCTTGATGGTCTGCCCGAAAACGCCGGTATAGGAGGCAGCGCCCCCCTTCCCCTTGTGCACCTTGCCGGTCTTGATGTCGAACGGGCCGACGCCGTGGAACAGCGAGGGGTTGGCCTCGGCGGGGGGATACCCCTTCCCTTTCCTGGTCAGCACGTGGATCAGCACCGCGTCGTCGAAGCGCTTCACGTTCTCCAGCGTTTCCAGGAGTTTCGGGATGTCATGGCCGTCGATGGGGCCGATGTACTCGAAGCCGAAGGCCTCGAACAGCATTCCGGGCGTGAACAGGGTCTTCAGCGACTCCTCAGCCCGCTTGGCGATCTTCAGCACCGACCTGCCGAACATGGGGACCCCCTCCAGGAACGCCTCCAGGTCCTTCTTGGCGCGGTGCACGTACTCGCTGGTGATGGTCCGGGAGAGGAGGTTCGAGAGGGCGCCGACGTTCTCGGAGATGGACATCTCGTTGTCGTTGAGGATCACCACCAGGTCCTTGTTCAGCTCGCCCGCGTGGTTAAGCCCCTCGAAGGCGAGGCCGCCGGTCATGGCGCCGTCGCCGATCACCGCCAGCACCTTGTTGCGCGCCTTCTTCAGGTCGCGTCCCACGGCGAAGCCGACCCCGGCGGAGATGGAGGTGGAGGAGTGCCCGACATCGAAACAGTCGTGGGGCGACTCGACCCGCTTGGGGAAGCCGCTGATCCCCCCCTGGGTGCGCAGGGTGCCGAAGCGGTCCTTCCTGCCGGTCAAAAGCTTGTGGGCATAGGCCTGGTGCCCGACATCCCAGACGATCTTGTCCTTGGGGGAATCAAAGACCCGGTGCAGCGCGATGGTGAGTTCGACGACACCCAGGCTCGGGGCCACGTGGCCGCCGTTGGCGGAGCAGGTCTCGATGATGCGCGTGCGCAGCTCCTGGGCGAGCGTCTCCAGCTCGCGCAGCGAGAGCGCCTTCAGTTGACTCGGGTCGGTGATGCCGTCAAGGATGCTAGGCATTTACGATTTCCTTTTCACGATGTACGAGGCGATGGCGCGCAGCGGCTCGGCCCGCTCGTCGAACGAAGAGAGCGCGTCGAGGGCGATCTGCACCAGCTCCTGGGCCCGGGCCTTGGAGGCCTCCAGCCCCATCAGCGCCGGGTAGGTCGCCTTACCTCTGGCCTGGTCGCTGCCGGCGTCCTTGCCCAGCTCCTCCGTGGTCCCCTCGACGTCGAGGATGTCGTCGGCGATCTGGAAGGCGAGGCCGATGGCGTCGGCGTAGCGGGTCAGCGACTTGAACTGCTCCTCGCTCGCCCCCCCCAGGATGGCGCCACAGCGCACCGAGGCGCGGATCAGGGCGCCGGTCTTGTGGGTGTGGATGTAGGAGAGCGTGGCAATGTCGACGTCGTGACGCCCCTCGCTTTCCATGTCGACCACCTGACCGCCCACCATGCCGCGCGAACCGGAAGCGACGGCGATCTCCTGGATCACCCTGAGCCGTGCAGCGGGGTCGCCGCCGGTGCCGTTGGAGAGCAGGATGAAGGCCTCGGTAAGGAGGGCGTCGCCGGCCAGGATGGCGGTCGCCTCACCATATACTTTATGGTTGGTCGGGTTGCCCCTGCGGAAGTCGTCGTTATCCATGGCGGGAAGGTCGTCATGGATCAGGGAGTAGGTGTGAATCATCTCCATGGCGCAAGCCGCGGGCATGACCGCATCGGCGGAGCCGCCGACCGCCTCGCAGGCCGCCAGCATGAGCACCGGCCGTACGCGTTTGCCACCGGCGAAGACCGAGTAGCGCATGGCGCTGTGCAGGGATGCCGGCAGTTCCTTGGCATCGGGAAGGTAGCGCTCCAGCGCCTGGTCGACCAGCTGGCACTTCTGCTTCAGGTATTCCTTAAGATCCATGTGATGGTCTCACTTTCGATGTAGTGGTGTGGAAGATCTGCCGCGGACGCGGGTGCTACTCCTCCTCTTCGAAGGGCCTGGTGGCGAGGCTGCCGTCGCGCTGCTTGATGAGCAGTTCGACCCGCCGCTCGGCCTCGTTGAGCTTCTTCGAGCAGAAGGCGGAATACTTCACCCCCTCCTCGAACGCCTTCAGGGAATCCTCCAGGGAAAGCTCCCCCCCTTCCAGCTTCTTCACGACGTCCTCGAGCTTCTTCAGTGCGGTCTCGAACTTCTCAACGGCCATGCCAACCTCGTGTCCGGGTACTGCCGCGACGGATTAGAAGCGCCGCCGCGTTTAATTATTAAAAAGTGATCGCCTATTATACCGATCGCTCTGGAGCCGTCAAGGATTCACTCTCCCCGCGGCACTTGTCCACCGTGCACAGGGCGAAACCGGCGGCGAAGGAGAGTTCCAGCCGGTCGCCGGGGGCCAGTTGACGGAAGGAGGTGATCACCGAGCGGCCGGGGAGCTTGCGGGCGATGCTGTAGCCGCGGGAGAGTGTGGCGAGCGGGGAGACGGCGTTGAGGGTGCCAGTGGCAAGGCCGACCGTCTCGGCGGCGCAGGCCAGGCGCCGGGTCATGGCGTGGTCCAGGCGCAGCGACAGCGTCGAGAGCCGTTCCGCGTTGCGCTGCAGGGTAAGCGCGGGACTCTGGCGGGCCAGACGCGCAGAGAGAGTGACGATACGCTCCGAGGCGTCGTCGAGGATCAGTCCCGCCTCCCGCACCAGGCGGGCGTCCAGCGAGTCGACCCGCTGCGCGAGGTGGCCGAGGATGCGGCTCGGATCGGTGACGGCGCGGCTCATCGCCGTCACCAGCGCGCGCGAGCGCTCCAGGCGGCGCAGCTGTGCGACCTGGAGCCGGTGGGTGAGCGCCTCCACCGTCGCGGTCAGCTCCTGCTTGCTCTGCACCACCAGTTCCGCCGCGGCGGACGGGGTGGCGGCGCGCAGGTCGGCAACGAAGTCGGCGATGGTGAAGTCGATCTCGTGCCCCACCGCGGAGATTACCGGAACCGTGGATTTATGAATGGCCCGCGCCACCACCTCCTCGTTGAAGGCCCAGAGATCCTCCAGCGAGCCGCCGCCGCGGCCGACGATCATGACGTCGACGTTGCCGGCGCGATTCAGGTCGGCGATGGCCGCGGCGATTTCCTGGGCCGCCCCCTCCCCCTGGACCCGCACCGGTGCGATCAAAAGTTCCACGTTGGCGAAGCGGCGGGAAAGCACGGTGAGGATGTCGCGGATGGCGGCGCCGGTGGGAGAAGTGACCACGCCGATCTTGCGCGGGAGTTTCGGGATCTCGCGCTTGTGCAGCTCCGAGAAGAGCCCCTCCTTGGCGAGGCGTTCCTTCAACTGGATGAAGGCCATCTGCAGGCCGCCGATCCCCTGCGGTTCCATGGTGTCGACCGAGAGCTGGTACTCGCCGCGCGGCTCGAACAGGGTCATGCGGGCGCGCACGAGGACGCGCATCCCGTCGCGGGGGGTGAACTTCAGCGTGCGGAAGGCGCCGCGGAACATGACGCAGCGGATCTGGGCTCCGGGGTCCTTGAGGGTGAAGTAGCAGTGTCCGGACTGGGGGCAAGCAAGGTTGGAGATCTCCCCCTCGACCCAGACCTGGTCGAAGTTCTCCTCCAGGAGGCCGCGCACCAGCGCCGTCAGCGCGCTCACCGTGAGGACCCGCCGTTCCTTGAAAAGTTGCATACGCTACCTCAAAGTCAAAAGCAAACAACGTCAAAAGCAGTTACGCAAAGAACGCAAAGTATCCGCAAAGTGTGCAAAGGGAAAAGACGTTTGGGTAACTTCAAAGAAGACTTTCTCCGCGTCCTTCGCGACTGCTCCGCGTACTTCGCGTAACCGCTTTTTCGTGAAAGAATAAGCGGCGCTCAATGTCCACGTTTCTATCACGCCGCGCTCGCCACTGTCAAACGGGTTGACCGTCCGGGCGTGTCGATGTTAGTATGCGCGCCATGAAAAATTACCCTTATGTAATAACTGTTTCCTCGGAAAAGGGGGGCGTCGGCAAGACGACTCTGGCCACTAACCTCGCCATCTTCCTGAAGGGTCTGGACGAAAATCTGCCCGTGTCGATCTTCTCCTTCGATAACCACTTCACCATCGACAAGATGTTCTCGATCAAGGGGCAGAAACTGAACGGCACCGTGGCCGACCTCCTGCTGGAAACCCGCGGGCGCGACCTGCTGCACACCGGGCAGTACGGAGTCAACTACATCCCCTCCTCCACCACCCTTCCCGAGCTGCGCGGCTCGCTCAAGGGACCGATGGTTTTAGCGCGACTCCTGGCGATGTCCGAGATTCCGGGCATCCTGATCGTCGACACCCGTCCGGACCTCGACGTGATGACCCAGAACGCGCTCTACGCCGCGGACCGGGTGCTGGTCCCGATCAAGGACATGGCCAGCATGGACAACTGCCGCAACATCTTCGAGCTGTTCGACAAACGGGGACTGGACAGAAAAAGCCTGTCGCTCATCCCCTGCCTCATCGACGAGAGGATCAAGTTCGAAGGGATGTTCAAGGACCAGAAGACGCTCCTGAAGGCTTTCGCCATCAACCGCGGCTTCCGCTGCTCCGACATATTCATCTCCAAGAGCCCCAAGGTCGAGAGTCTCAACACCAACCCCGAAGGGAAGATCTACCCGATCCTCACCCACGGGCGCGGCACCGACGTCTACGGCCAGTTCGCGGCGCTGGGGCAGACCTGCCTCAACGAGTTCTACGAGACCGAAGAGCCGCGCGCCATGCTCTATGACAAGTGGCAGCACGAGGAGAACAAGAGAAAGAAAGAGGAATACTTCGGCAGGCTGTCCGGGCTGAAGAGCCAGTGCCTGGTGTGCGGGAAAGAGCTGAGCCAGGAATCGCAGGTTTCCTACTACTGCGAGAGCTCCGACGGCGCCGCCAGCGGCTACATGGAAGCCGATTGCTTCACCGGGTTCCTGGTTTCGACCATCTTCAAGATCGAGCGCCAGTTGCCGCCGGACGATCCGACCAGGCAGATGATCCACCAGACCGCGCTGGAATCGGTGTTCGTGCTGAACCCGGGCATCGGCGACGAGGCGGGGAGCATCGACTTCCACCGTTTTGACCTGAGCGGGAGCGAATTGCTGAAGAAGAAGTACCCGCTGGCCCGCGCCCCCGAGCGTGACGGCTTCTCCGGGATCATGACCGAGACCCTGGCCGGCTACGAAGGCGAATTGCGCGACGCCTTCTTGATGGTTCACCCCGTGAATGGCGACAACCCCGCGTCGATCCTGGTGGACGACAAGTACCGCGAAGTGTCGAAGCTCAAGAAAAGGATCGCGGCACAGCTTTAGAGAGGCAGAAACGGTTCAACGTTCAACGTTCGACAGAGGTCTTCCAGGTCTGCAGCTTTCTCGCTACGGCGCGTCCATAGAGAGGCAGAAACGGTTCAAGGTTCAACGTTCAACGTTCGACAGAGGTCTTCCAGCTCTTCAGCTTTCTCGCTACGGCGCGTTCAGTGGCCGTAGCAAGAGGATGACCGAAGCCAAAGCACTAACTCGAACATTGAACGTTGAACGTTGAACGGCTTCTAGTTGGTCAGTTCCGACGCATGCACAAAGGTGATGCCGCTTTTGGCCAGTTCGGGCATATAGAGCTTCAGGGCTCGCATGGTTGCAGGGTGCGGATGACAGATTGCTATCGCCGCACCCTTTTTTCTTGCTATGGCGGCGGCCTGCGCCAACTGCTTGCCGATCGCACTCTCGTCCTGCACGTTGTCCAAAAACACCTGGCGCGCCGCACACTTCATCCCCAGCGCCTTCGCCTCGCGATACCCCACCGAGGTCGGCGAGGTCTTGCTGTCCACGAAGAAAAGTCCCTTCTCCTTCAATATCTGCAGCACGACCTTCATCTTTGCCGCGTCCTGGGTAAAGCGCGACCCCATGTGGTTGTTGGCGCCCACGACATGGGGCACGGTGGCGAAATAGCTCTTGATCCGCCCCGCGATCTCCGCATCGTCCATGGCGACCAGCACCCCTATCGACTCCATCTTCTGTTTGGGATACCCCTCCGGCTCCATCGGCATGTGCACCATCACCTCGGCCCCTGCGGCGTGGGCGCCTTCGGCCACCTGCTTGGCGTGCGCGAGGCTCGGGATGACCGAGTAGGTGAGCGGCTGCCCAATCGACTGCAGCGTCTTCAACTCCTGCATGCTGGTTCCCATGTCGTCGATGATGATGGCGAGACGGCCGGGACCGGTGGCCTTAGGCAGAGCTGCCGGATGCGGCTTGGCTACCGGAGCCTGGGCGGTCGAAACCTGCTGCTGCACGGGGGCCGGCCTCTCGGGCATCGGCTGGTGCTTGGTCGCGCCTGCTGTCGCCTTCGGCGCAGGTTGAGAAGGGGGAGCCGGCTTCTTGAAATGCTCCAGGAGGAAGAAAGCGGCAGCTATCAGTACCGCGACTATCAGAAGTGCCATGAGCGGCTTGCGTCCACCGCCGCCGGGAGCAGGCTTGCGCCTGTTTACCGCCTTGCCTTTTCTTGTCAAAACTACCTCCACCGGGACGTCGCCTGGCATTGCCGCGACCGCCCCAAGACATCAGTGCCGGCTCTTTCAGGGCTCCGGCACGTTTTAATGTGAGATAGCATGATGCACTGCGACATTGCAAATACTTTGCAAAAGGAGAGAAGCAGAGAAAGGGGACTGGCTCCGCCAGGTGCCTGTCCCCCTTGTGTTTGGGGAGAAGGTGACTGAGTTGAAAGGAGCGTTCTTAGTTCATCAGGGAGGGCAATGGGAAGTTTCCGGCTACTATACCGGGGACAGTAATGTCTTCGTCGAGTTTCTCCCACCGCAGGGCGAAACCGTTCAGGCGTATTGTGACTTCCTTGAGCTCTTCGTCGGATGCCTTCGCCAGCAGTGGAAAACGGTTCGCGGGGAAGCCGATGATCCTGCCATCTGTTAGTTCCACGAATACGGTCCGCTGCTCGGCCCATGCCCTGACCGCCGCAGGCTCGACAACTTCGTCATCAACGCTTATGGATTTCATAAAATTTCTCCAGAAACAGCTCCTTGTTCTGGTAGACCGTGCGCTCTATATCGCGCAGGATCAAAGGAGAAACACCCTTGTTCCTTGCCAACCGTATTGGTTCCAGCCAGAACTTGCACTCACCGTCCGGCGTTTCCACATGGATATGAGGAGGCTCTTTCCCCTCGTCGGAATAAAAGTGAAAGCGATATGTGCCACTTCTTAGAACAGTCGGCATGGCGACCTTCCAGCAGCGAGTTGGACACTGATGCACTATAGCGAAGCGGGGATTTTCTGTCAAATTTTCAAGGGGTTCGTCTCTTCTCGCTACGGTGGGCACCGAAAGCTGCTCTTCCAGCATCAACATTAAAGAGATTGATTAAGCCATACGGAGGATGTATAAAAAGTTCCAACTGTCTCAGGAGGATGAACATGCTGGTCCAGTGGAGAGACGATCTCAGCATCGGGATGCTGGAGATCGACGTTCAGCACAAGCTTCTTTTCGATAAGTTCAACGCCTTCGTCAACGCCTACCAGTCCAACCAGGATACGGACGAGATAATGCGCATGTTCTGGTTTCTGGAAGCCTACGCGGTCACGCACTTCAAGGAAGAGGAGAAGCTGATGCAGCAGGTCCGCTATCCCGACTATGAGAAACATCGGGAAAAGCACCTTGCCTTCATCGACCAGATAAACCAACTGAAAGAGCGCCTGAAAGCGGAGGGACTCTCCCAGGGTGTGGTCAACAACATGACCAGCTTCATCACCAGTTGGCTCATCGAACACATCTCCACCATGGACCGCGCCATCGGCCGCTTCGTCAACAACTCCGCAGCCCCCCCCCTGCCCTGACCGTCGCCGCGTCCGCACCGACACCGGTGCCCCCGGCGACCGGAAACTTTCCGTCCCCCAATAACTCACACTTTTTGATCTGGATCATGCTCTAAACCGCCAATGGTGTTACCATGGGTTCAAAGGGGGCAGCACAAACGCCCCGCAACGCCTGAACCGGCCGCTCTGCCGTCAAGAGCCGCCAAGGGAGCGACACCATGGAAAAAACAAATCCGGATCCTGCTGAAACAAACAACTTGGAAACCGTAGGTTCGGTGGTCGCCAGGGATTTTCGCACCGCCGAAGTCTTTGAAAAATACGGCGTCGACTTCTGCTGCGGCGGCAACATGCCGCTGGCGCAGGCTTGCCGCGAAAAAGGGATCGATCTCGCGGTACTGCTGCGCGACCTCGAAGCGGTAGCGGCCCGCCCGCTGGAGCGCAGCCAGAACTACGACGCCTGGGAACTTCCCTTCCTGGCCGACTACATCGTCAACGCGCACCACAGCTACCTGAAGGAAAACATCCCGACCATCGCGGCGTATGCCAACAAGATCGTGCAGGTGCACGGTCCCAACCACCCCGAGGTAGTGCAGATCGCCCAGATCTTCGAAAGGGTGGCGGCCGACTTGATGCAGCACCTGGAAAACGAGGAAGGGCAGCTCTTCCCCGCCATCAGGAAGCTCACCGAACTGGAGAAGGAAGGTGGCGCACGGAACCCCGAAGAGATCAGGAAGCTGAAGGCAGTCCTCTCGGAACTGGGTCACGAGCATGACGAGGTGGGAGCCGCGGTGCACGAGATCCGCCGGCTTTCCAAGAACTACGCCGTGCCCGCCGACGCCTGCAACACCTTTATGGTCACCTATCAGAAACTGAAAGAGTTCGAGGACGATCTGCACAAACACGTCCACCTGGAGAACAACATCCTGTTCCCGAAGGCCGGGAAGCTGTAACGTTAAAGCAGTTACGCAAAGGACGCCAAGTAGGCGCGAAGCACACGAGGGAAGCGAAAAGATTTTGTTGTTAAACCTAAAGTCTCTCTTTCCGTTCTTTGCGGATACTCAGCGTTCTTTGCGATACCGCTTTGAAAGGCAGTTACGCAAAACAAGATGGGATAGCTAACACAAGGAGTCCACGAATGACCGTCATAGTAGCAATGTTCGCCTTTTCCTGGTTGGCCCTGGCGGCCGTCTCGCTCTGCCCCCTGAGGCAGCGCAAAGATGATTAACATGCCGCAGCCAGCCCCACATTAGCTTCTCCCCCCAAAAAACGCCCGTACGCGGAAGGCCCCGAAAACGGATCACCACAATCCTTTCGGGGCCTTATTTATGCCGCCGTGTTGACAACCACCCTCCTCACGGTATCCTTCCTGCTGTCAATCATTAGAGCAATCCAAGAATTCTCATCAACCACGGCAAAAGGAGGGCGGTATGACCGGAAAAACAGCCCGGCTGATCTTCTGGGTGGGAACCCTCACCTCGGCAGCGATTTTCCTCTGGCAAACCTACGACTTCCACATGCAGACCCCCAAGTTCACCCACACCGACAAGCTCACCGAACAAGTAGTGGCCGGCAAGAAGGTCTGGCACAAGTACAACTGCAACGACTGCCATACCATCCTCGGCTTCGGCGGCTACTACGCGCCCGACATGACCAAGGCCTTCTACCGGCTCGGGGAGAACAACATCGCCTCCATCGTGCAGCACCCGGACGTGATGTACAAAAACTCCTTCCGAAAGATGCCTCAATTGGGCGTCAGCGAGACCGAGACGAGGCAGCTGGTCAGCTTCCTGCGTTGGGTGGGCGATATCGAGAACCGGCACTGGCCGCCTCAGGACGAGAAGTTCGTGGAGGCGTACAAGCTGCGCGAGTCCCAGCCCCAGAAGCTGGACAAGGTGCACCTGGTGCTGCAGGCGTGCGGCGGCTGCCACACCTTCGAAAACCAGGGACGCAACGTGGGCGGCGACCTGACCACCATCGCCAACCGGATCACCTACGATCGCCAGACGCTGATCAACTACATGATCAACCCGCAGTCGGTGCGGCCGGGAGTCGCCATGCCGCCGCAGGACGTGAGCCCGCAGACGGCGGCCATCATCGCGGACTTCATCCTGAGCCTTAAGTCCACCAAGGAGGTGAGCAAATGATGCTGATCGAATACCAAAGCCAGCGGGTGTCGCTGTGGTACTTTCGTCTCGCCCTGGTGCTTTTCATACTGCAGGTGATCATGGGGCTGTGGCTCTCCATCAACTACGCCTTCACGCTGCCCCAGGAACTGGTCAACGTCTTCCCCTTCTCCACCGCCCGCGAGATCCACACCAACGTGCTGGTGGCCTGGATGCTGTTGGGATTCATGGGAGGGACCTACTATATCCTCCCCCCCGAGTGCGGCCGTGAGCTCTACAGCCCCAAGATCGCCTACGCCCAGCTCATCATCTTCGTCGCCGCCGCCGTCACCGCGGTGGTCGGCTTCCTGTTCGGCTGGACCCGGGGCAAACCGCTTTTGGAGATCCCCTTCCCCCTGAACGCACTGATCGTGGTCGCCGCGCTCCTCTTCATCGCCAACGTCGCCATGACCATCATCGAGTCCAAGGAGAAGTCGGCCCTGCAGTGGATGCTGCTGGGCGGCGTCACCTTCCTGGCGGTCATGTACCTCTTCGGCATGCCCTTCTACAAGAACCTGAACACGGATTATTACTACTGGTGGTGGGTGATCCATCTCTGGGTGGAAGGGGCCTGGGAGGTGGTGACCGCGTCCATCGTCGCCTACATCATCATGAGGGTTACCGGGGTGGACCGTAAGGTGGTGGAGAAGTGGCTCTACGTTGAGACGGGTCTTTTCCTTTTCACCGGCATCGTCGGCACCGGCCATCACTACTACTGGATCGGCGCGCCCGACTACTGGATCTGGTGGGGCGGCATCTTCAGCGCCCTGGAACCGCTCCCCATCGTGCTCATGGTGGTGGACACCTGGATGCACGTGCGCGAACGCAAAAACCCCATCGTCAATCCGCTCACCTGGTACTACATCATCGGTCTCGCCATCTACCACCTGGTCGGCGCCGGTCTTTGGGGCTTCATGCACACGCTGCCGCCGATCAACTACTACACCCACGGCAGCCAGGTCACCGTCTCGCACGGCCATCTCGCCTTCTTCGGCGCCTATGCCCTGTTGAACCTGACCATCTTCTACTTCGCCATGCCGCGCCTGAAGGGGATCAACAAGTACCAGGACCGGCTGGGCAAATGGGGCTTCTGGATCACCACCATCGGCATGTTCATCCTGGGGCTCGTGTTCGGCATCGCCGGCATCCTGCAGACGTACCTCGAGCGTTTCCTGGACATCGGTTACAGCACCGCGCACTTAACCATGATGTTCTGGTTCCGGGTCGCCTTCGGCGTCGGTCTCGTCTTCCTTGCCGGCGTGATCATCACCGTGTACCACCTCTTCACCATCAAGCCCTCCAGCATCCCGCCCCCCGAGCCGGTGGTGACGCCCGCCGCCAACATCTGACCAACGGTTAAAGACGAAAAAAAAGGCGCCAGGTCTGCCCAGACCTGGCGCTAAAGGAGCTACATCTGCTCTGGTGCTGCGTGCTGCTACTGCAAAGGGGACCGGCACCTGCGGAGCCGGTCCCCCCCACTTCGGTTTATTACGCGAGGCTCGCTTTCAGGTCTGCGTCGACGCTGCCGATCTGGCCGATGTTGAAGTTGTCGACCAGGAACTGCAATACGTTGGGCGACAGGTACGCCGGAAGCGCGGGCCCCAGCTTGATGTTCTTCACACCCAGGTACAAGAGCGACAACAGGATGACGTGTGCCTTCTGCTCGTACCAGGAAAGGATGAAGGAGAGCGGCAGGTCGTTCAGCCCGCAATTGAAGGCACCGGCCAGGGCCGAGGCGATCTGTACGGCGGAGTAGGCGTCGTTGCACTGGCCGACGTCCAGAAGACGCGGGATGCCGCCGATGTCGCCAAACTCGAGCTTGTTGAAACGGTACTTGCCGCAGGCAAGGGTCAGGATGACGCAGTCCTTGGGCACTTTCTCGGCAAACTCGGTGTAGTAGTTACGGCCGCTCTTCGCGCCGTCGCAACCGCCGATCAGGAAGAAGTGCTTCACCGCCCCCGCCTTCACCGCCTCGATCACCTTGTCCGCCACACCCAATACGGCGTTGTGGCCGAAACCGGTCAGGATCTCCTGACCCGGAGCGTCAGGCATGTCGGGACATTCAAGGGCCTTGTTGATCACCTCGTCGAACTTGTAACCGGTCAGGTGCTTGGCGCCGGGCCACCCCACTTCGCCCCAGGTGAACAAGCGGTCCTTGTAGCTGTCCGCCGGACGCTGGATACAGTTGGTGTTGAAGATGATGGCGCCGGGGAAGTTCGGGAACTCCTTGGCCTGGTCCTGCCACGCACCGCCGAAGTTGCCGTAGAGGTGCGAGTACTTCTTCAAGCCCGGGTAGCCGTGGGCCGGCAGCATCTCGCCGTGGGTGTAGATGTCGATCCCCTTCCCTTCGGTCTGCTTCAAGAGCTCTTCGAGCATGCGCAGGTCGTGGCCGGAAACGAGGATGCCCTTGTTCTTGCGGGTGCCGAGCTGGACCTTGGTCGGGACCGGGTGCCCGTAGTGCTCGACATGCCCGGTGTTCAGCATCTCCATGACCTTGATGTTCAGCTTGCCGCACTCCATGGCGATGCCCACGAAATCCATGAGCCCCTTGGTGGTGTCGGTGGTGGCGGCAAGTGCGCTGTGGAAGAAGGCGAACACCTCCTCGTCGGTCTTGCCGAGGATGAAAGCGTGGTTCGCATAGGCGGCCATACCCTTCAGGCCGTAGATGATGATCTCGATGGCGGAGAGGATGTCGGGGTCGCTGTGCTGGCTCTTCACGCCGTGCTCCTGCCCCTGCGCCACCAGCCCCTCCAGGTTGTCGGCGATCACCCACGCGGCCGGGCCGTCGTTAATGGCGGGAGCAGCCGCGCCGTTCTTCGCGCGGTAGGCGCTCTCGTACAACGCCTTCACCTGTTCCTTCAGGTCATAGCACTTCCTCAGCTTACCCGCCAGCTGCACCGGATCGAAATCGACGTTGGTGACGGTGGTGAAAAGCCCCTCGATGAGGAACATGTCGGCGACGGTGTTGCGCGCGTCCAGCGCCCTTGCCTTGTCAGCGTAAATGGCCAGCCCCTTGAGACCGTACATCATCAAGTCCAGTAACGCGGCGACCTCGGGATTCTTGCCACATACCCCAACTACCTCGCACCCGGTTCCTTTGGCGGCCTGCTCACATTGACGGCAGAACATCGACATACTGATTCCCCCTTTTCTATTGAAGTCACTAGGAAAATTCGAAAACTGATTTACTATATCTGGAAAGATTTCCATTTCAATAGCAGTCGAGCCAAAATTTGAATTAAATCAAGCTAATACAATAAACGAGCTTTCTCTGAGCCAGAAGGATGAACGGCAAAGACAGGTCAATGCCTGTCGATGCCTCGGGAGTCGACAGATGGGAAAGGACAGCAAGACGCTCTGCAAGTGGGATAAGGACGAGATAAAGGACAACCTGAAAGAACTCAAGAAGATCGTCGCGGAGCCGCGCTACGTCTGCAAGAAATGCGGCCGCGCGGCAAAAAAAGAGGAACACCTTTGCAAGCCCGAACCTCTGGATAAGAAGGATGGCTAGGACGCCCCCTTCGCTTCACCGGGGGCGGGGCCTTCGTTGAGCCACTTCATCATGACGCTGCTCATGGGATTGCGCCTGCGGAATTCGTTGCGCACGAAGTCCATGAGCCGGTTTAACAGGTCCTCGAACTGCGCCCATTCCCTCTTCAGGTCTTCGACGGCCGAGGTGTTCTGCGGGTCCCTCTGTACCCGGTGCAGCAGTTCCTCCAGGCGCTCCTGGGCCGCTTTCTGCTGGGTCAGGAGGTCTTTCCCCGTCCTGGTGAATTCATCCGAGAGAAAGAGGCTCTGCTTCTGGAAGATCTCCGAAAAACTCTCGCCGGTGCCCCTTATGGTCCTCAACTGTTTCTCCGCCTGGGTCCGCTCCCCCTGCCCTATCGAAGCCAGGAATTCCCTCCCCAGCCGCAACTGGTCGATGAGGGTGGCGTAGAGCCTCGCCAGGGCATCGGATTTGTTCTCCTGCTGGACGATCTGCTCGCAAAGCCCCTCCCGGAACAGCTTCAGGGCCCGCTCCGCCTCGCCCTGCATGCGCACCCGGAAATCATGGCAACTCTGCTGGGTCACCTGCCTGATGAAGAAATTGACGGCCCAATAGGTCGCCCCTATCCAGATGACAAGGAGTGTGGCACCGGCCGCACAGTAATAGATCAGTTCGCTGGTACTCATATGACTCCTCCGGACGGGATCGCCCTCTATTCTGCGGGGGGACCGACGTCATCAACCTTGGCAAAGGGATCCGCTTCAGTCAACAAGGGACATCCTGCTACCTTGTCTATCGGCATTTCTGCAGGTTTCTGCAGGTAAAAGAGGGGGGCTCAGACACAAAATGCAAATCCCCCCTGGCCCCCCTTTGACAAGGGGGGGACGTTGAGGGGGGGGACTGGCTCCGCCAGGTGCCTGTCCCCTTTTGGTTATGTCCCCTTTTGGCTAGAGAAGATCGCTGAGCTGAAAGGTGCGTTCCGCTAAAGGGACAGGCACCTGACGGAGCCTGTCCCTTCCTCTGGAGAACCTAAATGACGCCGTATACAGGGGGAACGCTTGCTAAATGCCGATAACAACTTAAACTGACACTTTGTTATTGTACGATCATTGGACGTTACTCTGACACACTCCTTGCCTCAATCAGACAAAATCACGGCAGTTCCGATATTTATGACTTAGGCTTGCGACTACTAAGCGACGGGCTCCGATACTGCAGACCCGTCGTTCATATGTCGCGGCACTGATCCATTCATCTCCAGGAGGACGGCATGAACCAACAGGAAGGGTATGCTGACGACATCGTCAAAGGGTTTGTGATCTGGAGCATGGTATGGGGGCTGGTGGCCGTGCTGGTCGGCGTCTTCATCTCGTTCCAGATCGCCTTCCCGCAGCTCAACTTCCCCCCCTACCTCACCTACGGCCGGCTGCGCCCGATCCATACCAACGCCGGGATCTTCGGCTGGGGCATCGGCAGCTTCATGGCCTTCTTCATCTACATCACCCAGCGCCTGACGCGAACGAGCCTGTGGAGCCCCGGGCTGGCCAAAGCCCAACTCTGGCTCTTCAATGTGGTGATCGCGCTGGCGGCGGTCACGCTGGCGATGGGGATGAACCGCTCCAAGGAATACGCCGAGCTGGAATGGCCGGTGGCGAGCCTGGTGGTCGTGCTTTGGGTCATCTTCGCGGTGAACATCGTGATGACCATCGTGAAAAGACGCGAGGAGCAGATGTACATCTCGCTCTGGTACATCCTGGCCACGCTGGTCGGGGTCGCCGTGCTCTACCTGGTCAACAACGCCTCCATTCCCGTCTCGCTCACCAAGTCCTACTCTGCCTACGCGGGCGCCAACGACGCCAACGTGCAGTGGTGGTACGGGCACAACGCGGTGGCGATGGTGCTCACCACGCCGCCTCTGGCGATCTTCTACTATTTCCTCCCCAAGGCGACCGGGGTCCCCATCTACAGCCATCGCATGGGGGTGATCGCCTTCTGGAGCCTCATCTTCATGTACCTCTGGACCGGGGCACACCACCTGCTCTGGGCGCCGGTGCCGGACTGGGTGCAGACGCTCGCCATGGCCTTCTCGGTGATGCTGATCGCCCCCTCCTGGGCCGCGGTCTTCAACGGCTACTTCTCCATGAACGGGCAATGGCACCAGATGCGCGAGAACTACCTGGTCAAGTTCCTGATCTTCGGCATCACCTTCTACGGCCTGCAGACGCTGCAGGGTCCGTCGCAGTCGGTCCGCACTTTCTCCGCCTTCATCCATTTCACCGACTGGGTGCCGGGACACGTGCACATGGGGACGCTCGGATGGGTCTCCCTGGTGCTCTTCGCCGCCATCTACTATACGATCCCCAGGCTCTACCACACCGAGATCTACAGTATCGGTCTGGCCAACGTGCACTTCTGGCTGGTCCTGACCGGGCAGCTCATCTTCTCCATCACCATGTGGATCGCGGGGGTACAGCAGGCGGCGATGCTGAACGCCACCAACCCGGACGGCAGCCTGCACTACAGCTTCATCGAAACCCTGGTGGAACTCTACCCGTACTGGCACATGCGGGCCTTGGGCGGGGTGATCTATCTCGCGGGGCTCCTCGTCTTCCTCTACAACATCTACCAGACCATCGCCGGCGCCAAGACCCAGGCCGTGGCGCAAAGAGCCTAGGGAGGAGACGCCATGATAGAGAAGAAACCGATCATATTCCTGCTCCTGGCCACCGCCACCATCCTGGTCGGCACCATCATCACCATGGTGCTCCCTTTCCGGTGGATCAACGACCCGAAGCTCGCCATCGCCTCGGTGAAGCCGTACACGCCGCTGCAGCTCGAGGGGCGTGACATCTACATCCGCGAGGGTTGCAACAACTGCCACACCCAGACCGTGCGCCCGCTCCTCTCCGACACCGAGCGCTACGGCGAATATTCCAAAAGTGGCGAATTCGTATACGACCAGCCGTTCCTGTGGGGCTCACGCAGAAACGGACCGGATCTCGCGCGCATCGGCGGCAAGTACCCCGACGCCTGGCACGTGAAGCACATGAAGGACCCGCGCGCCATGGTGCCGCGTTCCAACATGCCCTCCTACGACTTCCTGAACCGGCCGCTCGACACGAGCCTCTCCGAGAAGAAGATGAAGGCCCTCAAGTTCCCGTACACCCAGGCGGACCTCGACGCGCTGAAAGGCAAGAGCGAGATGGACGCCATCATCGCCTACATGCAGAAGGTGGGCAACGACATCCCCTGGAGAAAGACCGGCAAGGCCGAGGTGCTGGGCGAGTTGAAGAACCCGTTCCAGGACAACATGAGCGTCCTCCCCGAGGGACAGAAGCTCTACGCCGAGCACTGCGCCCAATGCCACGGCATCGAGCTGAAGGGCGAGGTGGGGCCGGACCTGCGCGACATGGACCAGCCTGACTCCAAGGTGTTCGCCACGGTGTACAGCGGCATCGCCGCGGGCGGCATGCCGGCCTTCGGCGACACGCTGGGCAAGGAGCGGACCTGGAAGGTGGTTACCTACCTGAAATCCGTGCACAAGCACTGATATGGACGGCGCCAGCATCTACTACCTGGGGGTCACCCTGATCCTGTTCCTGGTCTTCGCCGCCATCGTGGTGCGCACCTACAGCCGCAAGCACCGGGAAAAGGGGGAAGAGCCCAAGTTCCGCATGATGAACGACGACAAACCTAAGTAAGAGGACCATCTTGAGACGTAGGAAGACGAAGGGGACAGGCACCTACGGAGCCAGTCCCCGCTAAAAAGCGAGCAAAGGAGGACGCGATGTCCGACGAAAATAAAGAGTACGACGGCATCAGGTACCGGGCGGAGAAAAGCTCTCCGCTGGTGTTCAGGATCCTGTACTTCGGGCTGTGGGCCTGGGGGATCATCTTCATGGCCTACTACCTGTTCAGCGGCTGGAGTTCCTACGGCGAGTTCGACCAGATCAAGAAGGCCAAGGAGGCGCGCCTCGCCGTACAGCAGGAAAAGGGAGCAGCCGGACAGGCGGTTCCGACCAGCAAGGAAATCAAGAGCACCGACCTCGCCGAGGCAGGGAAGAAGGAGTTCGCCGCCCGCTGTGCCTCCTGCCACGGCGCCGACGGCAAGGGGGGGATCGGCCCCGACCTGACCGCCAAAAAGTACAAGTACGGCAGGACCGCCCCCGAGGTGACCGCGAGCATCAGTGACGGGCGCCCCGGCGGCATGCCCGGCTTCAAGAACGAGCTCTCCGGCGACAAGATCCAGGGGCTGGTCCAGTACGTCCTGTCGCTTTGAAATCGGTCCCGCTGAAGAAGTGGCGCATCGCCCCCTGGCGTAAGGGGGCGCAGTGGCTGACGACCCTGCTCACCCTGGTGATCCCGTTCATCCGTCCCGGCGGCGAATCGCTGCTGCGGCTGGACGCGGGTACCAGGACGCTCCTCTTCTTCGGGGCCAAGCTGCGCATCGAGGAGTTCTACCTGCTCCTCATCGTGGTGCTGATGCTGGTCTTCGCCTTCCTGTTTGTGACCATGCTCTTTGGCAGGGTCTGGTGCGGCTGGCTCTGCCCCCAGACCACGCTGGCTGATCTCGCCGACTGGTTCGAGGCCCGCACCCGGGCGCTCCCGGCGCTGCCGCGGGGCGTGCTGAGGCAGCTGTGGCATCTCGCCCTCTCGGCGCTGGTCGCCGCCAACCTGGTCTGGTACTTCATCGACCCGCCCGATTTCTTCGGGAGGGTCGCGGCGGGACAGCTGGGCGCGGTGGCGGGGATCTCGCTGGCCGCAACGGCGCTGGTGGTGTACGTCGACCTCGCTTTCGTGCGGCGCCGGTTCTGCAAGAGCGTCTGTCCCTACGGTCGGATCCAGTTGATGACCATGGAGCGCGGCACGCTCACCCTGGAGTTCGACCCGGAGTTGAAGGGTGTCTGCCTGCGCTGCGGTGCCTGCGTCAAAGCCTGCCCCACCGGGATCGACATCCGCGACGGGCTGCAGATCGAGTGCATCAACTGCGGCCGCTGCCTGGACGCCTGCCGGGACGTGTTCGCCAAGCGCGGCACCGGCGGGTTGATCCACTACACGTTCGGACCGCCGGGCGCCGACGGGTCGCGGCCGGTGAACAAAAAGGCGCTCCTGCTGGGGGGCGTGCTCCTGTTGCTGGCGGGGCTGCTGGTCGCGGGGGTCGTCACGCGCAGGGAGGCGACGCTCAAGGTGCAGCGCGCCGAAAGCGGCGAGGTGAAGCGTCTGCCGGACGGCTCGCTGGTGAATTTCTATTCCGCCTACCTGGAGAACCGCGGCGGCATGTCCCGGAGCTTCACACTTGAGGCGGCGCCCCTGCCGGGGTACCGGGTGGAGCTGGTGGGCCCGGTGCGGGGCCTGGAACTGGCCGGCAACGCCAACAGAAAGATCGGGTTCGCCCTGAAGCTCCGTCCCATGCCGACGTCGGGGATGCAGGTAGAGCTGAAGCTCATCTCCGGCGGCAAGGTGGTGGCGACCAGCCCGCTGCCGGTAGCAGTGCAGTAAGAACAACCAAGGAAGGAACCATGCGCACGAGAATTACCTTATCGTCCTGCCGGTGGCAGTTGGCCATCCTGCTCCTTTTGGCGGTATTTCTACTCGGGATGGGTACCAGCATGTACATCTCGTTCGAACGGGGGAGCCGGGTCACGGACGCGGACTACTACCGCAACGGGCTCAACTACGCGAAGACCAGCAGCGGCGCGTACAACCCGGGGCTTGACTGGGTCATGTCCGCCTCGCTTGCGGGGAGCGACCTGCAGGTACGGGTGCACGACGAGAAGGGGGCTCCGGTTGCCGGCGGGAGCCTCCTGTTCCAGACCAGGCACGGCAACGAGAAAGAGGTACTGACGCTGGCGGAATCCGCCCCCGGCGTCTTCGTCGCCCCGTGGCCGGTCTCGGGACAGGGCGAGCTGCGCGGCGAGCTCCTCTTCACCAAGGGAGAGGCGGTCGCCTCCCAGAAAGTGGTGTTCTTCAATTGAGAGGCGCACCGGCACCCTGCTTCCATTGCGGCGGCGACATCCCGCCCGGCATGCTGGTACAGGAGCGCGCTGCCGACTCCGTGCTCTCCTTTTGCTGCCACGGCTGCCACGGCGCCTACCTCCTCATCAGCGGGGCCGGGCTCGCCGACTATTACCGCCGGCGCGACTGGCAGGAAACGGGGCTCGTCCCCCAGGCCTTCAAGGGGGAGTACCGCGACGCCTACCTGTCCCGCTTCGTCTACACGTCGGCAGAGGGGAGCGCCATCGACATCATCATCGACGGCATCCGCTGCGCCTCCTGTGTCTGGCTCAACGAAAGGATCATCGGCGCCATCCCCGGCGTTCTCGACGCGCGGGTCAACTACGCCACCGGCCGGGCCCGGGTCCGCTTCGATCCGCAGCGGATCACCCCCTCCGCCATCTTCAACCGCATCGACCAGATCGGCTACGTCCCCCGCCCCTACACCGAGGACGCGGCGCGGGAGCTGGGGCAACGCGAGCACAAGGAGCTGCTGGTGCGCTTCGGCACCGCCTTCTTCCTCACCATGCAGCTCATGGCCTACGCCTTCGCCCTCTACGCCGGTTACTTCCAGGGGATCGAGCCGCAGATGAAGGCGTACCTGCAGCTCTTTTCGCTGCTGGTCACCACCCCGGTCGTCTTCTACTGCGGCTGGCCCTTTCTCTCCGGTGCCTGGCGCGGCATCTGCAACGGCGCTCCCAACATGGAGCTCCTGATCGCCATCGGCGCCCTCTCCTCCTACGGCTACAGCGTCTACGCGACCTGCACCGGGGGGGAGGTCTACTACGAGACCGCCGCCATGATCGTGACCTTGATCCTGGCCGGGCGGCTTCTGGAAAACGGGGCCAAGAGGCGGGCCTCCGGCGGGATCGGCAGGCTCCTGGAGCTCTGCTCGGGGCAGGCGCAGCGATTCGCGGGGGAAAAGCTCGAGACCGTGGAGCCGTCGGAGCTTCGCCCGGGGGACCTGATCCTGGTTGCGCCGGGGGAGAGGTTTCCGGTGGACGGGACGGTGATGGAAGGAAGCAGCGACGTAGACGAGTCGGCCGCGACCGGAGAGCCGCTGCCGCAGGTAAAGAAGGCGGGCGACCAGGTCATCGCCGGAAGCAGCAACCTGACCGGCGCCGTGCGGGTAACCTGCCTCAAAAAGGCCGGTGAGAGCTTCATCGCCCGGGTGGCGCACCTGGTGGAGGAGGCGCAGAGCCGGCGCGCCCCGATCCAGGCCATCGCCGACCGGGTCAGCGCCTACTTCGTCCCCGCCGTACTCACCCTCGCCGTGGCGACCTTCTGCTGGCACTACAGCGAGGGGAGGTCCCTGGGGGGAAGCCTCATGGTGGCGCTTGCGGTCCTGGTGATCGCCTGCCCCTGTTCGCTGGGGCTCGCCACCCCGACCGCCATCCTGGCCGGCACCGGCGCCGCCGCGGGGCTCGGGGTCGTCTTCAAAGGAGGGGACGTGCTGGAGCGGCTGAGCCGCGTGAGCATCGCGGTCTTCGACAAGACCGGGACCCTGACCCGGGGCGCCCCCATGCTGGTCGACATCCAGGCCGCGCCGGGGATGACGCCGCGCCAGGTGCTGGCGCTGGCCGCCGCGGTTGAGTGCGGTTCGCTGCACCCGATCGCCAAGGCGGTGCGCGACTATGCGGCCCGGCACGACATCGAGTATCCCACGGGAACAGAGCTCGTGACGCTGGCCGGTGCCGGAGTCACCGGCCGGGTGGCGAGCGAGACGGTGGCCCTGGGGAGCGTACCGTTTCTGGAGCGCATCGGAGTCTGGGGGATGCCGGCCGAGTTGGAATCGCCGGAGGGGGGGATGCTGGTAGGGATCGCCCACAAGGGACGCTACTGCGGCACCCTCACCTTCAAGGACCGCATGCGGGACGACGCCCCCGGTGTGGTCTCCTACTTCCGGCGCAACGGGATCGACACCCTGCTGCTGAGCGGCGACCGCCAGGAGTGCACCGACAAGGTGGCCAAAAGCGCCGGGGTGGCCCGTGGCGTGGGGTCCCTCTCCCCCGCGGACAAGACCCGTGAGATCGCAGCGCTGCAGGCAGCGGGTGCCACGGTGTTGATGGTAGGGGACGGCATCAACGACGCGCCGGCGCTGTCGGCCGCCGATGTCGGCTGCGCGGTCGCCGGGGGAACCGACATCGCGCTGGAGACCTCGGACCTGGTCCTCGCCAAGCCCGACCTGGAGCGGCTGTCGCTGGCACACCGGATGGCGCGGCGCACCATGGCGGTGGTCCGGCAGAACCTGGTCTGGGCCTTTCTCTACAACCTGGTCGGCATCCCGCTCGCCATGACCGGGCGCCTGACCCCGATCTACGCCGCGGCCGCCATGGCGCTCAGTTCCGTCTGCGTGGTCGGCAACTCGCTTAGGCTCATGAGGATTCCGGATGAATAACTCGCTTTTCGCACTGATCGGCCTCTCCTTTTTCCTGGGGTGCGGCTGCTGGCTCTTCTTTTTGTGGGGGGTGCAGAAGGGGGAGTTCAGCGACATGGAGCGCCCCAAGCACAGGATGCTGGACGACGACGAGCCCGCGCCCACTTCCCGTGTCGAGACTCCTCCCCTGCCCCATCCCGATTCCGACACGCATGATCTCACGCTGTCGAACCGCGGCGCCGAAACGCAGGAAGACGCACGGGCGGCGGTGAGGGCGGTACCGCACCGATAATACCTAATGGGGACAGAGGTAAGGGGGACAGGCACCTTCGGAGCCAGTCCCCTTTATAGACAGCCCCTTGGACACAGTCACCGCAGGAGACCGCTATGCTGCAGATCTGGTTGGCGTTCGTGGCCGGTTTGGCCGGCAGCTTCCATTGCATCGGGATGTGCGGCGGCATCGTGGCCGCCATCTCCCTGAAGGACAAGGAGGGCGCGCTCCCCTCGAGACTCAAGTCCCAGTTCTTCTACAACACCGGCCGGATAGTTACCTACACGCTCCTGGGGGCGCTGGCGGGGCTCATCGGCTCCTCGCTCAACCTCATGGCGATGAAGACGGTCTTTCGCTGGTTCATGGTGGGGGCGAACCTCATGGTGATCATGGTAGGGCTCTCCTCGGCGCTGGGGTTGAGCGTTTTCAACCTCTCCACCCTGGAAGGAAACGGCGCGCGCTTCCTCGCCGCCCCGATGCGGCGGGCCATCGCCGCCCCCTCACCGCTTGCCTCCCTGCCGCTGGGACTGGTGCTGGGCCTGCTCCCCTGCGGCCTGGTCTACGCGCCCCTTCTGGTCGCCGCCGGGACCGGGAGCCCCGTCACCGGCGCGGCCACCATGGCCGCCATGGGCCTGGGCACCGTCCCGGTCATGCTTGGTTTCGGCACCGCCTCCAGCGCCGTCTCCGGCGCCCTCAAAAACGCCATGCTGCGCGCCGCCGGCGTCGCCATCGCCCTCATGGGCGTGGCAGGTTTGTGGAAAATCTTCGCTAAAGCCTGCTGTCATTGATCATTCCCCCCACATCTATAAACGGTTGCGCAAAGAGCGCCGAGTATCCGCTGAGACCACGAAGAAAGACGGGGTAAATAAAAAATCCCATCTTCGTGAACTTCGCGCCTGCTTGTGCGTGCTTTGCGTAACGGCTTTGAAAAAGGTTAGAATGTCTGGGGAGGACGTATCATGAAACATCAGGGAAGCCCGCCGCTGCAAATTCACAAGCTGGAGCCGAAACTGAAGCAGGGACTGACCGTGGTCATCACCGGTCACGGCAAGGGGAAGACGACTTCGGCGCTGGGGATGGCGCTGCGCGCCTGCGGGCACGGCATGAAGGTCTGCATCATCCAGTTCATGAAGGGGGACATCTACGCCGGGGAATGGGACGGGGTGAAGCTTCTGGGCGAACAGGTGGAGCTGCACACGACCGGCAAGGGGTTCTGCGGCATCCGCGGCAACCCCTATCCACGCAGCGAGCACCGGGCCAACGCCCAGGACGCCGTGCAACTCGCCCTGGAGAAGATAGACTCGGCGGCCTTCGACATGGTGATCCTGGACGAGATCAACAACGCCCTGCACCTGCAGCTCGTCGACCTGGAACAGGTGCTGGAGATCCTGGCGCGCAAACCGCCGCTTTTGCACCTGGTGCTCACCGGCCGCAACGCCCACCCGCTGGTGATCGAGCTGGCCGACACGGTGAGCGAGGTGGTGGAGGTGAAGCACGCCTACCGCAGGGACATCGAGCCTCAGCCCGGCGTGGACTACTGATCCTCGCAGACGCTGACCCGGTTCCGCCCTTGCGCCTTGGAGCGATAGAGGGCGTCGTCGGCCGATGAGATGTACCACTCGACGCCGTGGTCCCGCGTCGCCAGCCCACCCGCAACGCCTATGCTCATGGTGACCACGCCGAACTCGGAGTGGGCGTGCGGCAGGGCGTGCGCCATGAGCTCCAGCCGCAGCCGCTCGGCCAGGTGTCCCGCCAGCTCGGCACTGGTGTCGGGCAAAATGACGGCGAACTCCTCGCCGCCGTAGCGCGCCACCACCTCACCGGCCCGCTTGAAGCTCTTCCTCAACAGCTCCCCCACCAGTTGCAAGGAGGTATCCCCGGCCGGGTGGCCGTACAGGTCGTTGAACTGCTTGAAGCGGTCGATATCGCACATGATCAGCGAGAGGTTGCGCCCGTTGCGCGTGGCACGCTGGACCTCCGAACGCAGCGATTCGTCGAAGTGGCGCCGGTTGGACACCCCGGTAAGCCCGTCCTGACGCGCCAGTTCCTCCAGTTCCCGGTTCTTCTGGGCCAGTTCCCTGCTGAGCTGCTCCAGCAGGTCGCCCCGGTGCTTCAGCTCCACGTGGTTGCGCACCCGGGCCAGCACGATGGGGGGCCGGATCGGCTTGGTGAGGTAGTCGATCGCCCCCAGTTCCAGCCCCCGGGTCTCGTCCTCGTCGTTTCCCATCGCGGTCACGAACACCACCGGCAGCCCGGCCGTCGCCGGGTCCTGCTTCAGCGTCCGGCAGACCTCGTAGCCGTCCATGTCGGGCATCATGACGTCCAGGAGCACCAGGTCCGGCGTATGCTCCCGCACCATCCTGATGCCGTCGACGCCGCTCTTGGCGAAGAGGACATCGAACTCCCCCTTGAGGATCTGGTACAGGATGTCGATGTTGGTGGTCGTGTCGTCCACGATGAGGATCTTGCCTCGTGCAGCCCTTTCCGGCCCCTCGATGTTCATGTCCTTAGCTCCAGGTGTACGATGATTTCCTGCAAAACCGTGCGCGCGTCGGCAAAATCAAGCGCCTGCAGCGTGGCGTCCAACCGCTCCGGCAGTTCTCCCGCCAGCAGGGGGCGCATCTCCTCCCACACCGCCAGGGCGTTCATGTTCTGGCTCGCCAATAACGCGACCATGGTGCGGCCCAGGGCGGCCACCTGCTCGGGCTCCTCGCACTCGATACGTGCCATCGCGCTCCCCGCCCCTCTCCCGGAGCTGCCCCACTGCTCTTCAAGCTGCCGGATGGAGCCCATCACCTCCTCCAGCTTCTCGGTGAAACGCTCCAGTGTCTCGTGCACCTGACTGGCGTCGTCTCCCTTCAGGGCCATCTCCAGCGATGCCGCGGCGCTCCCCAGCCAGATTGCACCCACGTTCCCCGCGCTCCCCTTGACCGTGTGGATCAGGCGCCGGGCCTCCTTCGGATCGCCTCCCCCCGCGGCCGCCGCCATGCGCGGCACGAGCTCTTCGTTGTCGCGGCGGAAGCCGACCAGCAGCTTCTTCAGAAGTTTGCCGTTTTGCAGCCTCGCTTTCGCCCGCTGCAGGTCCAGTCCCGGCAACTGGTCAGGAAGGTCCTGCCCGCTTTCCTCCGCCTCCGGGTCCGTCGGCTCCGGTTTTCCCGGCAGCGCCCCCACCCAACGCTTCAGGGTTGCAAACAGCTTGGACACGTTGATCGGCTTGTCCACCTGGTCGTTCATGCCCGCCTCGCGGCAGAGCAGACGCTCCCCCGGCAGGGCGCTGGCGGTCATGGCGATGACGGGAAGCCGCTCCAGCGCGGGGTCGAGCCGCATGCGCCGGGTCGCCTCCAGCCCGTCCATGACCGGCATGTGCACGTCCATGAGCACGGCATGATAGCTCGCCCCGGGGGCGTGCACCATGGAAAGTGCCTCGGCGCCGTTGCGCGCCAGCTCGACCTGGACCCCGCCCCGCTCCAGTATGAACCGGGCCACCTCCTGGTTGATGGGGTTGTCCTCCACCAGCAGGACGCGCATCCCCGCCACCTCCTGGATCGACTCGTCTTCGGGCGGCTCGGGGGGCGGCGCCTGCCCGGGCTCCTGCCGGCCGAACCGGGCCACGAAGCTGAAGGTGCTGCCGCGCCCCGGCTCGCTCTCCACCCACACCTGCCCCTCCATGAGCTGCACCAGCTCACGGCAGATGGCGAGGCCGAGCCCGGTGCCGCCGTAGCGGCGCGTGGTGGAGTTGTCCGCCTGGGTGAAGGGGGTGAAGAGCCCCTCCCGCTGCTTCGCCTCCATACCGATGCCGGTGTCGGAGACGGAGAAGCGCAGCGTCACGCACTCCTGTTCCAGGGCCACAAGCGCCACCCCCACCTCCACCTTCCCCTTCTCGGTGAACTTGATGGCGTTGCCGGTGAGATTCAAAAGGACCTGCCCCAGCCTGAGCGGATCCCCCACCAGGAACTCCGGGATGCCGTCGCCGGCTGCCACGGTGAACTCGACCTCTTTGTCCCGCAGGATCGCGTCCACCACGTTGTTCAGGTCGGAGAGCACCTGCTCCAGCCGGAACGGGATCCGCTCGAGCTCCATCTTCCCCGCCTCGATCTTGGAGAAGTCGAGGATGTCGTTGATGACCCGCAGCAGCACCCCCGAGGCGCTCTGCGCCTTGTCCAGGTAATCCTTTTGCTGCTCGGTGAGCTCGGTGTGCTGCAGCAGGTAGAGCATGCCGAGCGCCGCGTTCATGGGGGTGCGGATCTCGTGGCTCATGTTGGCCAGGAACTCGCTCTTGGCGCGGGCGGCCGCCTCGGCGGCCTCGGTGGCGCGGCGCAGCTCCTCCTCGGCCCGCTTTCTCTCGGTGATGTCGAAGAAGGTTACCACCCCGCCCACCAGTTCCCCGTCCTGCAGCTGGGGATAAGACCAGTATTCCACCGCGAAGCTGGTGCCGTCGGCACGCCAGAAGACCTCGTCGTCGCAGTGCATCCCCTGCTCCCCGCACAGCACCCGGTTGAGCGGACAGGACTGCACCGGATTGGGAGAACCGTCGGGGGTGGTGTGATGGATGAGCAGGTGCATGTTGCGCCCCAAGAGTTCCTCGGTGCCGGCGTACCCCAAAAGCCTCGCGCAGGCGCGGTTGGCGAAGGTGCAGTTCCCCAACAGGTCCATCCCGAAGATCGCCTCGGCCGTCGACTCCAGCAGGAGCCGGATGCGCTCGTCGCTTCTGATCAGCGCCTCTTCGGCGCGCTTTCTGTCGGTGATGTCCTCCTTCACCGCCACGAAGTTCCTGATCTCGCCCGTGTCGCCCGTGACCGAGGAGATCGAGGCGCTCTCCCAGTAGAGATCCCCGTTTTTGCGCCGGTTGCGCATCTCGCCGCGCCATTTGCGGCCGGAGAGGACCGTCTGCCACATCTCCGTGTAAAACTCGCGAGGGTGATACCCCGACTTCACGATCCTCGGGTTTTGCCCCAGCACCTCCTCGGCGCCGTACCCGGTCACCTTGGTGAAATGGGGATTGACGTACTCGATGCGGCCGTCGCGGTCGGTGACCATCACCGTGACCGGGGCCTGGTCGATGGCCAGACGCAGCTCGCGCGCCGATTCCTTTTGGCGGCGCAGCTCCACGATCATGCGGTTGAAGGCGCGGGCCAGGGTCCCGATTTCGTCCCCGGTCCGGATCGCCACCGGCTCCAGCTCCTGCTCCTGGTCGCCGATCCCCTCCACGTGACGGATGAAGGTCAACAGCGGCGCCGTCACCCGCCTCATGAAGAGCAGGCAGACCAGCACGCTTCCCGCCAGTGCCGCCACGAGACCCGCTGCCAGCAGAAGCTTGGTCTCCCGCACCGGCGCGTAGGCCTCGGTGAGCGGGAAGGTGGAGGCGAGGATCCACCCGGTGCTGTTCAGGCGCTTGAACGCCGCCACCGCCGGCAACCCGCGCGAGGTTACCGTCTCGCCGGCCCCTTCGAACCCTGCCAGGGCCCGGTCCAGCAAGGGGTTCGCCCCGGGGGGAAGGTCGCGCTTCATGATGCGCTGCTGGTCCGGGTGGGCGATGATGATGCGGCGGGTGTTGAACAGGTAGAGATAGCCCTTTTTCCCGATCCGGGCGTGGGCGAGCTTGCCCAGGTAGTTGTCCTGGTACAGGTCGATCATGCCGCCGATCATCCCGAGGATGGCCCCCTTGCCGTCCAGCACCGGGACCACGAAAGCGACGGTGGGGTGGCCGTGCTCCCGGGTGGTGATGAAGGGCTCGGAGATGACCGTCCTTTTGCTGCGGACGGCGTCACGGTAGTACTCGCGGAACGAGTAATCCCTGCCGATCAGCCGCTTTTCCAGGGGATTCACCGCGATGAGCCTGCCGCCGGCATCGAAGATGAAGATGTCGCTGTCGAAGAGCGCCAGGGTGTCGGGGCGCTGTTCCAGGAAGCGCTGGGCCAAAAGCGGGCTGGTGAAGAGCCGGGGGGGAAGGGTCTTGGCCAGTGCCTCGAGCTGGAGCCTGGCATTCCCGATCTTGCTGTCGATCTCCCCGGCCATGGAGCTCACCATGGAAAACTGCTGTTCCGACACGGTCTCCTGGTACTGCTTTTCCAGGAACCACGCGGCAAACAGCGCCATGAAGGAGAGCACCAGCACCACCAGCAGGGATACCATCAGGCTCATCTTGGTTGTCAGGCTCAGTTTCTTCATGCTCAGAGACAGCTCCACGCCGGATAGTGATCGAGAAGGCAGGCGGATCCGGGCTTCGCGCCCTCTTTTCCGCTCCACTTCTCTTCGGCGTCCGACGGTGAAGCTTTAATTAGCGGCGTAAGGTTTTGCGAAGCCCGCCGACCAGAAAGGAACATGCCGGGAGGGGGATTGCGGGAACTTGCCTGGCATGGGCCGACTGCTATACTGGCACATTGTGTTTTTTTTAATAATAGGAGCCGACCGTGCCAGCAGAGCGACCAAACGACGGGTACCACCGCCTGATGCGGCGGGTAAACAAGTTCCCGCAGGGGGCGCCGGAATCGGAGCTCCTGCTCGGGATCTTCTCCATCCTGTGCAGCGATCAGGAGGCAGCGCTCATGAGCCGGTTGCCGCTGCGCCCGTTTTCGGCGACCAAGGCGGCGAGGATCTGGCATCTCCCCGCTGATGAGGCCCGGGCCCTGCTGGAAAAGCTCGCCTCGCGCTCCCTGCTGCTGGACATCGAGCGCGACGGCAGGCGCGTCTACTTCCTTCCTCCCCCCATGGCAGGATTCTTCGAGTTTTCGCTGATGCGGCTGCGCCCCGACCTGGACCAGAAGGAGCTGGCGCGCCTGTTTTTCCAGTACATCAACGTCGAGGATGCCTTCATCCGCGACCTCTTTGCCGGGGGGGAAACCTCCCTGGGGCGGGTGCTGGTGAACGAGGAGGCCGTTGCCGACGAGCAGGCCTGCCAGGTGCTCGACTACGAGCGCGCCAGCGAGGTGATCAAAAGCGCGAGCCACATCGCGGTGGGGCTTTGCTATTGCCGGCACAAGATGGCGCAGGTGGACCGGGGCTGCGCCGCGCCGCTGGACATCTGCATGACCCTGAACCTGGCGGCGCAGTCGCTTTTGAGGCGTGGCGTGGCGCGCCGCGTGGAGAGCGCCGAGGGGCTGGACCTGCTGCAAAAGGCGCGCGACCTGAACCTGGTGCAGTGTGCCGACAACGTGCGGCAGCAGGTGAATTTCATCTGCCATTGCTGCGCCTGCTGCTGCGAGGCCTTGATCGCCACCCGCAGGCTCGCCATCCCCAACGCCATGTACAGCACCAACTTCGTCCAGGCGACCGACGCCGACCGCTGCAGCGGCTGCGGCAGGTGCGCCGCGGTCTGCCCGGTCGGCACCATCACGATGGAAGCCCAGGAGACACCCCTCCCCCTCCCTGACCCTCCCCCTCCGGGGGAGGGGATGAGCGACGGCCAAGGCCTCTTCCCGGCAGAGGGGATGTGCGACGTGCAGCTCCTCCCCCCGGAGGGGGGAGGTCGGGAGGGGGGAGCTCGCGACAGTGGCCGGCCCAAGGCGCAGGTCGCCACCGATTTCTGCCTGGGGTGCGGGGTATGCGTGCGCAACTGCCCTACCGGCGCCATCCGCCTCACACCCCGGGCCAGGCGCATCCTCACGCCGGTGAATACGGCACACCGGCTGGTGCTGATGGCCATCGAGCGCGGCAAGCTGCAAAACCTCATCTTCGACAACCAGGCCTACCTGAGCCACCGCGCCATGGCGGCGATCCTCGGGGCGATCCTCAAGCTGCCGCCGGTGCAGCGGCTCATGGCCGCCCGACAACTCAAGTCGCGCTACCTGGAACGGCTTCTGGCCAGGGTCGAGGTGGACCGGTTTTCCGGGTACGACTGATGTAACGCACGAGAAACGACTCAAAGCTCTGGAGGTGTCACATGCCAACGGTAAAGTACGGCAGTACGGTGCAGGTGCATTACACGGCGCTGCGCAAAAACGGGGAAATCGTCGAATCGACGGCTGGAGGAGACCCGCTGCGGATCACGGTGGGCGCGGGCAAGGTGATGCGCGGTTTGGAGGAGGCCCTGGAAGGGATGTCGGCGGGAGAATCGAAGCGGGTGACGGTGCCGCCGGACAAGGCGTACGGGCGCCGGGATCCTTCCGCCGTGTCCCGCTTTTCCCGCGATTCGGCGGCCCCCATCGGCGGCAGCGCAACCCAGATGCAGCACGAGGTGGTGAACCGGGGGACCACGGACGAGTTCAGCATCGCCACCACCGACAAGGGCGTGAACCTGGACCGCAACCCGCATCTGGCAGGGGAAGAGATCGTGCTGCAGATCGACGTGGTGGAGATAGAGAATACCTGAGGAGAGCGGCTATCTCGACTTGGCCCTTGCCAAAAAAAGAGCGTTGCCGTACAGTACTCCTGTACAACTCGCGAGGGAGGAAGCAGATGTTGAAGACTACCTACACCAATGCCCGGGCCAACCTCGCCGGGCTTTGCGACGAAGTCACCAAGAACCGCGAGATCGTGATCATCGATCGCCGCAGCGGAGAGAGCGTCGCCATGATAGCGGCGGACGAACTGGCCAGCCTGGTGGAGACGGCGCACCTGATGCGATCGCCCAAGAACGCGCAGAGGCTTTTGACCGCGCTGGAGCGCGCCCTGAAGCGGGAGGGCGAGCCGGAAACGGCCGAGGCGCTCCGCGCGGAGCTTGGCCTTGGCGGCTAAGCTGCGCCAGGCGGTGTTCCACCCGGAGTTTCGCGAAGACCTGCGCCACTGGGTGGAGGTGGACAGAAAGACCGCATTGCGGGCCCTGTCGCTGGTGGAGGCGGTGATGCACGACCCGTTCCAGGGGATCGGCAAGCCCGAACCGCTCAAGTATCTCTCCCCCGGCGTCTGGTCCCGCCGTCTCACCCAAGAGCACCGGCTGGTCTACCTGGTAAGCGACGACCGCATCGACTTTCTCCAGGCACGCTACCACTACTGATCCCCGCCTACCCTACCCCCAGCAGCTTGAGCCCCTCCCGGAACAACAGCAGCGCGAAGAAGGTCAACAGCGCGCCGAGCAGGCGCATGATCCAGAGGTAAACCCGGCTCCCCATGAAGGCCCGCGACCTCCCCACCGCGAGCGCGAGGACGATCTTCGCGCCGATGAGGCAGAGGTAGAAG